>PEYW01000029.1 GCA_002774225.1 candidate division WWE3 bacterium CG08_land_8_20_14_0_20_43_13 | reverse complement strand
ACAATAGGTGGTTCGCAAAATCCTGTTTCTTGTGAGGTTTGTGGCGGTCCTCACGCTATAAATACCTCCCAATTAGGCACATTCAAGATCATTAAACAAGAATCTATTTCCAAAGGGATTCGTAGAATTAAAGCGGTTTTAATTCAATAAGGTTTTAGCTATCTTGATATATTACTGCTTGTGACTTTATACTCTATATAATATGCTTGATTTTTCTTTGCCCTTCTTAAAAAATCATTCCCCCTCGTCTTTTTTGGGAATTGATTTTGGCACTGTAAACGTTAAGGGTGTGGTGGTTGATCTTACAGACGAAATTCCTCAAATTATTGGTTGTGGCCAGATTGCCTGGCCCGAAGGATCTTTTGACCACGGTCTAATTAAGAACAGTCCGTTGGTTGTTCAAACTTTAAAGAAATTGTTAAGTGAATTGGGCGTGCCTTCTCCGAACCAAGTTATTTATAGTCTTTCGGGGGTTTTGGTACACGATTTTACCACTATGGCAAAAATTACTCGTACTACCTCACAAGATCCGGTTTCCGAGAACGAGCTTTCTGACATATGCGATCGTTTAGAAGATGCCGCCGGAATAGAAGCGGCCGGTCAAGCAGCTTGGTGGTTTGGCGACCCCGGCGCCTATTTAGAACTTATAGGTTCTAATATTAGTATTTGCAAGCTTGATGGGTACTATGCCTCTAGTCCTTTGGGTTACCGAGGAAGTGTCTTAGAGCTTGGTTTGGCAACCTCTTTTTCTACAAGCCAGTATTTGCGCGGTCTTCAAGACATTTCAAAAAAATTAGGACTAAAACTGTTAACTGTTACTTCCTCCTTTAACGCTCTATTAAAGAACTTAAAAGATAAAGATAAACCTCAATTTAACGCATTGCTGGTAGATGTGGGCGGGCAAGTAACAAATCTTGGCGTAGTTATTGGAGGCGGAATTGTCGCTTGTGCTAGTTTTCCTTTGGGCGATTGGCATTTTACCTTGGCGTTGAGTCAAGCTCTTTCTATTGATTGGGAAAAAGCTCTGCAAATTAGATATAACTCTTTAGATGATTATTCAGTTGATCCGTCGGTTGTTAGTCAAACCTTAACCAGAGTATGTCGTTATTGGGCATGTAATCTTGATGTTGCGTTAGAATCATTTTCTGGGGTCAAAAAGCTTCCTCATCAAATTATTATGCTGGGTGGTGGTAAGGAATCCCCCGAGATTAAAGCTGTTTTTTCGGACTCTCGCTGGCTTAAGAAATTTCCTTTTGGTCAGGAAGTTGAGTTCCTAAATTTTACTTTCGATGATTTATTTGTTAGAGATTTAACTGGCCGGCTTAATAAGCAAGAGTTTCTTATGGTGTCCTGTCTAGCTGGATTTGGAGCGGAATTTTTGAATAGTCAAGTCTAGGTTTACGCACCTTCGCGCCTGCCGGCCGTGTCTGCCGCCAGGCAGGCAAGGCAGGAGATACCACGGATTTATCTGTGGATGAACCCGGTCAGATAATATTATCTAATGGGGTTAGACATCGCAGTTTAAAAGTATGTAGTTTGTCATTCCGAATTCATTTCGGAATCTTACTGGGTATTAGATCCTGAAACAAGTTCAGGATGACAAAATTCCATAGGTTTAAATGTAGTTCTCTAGTGAATGCGATACTTTTAATATGCAAGTGTTTAATTTAGTTAATTTATGCTACGGCGCATGCCCGTCCTCCGCAGTAGCAGTTGCTGCTGCTACGGAGGATGGATCGTACCACCGCCGAGGCGGGGTCGCTAAGTGGTATCACGGGCTTGCCTGTGGGGCTCTATGGATGAGTTAAAAGTTACCAATCAAAACGCGGAGCAAATGCTGGAGTTTGTGGAATCATTTATTGGAGAGCAGCTTACAATTAAAATATCAAAAGATTCCTGTGTAGCTGCCTTTCCCTTGTTGTTTAGGGTGGTAGAAAAATTGGCCGCCGCTAAAGGTAAAAAATTGACTTGGCAGGGTTTAGATAAGACTTCTCGCCAACTTTTGGGGTATTTATACCCAAGTGACCTTACCAGCTTGCCTCGGGACGAAGAGTTGGGTAGGAGAAAACATCAAATAAAGTTTCCAGTAAATTTTTTCTCAATCTTCGGCGTTTTAAAAAATATGCCAAAAGTAAAGCCGTTGTACAGTTTCATTCTTCTGCCTATTTTATTCACCTTATTGCTTATTGGTGGATTTATTTATCTTAAGAATAAGACTTGGGCAAAGGTGGAATTAACTGTTTCTTCTGATCAGTTGGTTCAAGATTTTGATTTAGCGGGTAAAGTAAATTTAGAACCAGATGACGCCGACTTTCTTCCTTTAACATTGATAGAAAATTCCGGTAAAAAAAAGCACCAAATAGCTACTACTGGTGAAAAGGTAGTAGGAACAAAAGCTGCAGGAGCGATTACTATTTACAACAAGACAGATTCCGATAAGGTCTTTAAGGCAGGAACGATTGTTTCTTTAATAACAACCGAAGATACGATTAAATTTTTGATGGATCAGGAAGTAAATGTTCCGGCGAGGAAAATTGCTGCCGCTAGCGCGCAAGCGATTGAATACAAAAGTGGCAGCGCTAGTGTTTCGGTAGCTGCTCAAGAGATAGGTTCTTTAGGTAATCTTGCCAAAGCCCAGAATTTTACGGTTGCTAATGAATCCCCGTCCAGTTTCGTGGCAATTAATGAAGCAGATTTTGGTGGTGGTGAGAGTCGTAATGTTAGGGTAGTTACTCAAGAAGACTACAGTAATTCTCAATCTTCTGCAAAAGCCCTTCTTTTGGAGGAAGGGGTTGCCCAAATCCGCTCCAGGATGGTGGGTGATCAGAGGTTGGAGCAACAAGCTCTTCAATCAAGCATCATCAATACGGAGTATAGTCACAAAGTTGGTGATGAGACCGATACTTTAAGTGTTACACTGGACCTAAAAATTAGAGCCGGTGTTTATTCCGAACAAACCCTCAAAGATATGGTCAAACAGAGATTGGAAGAAAAGGTCCCGGACAATTACTCTCTAACCGATGATCCAATTTCGGTATCTGTGGAAAATGTTACCGGAAGTCTTGATCAAACCCTGTACTTTAATTGCCGTGTTAAGGGTTTTATAATTCCGCGGTTTAAAAAAGAGGAACTATCAAGATCCATTGTTGGATTGAGTTTGTCTTCCGCTAGCGATTATTTAAAATCGTTGCGAGGACTGTCTTCAATTAGAATTATTTTAGGATCACCGATTCCTTTTTTGGATAGTCTGATAACTCAAGGAAGGTTGCCTAGTAACGCGGATTCAATTGTTGTAGAAATTACTTCACAGTAGAGAACTATGGTATTGGCTGTGGACTACGGTAAAAAGCGTATTGGTTTGGCTTTAGGCACTCGGGAGAGCTCAATTCCTTTAAGGGTATGGACGGATGTGCCGGATAAAAAAACTCTTTTACAACGAATTGCTCATTTGTGTAAACAAGAGGAAATAAATACTGTTGTTTTTGGTCTTCCTCGGCAAGTTGGCCCCGAACCATCGCTTTTGGTCTTTGAGGTTAATGAG
This sequence comes from candidate division WWE3 bacterium CG08_land_8_20_14_0_20_43_13, assembly GCA_002774225.1. Lineage (GTDB taxonomy): Bacteria > Patescibacteriota > WWE3 > PEYW01 > PEYW01 > PEYW01. The sequence continues at coordinate 34,025 of PEYW01000029.1, read as the reverse complement.
CTGGCTAATATGTTATCCAAACACTTGCCGGGAGTTAAAACCGCGTTTGTGAATGAGAGTTTTTCTTCCCAAGAGGCAGGGAAAGTGATGAAACTTTCTAAGTCCCGAAGGAGAAAAGGCAGTCAACTTGATTCCTACGCGGCTGTTGTGTTACTGGAGCGTTATTTTACGGAGCAGGATCAAACCTGATTTTATGGAACAGAGTATACCTGCAAAAAAAATCTTTTCTGTAAAACCTCTTCTTATTTTAGGAGGTGTTTTTTTGTTTGTTTCAGTTGCCTCGATCTCGCTTTTATACTGGGTTTTTATTCAATATTGCAACAGACCCTTGAATTATAAAGCGTCAAGTTCGTTGGTTTTTACTATTAACCCGGGAGATTCAAGTAAGGTGGTTGCCCAGAACCTTTATAATCAGGGAATTATCCCTCACCCCCTTGTATTTATGCTTTATTTAAAGGCTAATCCTATCCTTAATATCCAAGCTGGCCGTTATCAACTTGTGGAAGGTTTATCAGTTGGTTCACTAGCGGCTCTCTTTAAAAAAGGTCTTTTTGAAGAGTCTATAGTTTTTATTGAAGGACAACGTTTAGAAGAATATGCTTTAGTTTACGCGAGATGGAAGTGCGGCTCCAGCCAAATTTCTTGTTTAGGATATTTTTTTGATGAGTTTGTACAAACCGCGGCCGGTTTAGAGGGTTATTTATTTCCCGATACTTACCGTGTTTCTTACGATAATAATGCTAAACAGATAATAAATAGAATGTTAGACAACTTTAATCAAAAAACTAGCGATCTTGTTTTTACCGAAGATCCGCCAAAGGAACAAGTCGTAATTTTTGCCTCTTTAGTTGAACGGGAGACACGACTCCCCGAAGATCGTTCGGTGGTAGCTGGGATTCTATTAAAAAGATGGAGACTAAATATGCCTCTGGAAGTAGATGCGACTGTCCAGTATGCTTTAGCCAGTCTTGAGTGCGCGGACAATTTATACGACTGTTCGTGGTGGCCAGAGCCAGAAAATGGATTAAAATTGGAAAGTCCTTATAATACTCGTCTTTACCTAGGGCTTCCTCCCGGACCAATTTCCAATCCAGGTTTACTTTCTTTGGAAGCGGTTGTTGGCGCAAAAACATCCCCTTACTTGTTTTATTTTTCTGATAGTGATGGTACAATTCATTATGCGGTTACACTTGATGAGCATATAAGCAATATAAGAAAATTCAGCAATTAGTTGTTGACATAATTTTTTGTTTGTGATAAAAGTGCCCGCAGTTGCGTTTTTTCCCTTAATTTTTTAGGATAACACATGTCCAAGAAATCTGCGTCCTCTTTCTTTGAACACGATCTGCCTTTGCCTGATTTGGCGCGTATTCAAAAGGATTCTTACGGCTGGTTTGTTAAGGAAGCAGTTGAAGAAATTATTCAGGAAGTCAGTCCTATCGAAGACTATACCAGTCGTGGTTGGCAGTTGATATTGAGTAAACCCCGTTTTGAAAATCCTACCATTACTATAGCAGAGGCGGTCCGCACCGCCTCGAATTATGAAAGTCCTTGGTACATTAACGCGGTTCTTAAAGATTGTAAAACGGGAAAGCAGGTCAGCCAAGAAATCTTTATGGGCAATTTTCCTCAAATTACTAACGAAGGTACCTTTATTATCAATGGTGTTGAAAGAGCAGTAATTAACCAACTTACTCGTTCAGAAGGAATTTTGTTTACCCTTGATGGCTTGTATCAAAAGAGGCGCTTGACTAGACTAAAACTTATTCCCAAAAATGGGGCTTGGTTGGAATTTGTTACTTCTCGTCGCGGTATAATAACTGCTCAGATTGACCGCCGGAGAAAAATGGCAGCCACTGTTTTGTTGAGGATTTATGGGTTATCTACGGATAAGGATATTTTGGAGGCTTTTTCTAAGGTAGATATTAACCATAGTCTTTCATATATCCACGCTACTTTGGAAAAAGATCCTTGTGAATCCTACGAGGACGCTCTTTTGGAGATTTATAAAAAACTAAGACCAGGCGAGCCCTTGGTTTTGGATAATGCCCGTGCCCTCATTGAAAGAAAATTTTTTAATTATCGCCTCTTTAATTTGGGAAGCGTCGGTCGGTTCAATTTAAATCGAAAATTAGGCTTAAAGTTTGCTGATACTCCAGAGGGAAGGCTTTTGCATTTAGAAGATTTGGCGGCAGCTATTTCTAAGCTTATTCAACTTAATAACGGTTTGGGAGATTACGATGATATAGATAGTTTAGCTAGCCGGCGCGTTCGTTCGGTTGGTGAATTGCTTCAGCGTGAAGTGAGGGTCGGCTTTTTGCAGATTGAGCGTTTGGTCAAGGAGAGGATGAGTCTTCAGCCAGGAGACCACCTTTGTCAGCCAAACATATTGCTTTCTCCGCGGCCTGTTATGGCTAGGGTTCACAGCTTTTTTGCTTCTGGGCAGTTATCCCAATATCACGATCAAATTAATCCTTTATCCCGACTTGATCATTTACGTCGTTTAACAGTGGGTGGTCAAGGTGGTCTTACCAAAGAACGGGCCACTTTTTCGGTACGCGACGCTCATTTTAGTCACTATGGCAGAATTTGTCCGGTTCGTACTCCCGAGGGTCCTAATATTGGTTTAGTCACTTATCTAGCCCTCTACTCGCGAGTTAATAAGCACGGTTATTTGGAAACCCCTTATCGTCGGTTAAAAAAGCACGCCGATGGTCGTGTTCAGGTAACCGATGAAATTGTCTATTTGGCGGCGTACGAAGAGGAGAACTTTTTAATTACTAACGGCTCGGTGAAGACCGATCAAAGAGGTTTTATTGTTCAAGAACGTATACCCCTTCGTCATAAAAGTAAATTTTTCATCGCCGGTCGCCAGCAGGCGGATTATGTTGATGTATCGTCTCGGCAGATTTTGGGTGTCTCTGCATCGTTGGTACCGTTTGTTTCTCACGATAACGATAACCGTGTTTTAATGGCTTCCAACCATATGGCACAAGCTGTTCCTTTAATACAAACAGAGCGCTCTTTAGTAGAAACCGGTACCGAAAAGGACATCGCGCGCTCTTCAGGAGTTCTTGTACTAGCGGAGGAGAATGGCGAGGTTGTTTATGTAGACTCCGCCATTGTGAAAATAAAAACCAGCAAAAATAAGGAAATAATTTATGAGTTAAAGAAGTTTATTAAGTCGAATGATGGTACTTGTTTTAACCAAATTCCAGTAGTCCATGTTGGTCAGAAGGTTAAAGTTGGGGACTTACTAGCTGACGGACCTTCAACAGCAGGAGGTTACTTGGCTTTGGGAAGGTCTTTACGTGTGGCTTACATGGATTGGGATGGCTACACTTACGATGATGCTTTGGTCCTTTCCGATCATCTTGTAAAAGATGATATTCTTACATCGGTTATCATTAGTGAGTACGATGTTCAGGTTTTAGATACAAAATTAGGTCCCGAGGAAGTAACTAACGATATTCCTAATGTTACCGAGGAATCTCTGCGTAACCTTGACGAGCAGGGTGTTGTCCAAGTTGGGGCAAAAGTTCATTCCGGGGATATTCTTGTTGGTAAAGTTGCTCCAAAAGGAGAAGCTGAGCTCTCTGCTGAAGAGCGCTTGCTGCGTTCTATTTTTGGTGAAAAAGCTAAAGATGTTCGTAATAACTCGCTAACTGTCCCTCATGGTGAAGGTGGTACTGTGGTGGGGATAAAAATCCTTGATAGCGGTGAGGCGAATTTATCGGCCGGTGTGCTGCAGGAAATTAAGGTACTTGTGGCTCAATCCTTAAAAATATCTGTTGGTGACAAACTCTCTGCCCGTCATGGTAACAAGGGAGTCATCTCCAGAATTGTTCCGGTTGAAGATATGCCATACACCGCTGATGGGCAAGCGGTTGATATTATTATATCTCCAACTTCGGTTATTTCTCGTATGAATGTTGGTCAGTTGATGGAAACCCATCTCGCCAACGCGGCTAAAAAACTAGATACTCGTTATATAGTGGAGTCTTTTAAGAGCAATGGTGATCACTTTGTATTTGAAAAGATGGAGAAGGCCAATTTACCAGAAGATGGAAAAACTCTTCTTTACGATGGCCGTACTGGAGAGCCGTATGATTCTAAAGTAGTGGTGGGGTATGAATACATTTTAAAGCTTAAACATATTGCGGAAGAAAAGATGCATGCTCGTTCCACCGGTCCTTATTCGCTTATTACCCAACAGCCCTTGGGTGGAAAAGCTCAATTTGGTGGTCAAAGATTTGGTGAAATGGAGGTGTGGGCTTTAGAAGCTTATGGAGCTGCTCATATACTGCAGGAAATGTTAACTATCAAATCGGATGACATAGTTGGGCGCAATAAGGCATATAAGGCTATTGTTCAAGGGGAGCCTATACCAGAAGCTTCTATTCCCGAATCCTTTAAGCTTCTTACCAAAGAAATGTCTGGTTTGGGCTTGTCAATTGAAATTCTAGACTTAAAAAAAGATACAAAAGAAGATGTGCATATTAGCACAGGATCTCCTTCGAATTATTAGTTTTGTGTCGAATAATTTATGGAATTTGATGCCCTTCGTCTTTCCCTTGCCTCTCCCGAACAAATTAGGTCTTGGTCGCGCGGCGAGGTTTTAAAACCAGAAACAATAAACTATCGAACCTTTAGAGCGGAGAAGGACGGTCTTTTTTGTGAGAAAATCTTCGGTCCAACATCAGACTTTAAGTGTTGTTGCGGAAAATATAAGGGTATCAGATACAAAGGGGTCGTTTGTGACAAATGCGGTGTGGAAGTAACTTTTTCTCGTGTGCGTCGTGAGCGTATGGGGCATATTACTTTAGCGGCTCCGATTGCCCACCCCTGGTTTTTTAGACGTATCCCTTCCCAAATAAGTCTGTTGTTAGGAATTTCTCCCCGTAATGTTAGGGCGGTTGTTTATTTTTCCAGTTATTTAGTGACAAAAGTTCAGGCGGAGAAAAAAGCTTTGGCTTTGGAAGCTGTTGACCAGGATTTGACGCGCGATTTAGAAAAACTTACTAAATTGGTAGGAGAGAAAATAGCCCAAGAAGAAAAAGATTTAGCCGAACAGCTCAAAAAGTTAACTGATCTTGGGGATGTCGGTCGTAAGAAAATGATTACCGAAGAGCTTGAGTTAAAACGCAATAGCAAAATCGCCTCGTTGGTGGAAAAGGAACAAAAGGAGCGGAATAATGTCGAGGATCATTATAATTCTTTGCGTGACAAGCTAGAGGCAGTAGGTTATTTGACAGTACTTACCGATAATGAATACAGGCTTTTATCTCCATACCTTAAAAAGTTTTCCCAAGTGGGTATGGGCGCGCGTGCTCTTTTAGCTGTTTTGCGAGGGATAAATTTGGAGGACATGACTAAGGAGTTAAGACAGCTAATATCCAAATCAAGAGGTAACAAGCTAATGTTAACTAAACGTTTACGTGTGGCTGAGAAACTTAGACAAGCCGGCATTAATTCGGCAAATATGGTGATGACAATATTACCGGTTATTCCTCCCGATTTGCGCCCAATGGTGCAATTGGAAGGTGGTCGGTTTGCCACTTCTGATCTTAATGACCTATATCGTCGCGTAATAAATCGTAATAACCGTCTTAAGCATCTTTTAGAACTTGGTGCTCCTCAGATAATTATTCATAACGAAGAACGTATGTTGCAAGAAGCGGTGGACGCGTTACTTGACCAACCGTTTCAAAAAACACGGTATAAAAAACAAAAAGAATTGCGCTCCATGTCCGAACTGCTAAAGGGTAAAAAAGGCCGTTTTAGGCTAAATTTGCTGGGTAAAAGAGTTGATTATTCGGGAAGAGCAGTAATCGTAGTTGGTCCCGAACTGCGTCTTTACGAATGTGGTTTGCCTAAGGAAATGGCTTTGGAGCTTTTTAAACCATTTGTCTTGCGAGAGTTAATGTTGAGAGGTTTGGCGCCGAATGTTCGTAGCGCCAAATACTTTTTGGATCAACGAAATGGACAGGTTTGGGATATTTTAGAAGAGATAGTTAAAGATCATCCAGTGCTGTTAAACCGCGCTCCGACTCTGCACAGTTTGAGCATTCAGGCCTTTTATCCAAAATTAACCGAGGGTAGCGCTATTCAGCTCCCACCGGTAGTTTGTACCGGCTTTAACGCTGATTTTGATGGCGATCAGATGGCAGTGCATGTTCCGCTTACTCAAAAAGCGATCCAAGAAGCTAAAGACTTAATGTTATCCACGCACAATTTGGTTCGCCCCGCCGCCGGTGATCCAGCGGTTATGCCCCGGCGTGAAATGCTTTATGGTTTGTTTTATCTTACTGGCACTGACAGTTCGTTGCCAAAGCTAAATAATGTATTTGCTAGTCCCAACGAAGTTTCTTTAGCTTATGAATCTGGCTATTTAGGGCTTAGACAATTGATAAAAGTTAAGTATCAAGATCAGATAATAGAGACTACCCACGGCCGCTTGATTTTTAATAATTGTCTTCCCGAGAAATCGCGGTTTATTAATAAGCAAGTCCTATACAACGACTTGCGCGACATGGTTGTTTCCACTTTGGTAAATGAGCACGATCAAAAAGCAGCTGATTTGATTGATGTTTTAAAAACATTGGGTTTAAAATACGGTACAAAATACGCTTGTTCTATGTCACTGTATGACTGTAAAGTTCCCGAAGAGAAAAAGCAGGTTCTGGAGGAGGCAGAGGAGGAAATTATAAAGATTGAGAAGAGTTGCGCCCGTGGTTTGATTACCGAAAGCGAGATGAAGGAACTATCTAAGAATGTATGGATAAAGACCACAAATGCAATCGACGATATGGTCTGGGAAGGTATGAGGGATGATAATCCTATTAAAATAATGGTTGTCTCAAAGGCTAAAGGCGGTCGTGACCAAGTTAAACAGTTGGCGGGAATGCGTGGTTTAATAGCCGATCCCACCGGTAGAATCGTGGAGATGCCGACCAAGTCAAGTTATCGAGAGGGTTTGGAGATATTTGAATATTTTTCTGGAACTCGTGGCGGCCGTAAAGGTTTAACCGATAAGGCGCTTAAAACCGCAGAAGCTGGTTACTTAACCAGGCGTTTGGTAGATGTGGCCCAAGATGTTATTGTTCGTGATGAGGATTGCGGAACAAAAGAAGGCTTGGAAATAATTCGTGGGCAGGAAAATCCTCTAACCTCCTTTTCAGAGCGTTTAGTTGGTCGCATCTCTTTGAAAAATGTAAAAATTGGCAGCCGTCTCGTTGTTACATCTGGGGAAGAGATTACTGAATCCACCGCCAAGGAGATTGCTGAATCTTCTCTAGCCAGCGTTTTTGTTCGCTCGCCAATGACTTGCAAATCTCCTTTTGGTATTTGTATTAAATGTTACGGAAGAGACTTAATCACCGGGTCTTTGGTTAAAATTGGACGGGCGGTTGGGGTTATAGCCGCGCAGTCAATTGGTGAGCCGGGAACTCAATTGACCATGAAAACTTTTCACACCGGTGGTGTCGTTGGTAAAGATATTACTCAAGGGTTACCAAGGGTAGAGGAGATTTTTGAGGCCAGGACTCCTAAAAACGCGGCGTTAATGAGTGAGATAACCGGTAAAGTTTCCATTAAAGAATCCGAGGAGGGGCTTACAATCTTGAAAGTACAGGCAACTGACAAAGATGCCGATATTTCGGAGTTAGAATATCGCTTGGAGCCATTTGAAGATCCAGCTGTGGAGGATGGCGATCTAGTATCCAAAGGGGATAGTTTAACTCATGGTTTTTCTAATATTAAGAAGTTGCTTCAAAGTAAAGGGTTACTTGAGGCTCAAAGATACATTCTCAAAGAAATTCAAGATACATATTCCTCTCAAGGGGTAACTTTGAGCGATAAGCACGCCGAAGTTATTATAAGACAGATGTTTTCTCGCTTAAAAGTTACTAATCCGGGTGATACAGGGTTACTCGCGGGCGATTTGGTTACACAACCCTATATTGATTATGTTAATTCTAGAACCAAAGGTTCTCCGGCTAAGGTTGATCAGGAGGTGTTAGGTATAACCAGGGCCTCTCTTTGTACGGAAAGCTTTTTGTCGGCGGCGTCTTTTCAAAATACTATTCAGGTTCTTACCGATGCCGCCTGTTCAGGAAGTGTTGATCACTTGCTTGGCCTAAAGGAGAATGTTATTATTGGACGGCTTATCCCAACCGGAGAACGAGCGTCAATTGCTGACGAACTGGATATGATTTTTGGCAATTGGCGGACTATCTCTACTAATTAATCTATTGCTTGTATGCCGACTATTAATCAGCTGATTAGGCACGGACGAGAAAAGAGGAAAAAGAAGAGCAAAGTTCCCGCTCTTTCAGAAATTTATTCCACCATCGATCGTCGCCGTAAGAAAGTGCTAGCGCCATTTAAACGCGGCGTTTGTCTGCGTGTAAAAACAATGACTCCAAAAAAACCAAATTCGGCTTTACGCAAGGTGGCGAGAGTTAGGCTGTCTAATGGCCATGAGGTGACTGCTTATATTCCGGGTGAGGGGCATAATTTGCAGGAGCACTCCGTGGTTTTGGTTAGAGGTGGAAAAGTGGCGGACCTTCCTGGTATTAAGTATACAATTGTTCGCGGTCGTTTTGACACCGCCGGTGTTGAAGGTCGTAAGACGAGTCGTTCCATTTATGGATCTCGCCGCCCATCCGAATAATTATTTGGCGAAGACTTACTCTTAAGGTTAAATTCCCCATGCAGTTTTGCATTTGGATATTGTTAAAGGAAGTTTCTTTGCTAGAATGCTATTGTTTGCTTATATGCGTGACAATAAAAGTTTAAAACACAACAACCCACAGCCTGATGGTCGCTACCATTCGCTACTGGTATCTCGGCTGATAAATCAAATTATGGTCGATGGTAAAAAATCGATCGCTGTTTCTATTGTCTATAAGGCTTTGGATGCGTTAGCTATCGAAGATGCATCTGGTGACATGAAAGAAAAACGAAGGCTTACTCTTGAGAAGTTTGAAAGAGCGATTAAAAATGTGACCCCAGAGCAAGAAGTTCGTTCCCGTCGTGTTGGTGGGGCCACTTACCAAGTTCCGGTTCCTATTAGGCATTCTCGTGCTGAATCCTTGGCTTTGCGGTGGTTGATAAATAGCGCCCGAAGTCGTTCGGGAAAACCTATGCCCACTTTGTTAACGGAGGAAATAACTAACGCCTATAATGAATCGGGTCCGGCTTTTAAGAAAAAAGAAGATATGCACCGCATGGCCCAAGCCAATCGCGCCTTCGCTCACTTTTCTTGGGCGGCTAGGAATTAACCCCATTTTATATGTTGAAAACACACCCTTTGGAAAGAGTGCGGAACATTGGTATTATTGCCCACATTGATGCGGGTAAAACTACTACCACCGAAACAATCCTTTACTATACAGGAAAGACTCATAAGATCGGAAACATTGATGATGGATCAACTCAAATGGATTGGATGGCGCAAGAAAGGGAGCGGGGTATTACAATTCAATCGGCGGCGACCACTTGTTTTTGGAACCTACATTTTTCTAACGATCCGCAAGATTACAGAATTAATATTATTGATACCCCGGGGCATGTTGATTTTACCGCGGAAGTAGAGCGATCATTACGTGTTTTGGACGGAGCGGTGGTTATCTTTGACGGTAAGATGGGAGTGGAGCCACAATCGGAAACTGTATGGCGGCAGGCTAACAAGTATAATGTTCCACGAATTTGTTTTATCAATAAGCTTAATTTGGTTGGTGGTGATTTTTACGCTAGCTTATCATCTATTCGCGAGCGATTGGATCAAAACGCTTCACCGGTAATGCTGCCGATCGGTTTTGAATATTCTTTAAAAGGTTTTGTTGATTTGGTGACGCAAAAGGCTTATGTTTATGCCCAGGAGGACGCGTTGGAATTGGAAGAAACTGTTGTTCCTGAAGATATGAAGGAGTTGGTTAGCAAATATCGAGCGGAATTAATTGAGCGAACGGTGGAAAGTAATAACCAGCTTTTGGAAAAATATCTAAGCGATGGGGTATTAACCGAAGATGAATTGAGACAGGCGGTTCGGGAGGCGGCTCTTTCCGGCAGCTTTTTTCCTGTCTTTGGTGGCGACGGACGCCGGTCATTTGCTACTTTTCTCTTGGACAGTATTATTAATTACCTGCCTTCGCCTTTAGACCGTCCTGATATTGTTGCCCGTCACGCCAAAACCGGAGAAGAAGTCATTTTAAAACCTGATGTTAACGGTCCTTTCGCCGCTCTGGCTTTTAAATTGCAAACCGATCCTTATGTGGGTAAACTTACTTACTTTCGTGTCTATTCGGGGAAACTGGAGACTGGTTCCTATGTTTTTAATTCTTCTTCAGGAAATAAAGAGAGGATTGGTCGAATTCTTTTAATGCATGCTAATCATCGCGAAGATGTTAAGGAGTTATTTGCCGGTGAGATTGGAGCAACGGTCGCGTTAAAAAGTACCGCTACCGGTGACACTTTATGTGATGAGTCTCACCCGGTTGTTTTGGAATCCATAACTTTTCCAGAACCGGTTATCTCTTTGGCGATTGAACCGAAAACCAAATTAGATCAGGAGCGCATGGGCGTCGCTTTGCAGAGCCTTTGCGAAGAGGATCCTACCTTTGTGGTTAGAACTGATGAGGAGACTGGTCAAATAATTATCGCTGGTATGGGTGAGTTACAGTTGGAAATAATTGTGGACCGTATGAAGAGAGAATTTAATGTAGAAGCCGATGTGGGTAAGCCGCAGGTTGCGTATCGTGAGACAATTAGAAAGAGTCTTGAGCAGGAAGGTAAATATATTCATCAATCAGGCGGACGAGGCCAGTATGGCCATGTTTGGTTGAGAGTCTCTCCCTTGCAGCGAGGGGAGGGTATTAAATTTGTTGATGAAGTAAGAGGTGGCGTTATTCCAAAGGAATATATTCCGGCGGTTGAGAAAGGGGTAAAGGAAGCTTTGGCTGGCGGAGTGGTTTTTGGCTATCCGGTAATAGATACTCAAGTAGCTGTTTTTGACGGCTCCTACCATGAAGTAGACTCTTCGGAGGCTGCCTTTAAGATAGCTGCCTCTCGTTGTGTTAAAGAAGCTATCCGTAAAGCGGATCCAGTCTTGCTAGAACCGATTATGGATGTGGAAGTCCGTGTTTCCTCTGACCATTTAGGTGGCGTGATTGGTGATTTATCCTCTCGCCGCGGTCAGATTCAGGGTACTACGCAAAAAGGAGAGCTTCAAACTGTCCGTGCTTTTGTACCTTTGGCGGATATGTTTGGCTACGCTACCTCGCTTAGATCCTTGACGCAGGGGCGCGGGAGCTTTAATATGGAGCCTAGTCACTATGAGGAAGTACCGGCCGGCATTGCCATGGCCATTGCCGGTAAATCTAGTGGCGCTAAAGAAAAGTAAGTTTATTGTTTTTTTATATAGTATTAATTTCAATTTTAGTGTGACTACATAATCAAAAGACGCGCGATTGTGCAGTCACATTCAAATCTTTGATTTATGGCCGAAGCATTTCAACGCATTAAGCCCCATGTCAATATTGGCACTATTGGCCATGTTGACCACGGCAAAACAACCCTAACCGCTGCTATTACCAAGGTTTTGGCGGACAAGGGTTTAGCTAAATTTAGAGCTTTTGACAGCATTGACAACGCCCCCGAAGAAAAGGAACGAGGTATCACTATTTCTGTTACTCATGTTGAGTACGAAACAGAAAAACGGCATTACGCCCACATTGATTGTCCCGGGCATCGTGATTACATCAAAAACATGATTACCGGCGCGGCTCAAATGGATGGCGCGATCTTAGTTGTGTCTGCTCCTGATGGTCCTATGCCGCAAACTCGCGAACACATTTTGTTAGCGCGTCAGGTTAATGTGCCGGCTTTGGTTGTTTTCATGAATAAATGCGATTTGGTTGACGATCCCGAATTGCTTGACTTGGTTGAGGTGGAAATTCGTGAGCTGTTGACCAAGTATAAATTCTCTGGTGACAAAATTCCTGTGATTCGCGGCTCTGCCTTAAAAGCTTTGGAAGGGGATAAACAAAGTACTGATCAAATTATGGAGCTTATGAAGGCGGTAGATGAAAGTATTCCTACCCCGGAGCGTGAGCTAGACAAGCCTTTTTTGATGCAGATTGAAGATGTGTTTTCTATCCAAGGCCGCGGTACAGTTGTTACTGGTAGAATTGATAGAGGTCTCATTAAGATTGGCGATGAAGTTGAAATTGTGGGTATTCAGGAAACCAAAAAAACCGTGGTTACCGGTGTGGAAATGTTTAACAAACCAATGGAGCAGGGTCAGGCTGGTGATAATGTGGGCATCTTGCTTCGTGGTATTGCCAAGGATCAGGTGGAACGAGGCCAGGTTTTGGCCGCTCCCGGAACCATTAATCCTCATACCGAATTTGAGTGTGAAGTTTATATTCTTAACAAAGATGAGGGTGGCCGTCATACCCCGTTCTTTAATGGTTATCGCCCTCAGTTTTATGTAGGTACTACCGATGTAACTGGCGAAGTTACTTTGGCCGAAGGGGTAGAAATGGTTTTACCAGGTGATAATGTTACTTTTAAAGTTAAGTTAATCACTCCTGTGGCTATGGAAGAAGGATCTCGTTTCGCTATCCGTGAGGGTGGTCAAACTGTTGGGGCTGGAGTAACCACCAAAGTTTTAGCTTAAATTTTTTACTGTATATGTCTAAGGGAAAAATTAGGATTCGCCTGTGCGCTTACGACAACAGGGTTCTGGATGATTCTACACAAAAGATTATTCAAACAGCTATCAGGACTGGAGCAAAAGTGGTGGGTCCTATTCCCTTGCCTACAGATATCCATCGGGAAACAGTTATTCGCAGCCCCCATATTTTTAAAAGTGGCGGCGAGCATTTTGAATTGAAGGTACACAAGAGATTGGTTGATATTGTTGAACCTACACCGCAGACTATTGATAGTTTATCTAATCTTAATTTACCGGCTGGTGTGGATATTTCTCTTAAGATGTAGTAGTTTTACTAGGATTGATGTTCATTTATTATTGTTTATTGACAGTTATAAATGAGTACTTATAATTGGCTACTGGTAGCGGCGAAAAAGGCGGCGCCAGGCGTCGCTTTTTTAATGCCTAAGAGAACCTATGTTAAAAATACTTGGTCAAAAATTGAATATGTCGCAGATTTTTGATCAGGAAGGCAAAGTGACTCCAGTTACTTTTGTTAGATTAACCGAGCCGATTCCCAATTCAGTTAATTGTGGCTCAATTATTTTCAAGGTGATTGGCACATCTAAGGGAAAAGGGTTTGCCGGGGTGGTCAAACGTTGGGGATTCGCCGGCGGCCCAGCCACACATGGTCAATCTGATCGCCATAGGGCGCCTGGCTCCATCGGTTCTTCCATGGGCGCGGTGGGACATGTGCTCAAAGGTAAAAAAATGGCTGGACACATGGGAAATGCTCGAGTTACTTTAAGAAACCGAAAAATTGCCGACATTAGCTCTGATCGGTTGATGCTAGCTGTCGGCGGACCTTTACCAGGTCATATTAGAGCTAAGCTTACTTTGTATTTTGATTATGAAGCTTAAAGTCTATAACCAACAGGGTCAGGAGACGAATGAGTCCTTTGAGCTTGCCGAAGGTGTATTTTCAGTAGAATGCCCCACTGATTTAATTTTGCAGGCGGTAAGAGTTTACCTGCATAATCAGAGACAAGGTACTGCTAATACTAAAACAAGAAGCGAGGTTTCTGGCGGTGGTCGTAAACCTTGGCGTCAAAAAGGCACCGGACATTCTCGTCAAGGATCAATCCGTTCTCCTTTGTGGAAGGGTGGCGGGGTAGCTCACGGTCCAAAATCTGGAGCTACAAGGCTAAAATTTACAGAAAAAATGAGAAAGAAGGCTTTTTTAGGAGTTTTGTCGCAAAAATTAAGTTCAGACAAGCTTATTTTGATGGACCGTTTCGATTTTGATCAGGGTAAAACCAAAAAGGCTCATGATTTTTTAAAAAACCTTGGGATTGTTGAGTCAAAAGTAACATTTGTTCTGCCAAACGACAACAAAAACATCGCTTTAGCGGCTGGTAATCTATCTAAAGTATCTTTAGCTAGGGTTGGCGTGATTTGTACTTATGATATTTTAAACTGCGAGTATTTGGTTTTTGATAGGAACTCCATAGTTTCCTTACAAAACCGATGCTTGGGAGTATAAAAATATGATTCTGAAACATCTTAAGGAAACAGAAAAAACTTCGATTTTAGGCAAGCAAAGAAAATATGTTTTTGAGGTCAGCCAAGACTCCACAAAGGGAGAAATTGCGAGAGAGGTTTTTAAAAGATATTCGGTTAAGGTATTAAAAATAAATGTGCTAAGACGATTGGGTAAGGTAAAACGGGCCGGCGCGCATCCGACTTTAAGAAGGACACCTTTAAAAAAATTGGCGATCATTACATTAAATAAAGATGATCAAATAAAAATTGATTAATTTTGAATATGGCTTTAAGGAAATTTAAACCAACTTCTTCTGGTCAGCGGGAACGAGTTGCTCTTGTTTCTGTTGCGAGAAAGAAAATAAATAGCCCGCACAAAAAGTTAACCACCGGTACTTTCTGCGGCCATGTGGGTCGTTCTCATGGCCGTGTCAGCACCCGTCATAGGCAGGTTGGAGCTAAAAAACTGTATCGTTGCATCGACTTTAAGCGCTCAAAGAAGAATATTTCGGCTAAAGTGGTTAATATTGAATATGACCCAAATCGCGGCGCTGATATTGCTTTAATAGTTTACAAAGATGGTGAAAAGAGTTATATTCTAGCCCCCGAGGATCTTAAAGAAGGTTCTTTTGTTGTTTCTGGATCAAATGTGGAGGTCGAAGTTGGTAACTGCTTGCCTCTTTCCAGTATTCCTTTGGGTTTAGCTGTGCATAATGTTGAATTAAGACCAGGAGCGGGTGGAAAATTGGCTCGTGGGGCTGGGGTGTCCTGCTATTTGATGGCAAAAGAGGGAAATTTCGCTTTATTAAAAATGCCCAGCAGTGAAATTCGCAAAGTTCCTGTTGATTGTTGGGCAACTGTTGGGGTTTTAGGTAATGCGGACTTGAAAAACTGTAAATTGGGTAAAGCCGGTCGCAGCAGGCATTTAGGTAGAAGACCCGAGGTTAGGGGAACAGCGATGCACCCCGATTCACATCCTCATGGTGGCGGTGAGGGGCGCTCTCCGGTGGGAATGCCTTGTCCAAAGACTCCCTGGGGTAAAAAGGCTTACGGAGTTAGAACAAGGAGAAAAAGGAACACTGCAACTAAATATATAATTAGCCGTCGTGTTAAATAAAATATGTCTAGATCATCAAAAAAGGGCCCTTACACCAATGAAAAGCTTCTTATTAAAGTTAGGCGTGCCGAGGAATCTGGCAGCCGGCAAGTTATAAAAACTTGGTTCCGTTCTTCGGTAATTACTCCAGAAATGGTTGGTCATACATTTGGTGTTCACAACGGTAAATTACATGTTAATGTATTCGTTACCGAAGCGATGATTGGTCATCGGTTGGGTGAATTTGCCCTCACAAGAATTTTTAGGGCTCACGGTGGTAGAAAAGATACCGCTGATAAGAAACCTGCCGACTAATCCTATTTTAATTATGGGTGCAAACGCTGAATTTATTATAAAATACCCTTCCTTAAAAGCCCCTCCTCAAAAGGTTGGACTATTAATGGGTTTGATAAGGGGGAAAGAGCTGTCCTTTTGTTTAAAGCAGCTGGAATTGAGCCGTAAGGGTATCGCATCGGACATTTTAAAAACTTTAAAGTCAGTAATGGCTAATGCCAATGTGCAGAGAGCTGATTTAGCTAAAGATAGGTGGGTAGTTAGTACTGCCTTAGCTAATTCCGCGCCCTTTCTTAAACGTTGGCAGCCGGTTGGGCGCGGCCACGCCAATCGTATAAAGAAAAGAAGAACTAATTTAGTTATTGGTATTAGTAAAAAGAATTAAGTATTTTTTGGTTTATGGGAAAAAAAGTTGACCCCCGCAGTTTTAGAGTAGGACCACACCTAGCATGGGAATCTCGCTGGTTTAATAAAAAAAAGGAGTACATCGCAAACCTCCTTTCTGATTATAAGTTGCGTCAATACCTTTTTAAGAGTTTACAGGGCGCGAATTTAGAGAAAGTTGAAATTGAGCGTTCGGTTTCACAGATTAAGTTAATTCTTAAAGTTGGTCGTCCGGGTGTTGTTATTGGTCGTGGTGGAGCCAACATTCAAAATCTTAATCAGGAGTTGGCGAAAATTACTAAAGATAAGGTTACAATTGATGTAGAAACTGTCAAAAATCCTGACACATCCGCTACCTTGATTGCCAGTAACATTGCGAGACGGATCGAAGGCAGGTTTCCCTACAACAGGATAATGAGAACTGATGCTGATAAAGCCATGGAAAAAGGCGCCAAAGGTGTTAGAATCAAGTGCGCTGGTGTCTTAGGCGGGCCATCTTCAATTGCTCGTAGTGTAGTAGTTAGTCGTGGGGCTGTTCCAGGGCAAACGATTCGAGCTAATATAGACTACGCTAAAGATACCGCCTTTACTGCTTATGGAACGATTGGGATAAAAGTTTGGGTTTATAAAGGTGATGTTAAAGTCTAGTTATTATATTTGTTTATGCCTGCAAACGAACCAAAGCGCTTAAAGTACAGAAAGCAATTTAGGGGCCGGACCGGCGGCAAAGCTTGGCGCGGGTCTACCCTTTCCTTTGGGGATTATGGTTTGCAAGTTGTTTCTCCGGGAAGACTAACAGCTAGGCAAATAGAGTCTGCTCGTAAGGCTATTTCGCACTATACAAAAAGAAGCGGCAAGATATGGATTTTGGTTTTTCCTCAAACCCCAGTTACAAAAAGGCCTCCTGAAGTAAGAATGGGAAAAGGTAAAGGTCCAGTTGATCACTACGAGGCTTTTGTGAGGACTGGCAAGATTATCTTTGAATTAACCGGTGTTACCGAAGATTTAGCGCGGGAAGCTTTTACTAGGGCGAGTCATAAATTACCTATTCCTACAAGATATTTGTCTAAAGAAGGAGAGGTATGGACTTAAAAACGCTAAGATCAAAAAGTATCAAGGAGCTGTATGAAGAAGCCGGTAAGGTTAGAACAGATATTTATAAAACATCTTTGGCTGGGGGAACTATAGAAGACACATCCGTTCTTCGCAAAAAGAAAAAAAGTTTGGCTCGTATTTTGACTGTTATAAGCGAAAAAGAATATTTAAATACTAATTGATTATGACTTTAAGAAGGTTAACAGGTGTAGTTATCTCAAACAAAATGACCAATACAGCGGTGGTTTCGGTAAACTCTTTCCGTCACCACCCTCTTTATGAAAAGCGCTACCGCGTCACCCAAAAATTTATGACCGATAATTTGTTGGGGGCGCAAGAAGGTAATCAGGTTGTAATTGAAGAGTGTCGTCCCCTAAGCAAAAAGAAATGTTGGAAGATTATAGAAGTTGTTAAAAATAATTAGTTTGATATGATTCAGCGCCAAACAAGTCTTACAGTTGCTGACAATACGGGAGCCAAGGAAGTAATGTGTATTGGTATTCCCGGGGCGTCGAATAAAAAAGTTGCTAGTGTTGGTGAAGTTATTAAAGTAGTGATAAAAAAGGCCTCGCCGATTGGCAGCGTAAAGGTTCACGATAAGGTTGATGCGGTCATTATTCGTGTTCGCAAGGAAAAACGCCGCACGGACGGTTCCTATATTAGATTTGATGATAACGCGGCTGTGTTAATTGATAAAAATAAGGAGCCTTTAGGAACAAGAGTTTTTGGACCAGTAGCCCGGGAGCTTCGCGCGGGCGGATTTTTAAAAATTGTTTCCTTGGCTAAAGAAGTTTGGTAATTTTTTTCTATGAAAATAAGAAAAGGCGATAAAATCAAGGTATTATCAGGTAATTGGCGTAGTAAGGAAGGGGTTGTTTCTAAATCCTTTCCTAAGCGAGGTCGGGTCTTAGTTGAAGGTGTGAATCTGGTTAAAAAACATATAAAAGCTAGAGGAAGTAGTCCAGGTTCAATAATTACGGTAGAAAGGGCTTTGGATGTTTCAAAAGTAGCCTTTGTTTGTCCTAATTGTTCTAAGTCGGCAAGAATTGGTTATGGCTTAAAAGATGGGAAAAAGTACCGTTTTTGTAAAAAATGCAAAGCCGCCGTTTAGTTAAAATTTCTAAAATGTCAACACTTAAGGAAACATACCAGAAAAAAATAGTTCCGGAATTAGTTAAGGAGCTTTCTTTGACTAACCCTTTGGCCGCCCCAAATATCAGGAAAGTGGTTCTTAATATCGGTGTGGGAAAAGATCGTGATAACCAGGCATATATCCAGGAAGTTACTCAAGATTTGGCTACTATTACCGGTCAACTTCCTTATCACCGTCCTTGCCGTTTATCAATCGCTGGTTTTAAGGTTCGGCAAGGGGCCCTAGTTGGTCTATCGGTGACATTGAGAGGGGAAAGAATGTGGTCATTTTTGGAGAGGTTGCTAAATGTTGCTTTACCTAGAACTAGGGATTTTCAAGGTTTGTCGGAAAAGGCTTTTGACGGTCATGGCAACTATAGTTTGGGGATACTCGAGCACACAATCTTTCCAGAGATCGATGCCAGTAAATCTAATTTTAATAAAAGTTTCCAAGTAACAATCGTTACTTCTGCTGGAGATGACGAAAAAGCTTTTGTTCTTCTTGATAAACTAGGTATGCCTTTTAAATCGAGAAAAGGTGTCAAGTAATTGTTAAATTGTTATTTTCTTGTATACTGCGTCTTATGGCGAAAAAAGCTCTTCTTGTTAAGCAACTAAAGCAGCCGAAATACAAGGTGCGGTTTCATAACCGTTGTCATATTTGTGGTCGTCCTAGAGCCTACATTCGTCGGTATGGGATTTGTCGAATTTGCTTTAGAGAGCTTGCTTCTCGCGGCCAGTTGCCTGGTGTTCGTAAAGCTAGTTTTTAGATTTATTGATTATGTCAGTTGATACTTTGTCTAACATGCTAAGCTCAATCAATAATGCTTCATTAGTTAGGAAGGAATTTATTGAAATTCCTTGTGCTAGTTTAGTGGAGAGTGTGGCTGATGTTTTGCTAAAGCACGGATACTTTAATGAGGTAAGGCGCTTTAAAAAGACTGGCACTGGGAGAAAATATCTACACATTACCTTAAAATATACCGAAAACGGGGATCCTTGTTTTATCTTAATAAAAAGAATTTCCACTCAAGGTAGAAGAATCTACAGAGGTTCTGCGGAACTATATCGAAGAAAAAAAGGTATTTTTGTTGTTTCTACTTCTCAAGGGGTAATGAGTAATCTTGAGGCGGTTAAGAAAAGTTTAGGCGGCGAGGTTTTATTTGAAATTGTTTAAAGATATGTCGAGAATAGGTGTTCGTCCCATTAAAATACCAAGTGGTGTTACTGTAACCTTGCAAGATCGTCGAGTAACGGCGGTTGGCCAAAAAGGGAGTGCCGCTATTGATCTGCCTTTGGAAGTAACAGCTGTAGTTATTGATGATACTGTTAGATTTTCCGCAGACAAAAGCTCTCGCCGGGCAAGAGAGCAATTTGGTCTACAAAGGCAGCTAGTATCAAATATGATAACTGGGGTTATTCAGGGTTACAGGAAGGGTTTGGAATTGGTCGGTATGGGCTATAGGGTCTCTTTGAATGGAAAGACTCTTGTCCTGAATATTGGATTTACTCATCCGGTAGAAATATCAGCTCCGGAGGGTATCAGCTTTCAGGTTGAAGGTACAACTAAGATCGCTGTTTTTGGTATTGATAAGCAATTAGTAGGTGAGGTGGCAGCGAGGATAAGAAAATCTCGTCCTCCCGAGCCTTACAAGGGTAAAGGAATCTGTTATGAAGGTGAGGTGGTAAGGCGTAAGGCTGGTAAAGCAGGAAAGGCTAGTAAACTATAGTTTTTTTGATATACATTGTTTATGAGTTATAGTCATGGAGTAAAAGTGAACGCAAGGGAAAAAAGAAAGTCCCGTATTCGCGGAAAAATTTCTGGCACGGCAGAGAGACCGCGGTTGTGTGTTTTTCGTTCCAACAAGTATGTATTTTGCCAGATTATTGACGATAGTAAAGGAGCGACTTTAGTTTCTTGTGGCAGTTTGGATTTGGAAAAAGAAAAGCGGCCCAGGAGCAAAATGGAACAAGCCAATTTAGTTGGCGAGAAACTGGCCCAGAAGGCTTTGGAAGCAAAGGTCAAATCAGTAGTTTTTGATCGTTCTGGTTATGTTTATCATGGTTGTGTTAAAAGATTGGCTCAAAGTGCCCGTGAGCATGGTTTAGAGTTTTAATTCTATGTTTAATAAAGTAAAAAAAGATCAAACTATTGATGAAAAGACAATCGAGATAAAACGTGTATCCAAAAAGGTAAAAGGAGGGAACAATATTTCTTTTACTGCTTTGGTTGGTGTTGGTAACGGAAAAGGGAGTGTTGGCATTGGTTTGGGTCGTTCTGCCGGAGTTCCAGAGGCAATAAAGAAGGCCGTACGCAAGGCAAAAGCAAACATGATTACCTTTCCTCTTAATGGTACCACTGTCCCTTGCGACATTGAATTTTCTTTAGGTGCGGCGAGACTAAAAATTAAGCCCGCCCCGAGAGGATCGGGAATTATGGCTGGCGGACCTTTGCGGGCGCTTTTTGATTTAGCGGGAGTAAAGGATGTTTCCGCGAAGATACTGGGTACAAACAACGGGAATAGAAATTGCCAGATTTTAATTAAGGCATTAGAGTATATGTCTGATCATCGTGTACCAGGTAAGGAGCGTGTTGCGGATGACGAAAAAGTATAAATTTGTTTACTAATTATATGGATTTGCATTTCTTAAGTAAATTGTCAGGTTGTTCAAGAAAGGCTAAAATAGTCGGTCGTGGTTTTGGCAGTGGCAAGGGTGGTCATACAACTGGGCGCGGTAATAAGGGTCAAAAAGCAAGAAGTCGTGTTAAATCTTGGTTTGAAGGCGGTCAAAAACCCTTCATTCACCGACTGCCTTTTATTGGAGGTTTTAGGCGCGTTTCCATACCGCTTGTTTCGATAAGCTCTCGCCAATTGGCCTCTTTTTTTAAAGAAGGCAACTTGGTGAATTTAGAATCGTTACGAGAGAGGGGTCTGGTCAAAAATTCGTTTAAAGGAAGAATCAAAATCATTGGTGGAGAGTTGCCTAAAAAATTAAAATTTTCTCGTGAGATTACATTTTCTGCTTCAGCTACGCCTAAAAAACTAGGTAATTAGATCATTATCACATGCCTCCTTTTTTGCGAAAACTTTGGAAAGTTCCCGGATTTAAAAAGAAATTAACTGTTACCTTAGCGATTCTTATTTTATCCCGTGTGCTTTCCCACATTCCTATTCCCGGCGCGAATCTCGCCGCCCTTGAGCAACTGTTTTCTAAAAATGGGTTGCTGGGTGTTCTAGATATGTTTTCTGGCGGTGGGATGCAAAATTTCTCGGTTATTACTCTTGGACTTAACCCTTATATTAATGCCTCTATTATCTTAAATCTGTTAACTATGATTTTTCCAAAACTAGAGGAGCTCTCAAAGGAAGGGGAGTACGGAAGACAAAAGATTAACCAATATACAAGATATCTTTCTGTTCCTCTGGCAACACTTCAGGCTTACGGTACTTACTTTCTTTTACAAAAACAAGCGGTTATCTCGAATTTACCTCTTATTAACCAACTCCTTCTTGTAATCACTTTAGTGGGTGGGAGCATTTTTTTGGTATGGCTAGGCGATTTGATTTCTGTTCATGGGCTTGGTAATGGGATATCCCTTCTTATTTTTGCTGGGATTATCTCTAGATTGCCGAATTCGTTAGGTCAAATCACCGCTCTAGTTCAGTTTGGTCAGGTTAATATGTTTTCTTTGCTTGGAATTGGCGCCTCTTTTCTCATTTTACTTTATGGGGTGGTAGCTGTTAATGAAGCTGTTTTAAAAATTCCAATTAAATATGCGACCCAAGTTCGTTACGGGGGACAAGGTAAAAATTCATTTTTTCCCATTAAACTTAATCAAGCCGGTGTTATCCCCATCATTTTTGCCCTATCGTTGCTAATGGTTCCGGGAATGTTAGGCAGTTTTTTGCAGCCTATGCCTAACAATGTCCTTTCCAGCCTTGGTTCCTTCCTGGTTTCCTTCTTTGGTTCTCGGTCAATCTGGTACAGTGTTTTTTATTTTCTGCTGGTAGTTGGTTTTACCTACTTTTATACCTCTCTTTCCTTTGATACAAACAAGATAGCAGAGGATTTAAAAAAGAACGGCGGTTTTATTCCGGGAGTACGGCCGGGTAAATCAAGCAGCGCTTATCTTGGGGGAGTCGTTTCCCACATCACGCTTTTTGGCGCTTTATTTCTCGGTTTAGTTGCTATTTTGCCCAGTTTATCGCATTATATATTTAGTAGTTCCATTGATTTGTCTTTAGGAGGTACTGGTATTTTAATTGTCGTTTCGGTTGTTTTGGAGTTGCTTCGTCAGGTTGAATCTCAATTGGTTATGCATGATTACGAAGGTTTTCTTTAGTACTTTGCCTAATTTTTTATGTTTGACAAATTTAATCAGGCTAAACAGCTCTACGATCTAAAAAAGCAGGCCGATTCTCTCAAAAAGGAACTCGGGGTAATTTTTGTGGAAGCTGATTATCAAGGGGTGGTTGTTAAAATGAAAGGTGACCAAGAGGTGGTTAGCGTTGTTGTAGATGGACAGGAGAATATTCGTCTAGTCCGTGCTTTTAATAAAGCGCTCACCCGTTCTCAAAAGGAGGCGGCTAAGAAAATGCGCGGTCGTTTGGGCGATTTTGGTTTACCAAATCTATAAATTATGGTTATTTTGATTTTGGGAATTTCCGGTTGCGGCAAGGGTACTCAAGCCAAATTGCTTGCTCAAAAAATAGGGGGTGTTCCTGTTATTTCCTCCGGAGACGCAATTCGCTGGGCCAATAAAAGCAATGTCGCTCGGGGCAGGGAGGCGGTTGAAAATTACAATAATTTAGGAAAATTAGTACCCGACGAAATTGTTTTTGGGATACTAAAAGCCTATATGGGCAACTTTGATCTCTCCCGAGGTTTTATTTTTGATTCATTTCCCCGCCGCCTTGAGCAAGTTCCTCTTTTGGATCAAATTCTGTCTGATACTGGGGAGACTCTGTCGGCCGTGGTGCATTTGGAAACCTCTCCCGAGTTAGCTTTGGAGAGAATGCGCGGTAGAGATAATGAAGATGGCACTAAAGGAGAAGCTCGGGGAGATGCTAACGAACAGGCGATTAAGGAGCGCTTTTCTTTTTATCAAAATCAGACTACGCCTGTTTTGGAGGTCTACATGAAACGTGGCATATTGCATAATATTGATAATTCAGGTACCATTGGTCAGGTTCATGAGGCTGTTTTAAAGAGCCTAACCGGCGCCGGTTTATGTGTTGACTTTTAGCCTTTGTTTGCTATAATGACCCCCGGTTTTAGTTTTTTACTTTTGTGGCGATAAAATTACAAGAAGACTTGGTAGTGGAGGGTTTAGTATCCAAAACCCTTCCCAACACTTACTTTAAAGTTAAACTTAATGATGATTCTGGTCGTGAGATTACTGCCCATCTCTCTGGCAATATGCGCCGATTCAGAATCAAGATTCTAGTTGGGGACAAAGTTAAGGTGGAATTCCCCCAAGTAAACTCCGAGCTAGGTAGAATAGTATATCGATTTAAGTAAATTGAGTTAGTAGATATGAAAGTTTCCGCCTCGGTTAAAAGGATTTGCAAAGATTGCCGTGTTATTAAAAGACACGGAGTTGTAAGAATAATTTGTAGCCGCAACCCTAAACACAAACAGCGGCAAGGTTGATTTATGGCTCGTATAGCTGATATTGTTGTACCCGATAATAAACAGGTTCAGGTGTCTCTTACCTATATTTACGGTATTGGCGACACTAGGGCGCGTGAAATTTTAAATAAAGCCGGTATTCCCTTGGAAAAGCGCGTTAAAGATTTAAGTATTGAGGAGATAGCTAAAATTGGACATGTTGTTCAGGATAATTATCAAGTTGAGGGAGAATTACGGCGCGTTGTTAGTCAGAATATTAGACGTTTGATTGATATTAGATGTTACCGTGGTATTCGTCATCAAAAAGGTTTACCAGTGCGCGGGCAAAGAACTCGCAGCAACTCAAGAACTAAACGTGGTTCTAAAAGAACGGTTGGTGGTCTAAAAAGAATTCTAACAAAAACATAAGTTTATGGAAGAACAAACTAAGCCTGTCAGTACAAGCGTGGATAGAAGAAAAAAGAGATACTCATCTTCTGGGAGAGCGGTTGTGACCGCTTCTTTTAACAATACTATTATCACAATTACCGACTTGAGCGGTAAAACAGTTTGTTCTAGTAGTTGCGGCCGTATGGGTTTTAAAGGGACGAGAAAATCAACATCCTACGCGGCAGAAAAGGCAGCGGAAGACGCGGCTAAAAGAGCTATCAATTTGGGTGTTAATGAGGTTTCCGTTTTTGTTAAAGGACCTGGTCCGGGAAGGATTGGAGCAGTAAAAATGTTGAGAACCGCCGGTTTAAGGGTTCGGTCAATTGCAGATACAACTCCTCTGCCTCATAATGGATGCCGTCCCAAAAACAGGCGTAAGGTATAGGATTTGATTATATGGCTAGATATATTGGACCAAAATGCAAATTATGCCGCCGTGAAGGAGCAAAACTTTTTATTAAAGGCAGCCGCTGTTTGTCTGATAAATGTGGTCTAACGCGTCGCCAACAAGCTCCCGGTGTTCATGGCACCTCTCGTAAAAGGCTTTCTGACTATGGCCGCGGCTTAAGAGAAAAGCAAAAAGCAAAGAGAACATACGGTCTTTTAGAGAGGCAATTTAGACGATACTTTGAAATCGCTTCTTTGGAAACTGGCAATGTGGGTCATGCCTTTATGGCTCTGTTAGAGAGCCGTTTGGATAACATTGTGTACTCTTTGGGAATGACTGCTTCCCGCGGTCAAGCTAGGCAGTTTATTAGATATGGCAGAATTCAGGTGGGGGAAAAGGTGGTAAAATCTCCTTCTTTTAAAGTTAAGCCAGGTTTAGTGATATCCTTTACCAACAAGGATCAACCGCTAGTTCGCGATGCTGCTTTGCCAGCATGGCTTTCTTGGGACATTTCAAAAAAGCGAGGTACTATGGAAAAATACCCAAAAAGAGAACAGATTAATCAAGATATTAATGAACAGTTAATTATTGAGCATTACTCAAGGTAATTTATGATTTTACCATCAGATGTTAGTGTTAAGTTGATTAGCCAATCCAAAAATAGAGGCTTATTGGAAGTAAGTCCTCTTCCTACCGGGTTTGGTCATACCTTAGGGAATTCTTTGCGTCGTATATTGCTTAGCCAGATTAAAGGCGCGGCGGTAACCCAGGTTAAGATAAAAGGCGTTTCTCATAAGTTTTCTAATGTCCCTGGTGTTAAGCAGGATGTTTTGGAACTAACTTTGCGTCTTAAGCAAATAAGGCTAAAGATTTTTGGTGACCAAACCGTGGTTTTGCAGATTAGCAAACAGGGTCCAGGGGAAGTTACCGCGGCGGATATTAAAACTGGTGGTGACTGTGAGGTGATTAATAAGGACTTGGTTATCGCGGATTTGTCCGACAAAAATGTTAAATTGGAGATGGAGATATTGGCCTCACCAGGTTATGGTTACACAATGTGTGACGGGCAGGAATCAGATAAACTTGGAGTGATTGTCTTGGACAGTATTTATAGTCCTGTTTTTTCCGTGTCCTACGAGGTTAACACCGCCCGTGTTGGCCAGCAAACAAATTTGGATAAATTGACTTTGGATATTACCACCGATGGCAGTATCTCTCCCCAACAGGCTTTTGTCCACGCCGCCACTATTTTGGGTGATTATTTTGATCGTTTAAAAATGGGTCAGGTGGTTAAGGCTTTACCCGATCAAGATGCTGTAGTTGAAAATGAGGAAGACATTCTTTCGGCTAAAGATAAAGATATTCCGGTTGACGATTTGAATTTACCGATTAGAATTATAAACAGTTTAAAGAAAGGCGGCATCGAAACCTTGGGAGACTTGTCCAAAACTTCCGAGGAGACTCTGCGAAAAATCAGAAATGTGGGTGGAAAATCCTTGGAAAAAATCAAAAAAACTTTGGAGTCAGAAGGCTTTGTATCATAATTAGTTCTTATGCGCCATAGAGTTAAACGGTTAAAATTAAATAAACAAAGGGATCATCTAAAGGCGATGCGCCGCAATATGGCATCGAGTTTTTTTATCCGCGGGTATTTAGAAACTACTGGAGCTAAAGCTCGCATGATTAGGCCGGTGGTTGAAAAATTAATAACCAAAGCTAAGCAGCAAGGTCTTTACCAATGTAGAGAACTGCTAACTTTTTTGAATAACAAAGAATCCTTTTCTAACTTGTGGGAAAAAATAGTTCCGTTGTTTATAAACAGGTCGGGTGGTTATACTCGTTTGATTAGGCTTAATTTTAGAAAAGGCGATTCCGCGGAAATGGCTCGTTTAGAGTTAATAGATAATCCCATTAAAAAGGTTTTTGATCAGCCGACCGCCAAAAAATCTGAAAATAAGTCAGGTAAAGTTCAAGAAACCTTAGAAAATCAAAGTTAACTGTATGGATAAAACATTATCGGTTAAGTTAGAACAAGTAAAAAGAGCTTGGCACCATATTGATGTTGGCGGTGAGGTCTTGGGAAGACAGGCTACAACAGTAGCCAGTCTCCTCCGTGGTAAAGGAAAACCGCACTATACTCCAAATATTGATTGTGGGGATTATGTTGTTGTGACTAATGCTTCTCAAGTACAACTGACTCGTGGTAAAGAGACTAAAAAAATGTACTACCGTCATTCCGGGTACATTGGCAACTTAAAACAGGAACGGTTTGATAAGTTGCAGCAGCGCCATCCGGAAGAGATCATTAGATTAGCAGTTAAGGGGATGTTGCCTAAGAATAAGTTAGCCGATCGTCAGATGACCCGTTTAAAAATTTATAGAGGCGAGGAAACCCCTCACAAAGCTCAAATTGGAGCATCAGAACGCGATTAGATTTTTTAATATGTCTCAAAGAAATATTGACAAAAACAAAGATAGTATTGCCCAACTGGGTTTAAAAATTGAGTATTCTGGATTAGGGCGCCGTAAAACTTCCGTAGCTAGGGTATGGTTCTACCCAAAAGGCGAGCCCTCTTTATCAAAGGTTGGTCAAATGATTGTTAACGGTATTTCGGTAGAACAATACTTTCCTGGGGAAGATCTTCGCCAACGGTATTTAGAACCTCTTTTTGCTTGCGCTCTGCCAATAAATAAAGTCTGTTTTTCCGCTAAAATTAATGGGGGAGGTATAACTGGTCAGCTTGATGCCCTTCGTCTAGGCTTAGCTAGAGCAGTTTTGGAATTTGATCCTTCTCAACGGGAGGTTTTGCGTAAGCGCGGTCTTCTCACCCGCGACCCGCGTATGGTAGAAACTAAAAAGTATAATCTCCATAAAGCTCGCCGCGCCCATCAGTTTTCTAAGCGCTAATTTTTCCTCCTCCCAAGCAAATATCGCCCTGATAAAAAACTATATATTGTCCTGGAGTAAGGGCTTTTTGTGGCTCTGTAAATACTACTTGGATGCGGCCGTCCTTGTTTTTTCTCACAACAACCGACGCAAGTTGGCTCTGATACCTTATTTGGGCTTGACAGGCGAGAGGCAATTTAGTGTCGGAAATATAATTCACCGGTTCAATAAAGGCTTTTGTGGAAAATAATCGCGGATCGTGGGGATTGGCACTGACTATTAGAGTATTGGTATTATTGTCTTTTTCTACTACAAAGTATGGTATAGGAACCGGCAAATTTAAAGACCTTTTTTGGCCTAATGTGTATCGCCATAGACTGGTGTGCTTTCCGAGGATATTTCCTTGCGTATCTATTATTTGTCCTGGCTGTTCTTGAATGTCCCGCTTAATAAATTCAGTAACATTTTTCTGGATGACAAAACATAAATCTTGGCTCTCCTGCTGGTGGAGCAAAAAATCTAAACCCTCCTTTTTTGCTATATTCCGAACTTCATTTTTTGTGTATTCGCCAAGAGGGAATAGGCATCGGGAGAGCTGTTTTTGTGTTAACATTGCTAAGTAATAGGTTTGGTCCTTGGTAGTATCGGCTGCTTTTTTTAATTGTATGTTATCATTATTTTCAACCACTCTAGCGTAATGGCCGGTGGCAATTCTTTCGTATCCAAGCTGATCGGCCAGTTTAATAAGGTTAGCGAACTTGAAGAAACGATTGCAAAAAACGCAGGGGTTAGGTGTCTTGCCTGCCAGCAGATCGCCTCTAAATTCAGCCAATACTGTTTTCTTAAATTCTTCTTCTAAATTTACCGTGTGGTGAGGGATTTCATACTTCTGGCATACCTGCGAGGCTCTGGAGGCGGCGGTAGCGTCTTTTTGGAGCTGGTGGGTAAAAGTGACCCCAGCAACATTGTTCCCCTGCTTTTTAAGCAAAATAGCGGTGATACTGGAGTCTATTCCGCCCGACATAGCGACTAAAATTGTATTTTTTACAGGTACTTTATTTTTTTGTCTCATATGTTTGTTAAGATTAGATTTGTTTTACCTGTATTGCCTACAGGAAGTTGTTAAATCTTGAAGCCATTCGCGTATTGAAGATTTTTGTTTTTTCTGTGTTCATATTGCTTTGCGCTACACCAATTCCAAAATCACCAATTACGATTTCTATGTTTTGTCCATCTTTAACTATAAAATAGGCGTCTGCATTTATCATGAAACCTTTTTTCGCTGCCTCTAGTCCTATTTTCTTAACTCTCTCTTCTACAAAGTCCCTCTCGTCTTGGCTTAGAGCAAGCTCTTGCTGATTATTGTTTATTGACCACACTTGTTTTTCACCGCTAACACTAAGATCGGAGATTAGAAGGCTGGGTTTTCCTTCATCATCTTCAAAATATCTAATGGTATTTGGTACGGGTAAACCGACCTTTCTCATTCTATCTGCCTTCATTGCTTCGTTTAATGCTCTTTGCATTGAGGTGAATTCCTTTTTTATGAATGTTCCAACTTCTCTAGTGTTTCCAGCTTTCTCTGACGACAAAAATACTTTAGATTTCTTTGTCTCCTCACCCTCACTTATTGCGGCAAGCCTTCTTATGTTGCCTGTTGATGTTCTGATATCTTTTTCCTGTTCGGCATTATGTGGTATTTTTAAGAAGATACTCATATTTTAATTTTACATCATGCTTTATGCCAGAACCAGCAGTACCGATTGCGCAACAAACCCAGAAGCTTCAAGCTCTTAATTCTGCCATTGCCCAAATAGAAAAAGATTACGGAAAAGGTTCCATTATGCGTTTGGGGGAGCGCCGACACTTAAATGTGGAGATCATTCCCACCGGCTCTATCGCTCTTGACATCGCTTTGGGGGTTGGCGGTTTACCTAAAGGACGGATTATTGAAATTTTTGGTCCAGAATCCTCTGGTAAAACCACCTTAACTTTGCATGCGGTGGCGCAATGTCAACGATTGGGCGGTACCGCGGCTTTTATTGACGCAGAGCACGCTTTAGATCCAATGTATGCCGGGCGAATTGGGGTGGATGTAAAGAATTTACTTATTAGTCAGCCAGACACTGGTGAACAAGCTTTGGAGATTGTTGAAACACTTGTTCGTTCCGGGGCGGTGGATCTTGTTGTTATTGATTCAGTGGCGGCGTTGGTGCCGCGGGCAGAGATCGAAGGGGAGATGGGTGATTCTCACATGGGCTTGCAGGCGCGTCTAATGTCCCAAGCAATGCGTAAATTAGCCGGAGCAATTAGCCGCACTTCTTGCACCGTTGTTTTTACCAACCAGATTCGCATGAAAATTGGAGTAATGTTCGGCAATCCGGAAACCACTACCGGCGGCAACGCCCTAAAATTCTATGCTTCCGTGCGGCTGGATATTCGTCGAGTGGAATCAATTAAAGAAGGTGATGTGGTATCCGGTAACCATGTGCGTGTTAAAGTAGTAAAAAATAAGGTGGCGGCACCTTTTAGGCAGGCGGAATTTGACATAATGTTTGACAAAGGCATAAGCCACGAGGGTGGTTTGATTGACGTGGGGGTGGATTTGGACTTGGTGCAAAAGAGCGGTGCTTGGTTTAGCATGGGCGAGACTAGGCTTGGTCAGGGTCGAGAGGGCGCCAAGTCATTTTTAGTGGAAAATAAAGAATTGGCTGCCCGTTTAGAGCAACAGATAAGAGCTCAAATTAACCAAGATAAAGAATTACCGTTGGCGGTTGGGGAATCCTCAAAAGAGAAATCTGGTGAGAACGAAGAATAATTTTGATCATTACTTCTTTACAACCACAAGTTAAGAATGTAAATCGGATTAGCGTTTACATTGATGGTGAGTTTTCTTTTGGCTTGTTCGTAGATTTAGCGATTTCCTTAAAAAAAGGGCAAATTCTTTCGCAAGAGCAAGTTGCTGATCTTGTTAGGCAAGATGTTTCGCTTCGTCTTCGTGCCAGTGCCTTTAACTATATTTCTTTTCGCCCTCGCTCTAAAAAAGAAGTTTCAAACTATCTTCGTTTCCGCATATCCAAATATGAGGAGCATTATCAGCGATGGTTGGGCAAAGAAGATCTATTTAACGCGATTGAGCGCACCGTCGACTATTTGGAAGAAAGAGGTTACCTTAACGATCAGGAATTTGCCAAGCAGTGGGCAAGTTTTCGCGCTCAATCGCGTCAACCAAAGAGTGATTACACTATTAAACAAGAGTTGCGAATTAAGGGGGTGCGTGATGAGGATATCGCCCAGGCCCTGCTTGACTTGGGAAAGACTAATCAACAGCGGGCTGTCACCTTGGCACAAAAAGTGTGGCCAAAATATAAAAAACTTTCTCCTGTTCAGGCAAAAAAGAAACTGTTTGATTTTCTCCGCCGCCGCGGTTTTGGTTGGGACGAGATAAAAGAAGCTTACGAAAACTTTGACGGGTAAATCAAAAAGCTTTATTATGTTGGTGTGTATGTATTTATTTAATTTAGCTCAACCAGCTTTTTACTATGTTAACAGTAATTTTGGTATCAATAACCGCTATTGTGGCCGGCGGGGCGGTATTCCTATGGTCTAGCCAGCGAAAAAAAACAAGCGTTTCTTCTCCTTCGCAAGAGTATCCTCAAACTTCTGCCCAGGCTACTGTAAAACCCTCTCTCGAGTCTTCACTGGAAGCTATTACCGCCAAAGCTAGCGCTAAAGAGTTGGTTTTGGAGGCGGAAAAGGAAGCTCTAGAAATTAAGAGACGGGCGGAATCGGAATCGGCTAAAGCCCGTCAAGAGATGTTTGAAATGGAAAAACGTCTTAGCCGCAGAGAAGAGCAGTTGGAGGAACGACTGTCCTCCTTGGAGAAAAAAGAGACCGATGTTCAGGGTCAGCAAAGGGGCATTTCCAAGAAAATGCAGGATTTAGAAAAGTTAAGGCAGGACCTTGTCAAGAAGTTTGAGCAGGTGGCGCAAATGAGCCGCGATGAGGCAAGGGAAAAGATTTTGGCAAATGTTCAATCAAAGTTAGATATCGCTATCGGCCAAAAAATTAAAGAGGCGGAAGAAACGATTAAACAGCAATCGGATGACAAGGCTAAGGAAATTTTGGTGGAGGCAATGCGCCGAGGTGCTCATGATTACATAGCGGAAACAACCGTGTCAATTGTTCCTTTGGCGGATGAATCAATGAAAGGCCGTATAATCGGAAGGGAGGGCCGTAACATTAAGTCGTTTGAAAAAGAAACCGGGGTGGATGTAATCTTAGATGAAACACCCGACGCGATTCAAATATCTTCTTTTGATTCAGTTAGGCGCGAGGTCGCCAAACTTGCGTTAGAAAGGCTCTTAGCTGATGGTCGGATTCAGCCTTCCCGGATAGAAGAGTATGTGCAAAGAGCCAAGAAAGAGGTGGATCGGGCTATCTTAAAAGCCGGTAATCAGCTTTGTTTAGATGCCAAGGTTTTTAATCTGCCGGAAAGGCTTGTTTTGACTTTAGGTAGATTTAAATACCGCAGCTCCTATGGCCAAAATATGGTTTCTCATACATTGGAGGTAGTAAAGATTGGCGTGGCCTTGGCGATGGAAGTTGGAGCGGATGTTCGAACAGTACGATTGGCCTGCTTACTTCACGACATTGGCAAGGTTATTACCGAGGAGGAAGGTACGCATGTTCAGCTTGGTGTTGATTTACTTAGGAAATTTAATTTGCCAAAAGAAGTGCTTAATGCGGTTGAGCAGCATCATGAAGACGCGCCGTTCAGTTCAATGGAATCAGTGATTGTTTACTTGGCAGACGCAATTTCTGCCGCTCGTCCTGGGGCTAGGTTTGAAGATCATGAAGCATATATTGAACGAATACGCGTTTTGGAGGAATCGGCCGCTTCTTTTCCGGAAGTTCATGAGGCCTACGCCGTTTCTGCCGGTCGTGAGGTTCGTGTTATTGTTAAATCTGAAGGTTTGAGTGACGCAAAGGTTCCTGTTCTTGCTAGGGCAATTGCCGACAAAATTGAAAGCGAGCAAACATATCCGGGGCAGGTTAAGGTGACAGTTATAAAAGAAACTAGATCGGTTGAAATGGCAAGATAATTTATTAATTTAGGGATGATTAAAATTCTTTTTATTGGTGATGTAGTGGCAAAGCTTGGCCGGCAGGCAGTAGCAGAGGCTCTGCCTCGCATTAAGGAGGAAAATAAAGTAGATTTGGTATTAGCTAATGCCGAAAATATTCTTCATGGTCGTGGGGTCTCGGCCGATCGGCTAGAAGAGTTGCGGCTAGTTGGTGTAAATGGCTTTACATCTGGCGACCACATTTTTCGTCATAGAGATATCATCAGCGTTATAGACGATTTGCCTTTGGCCCGTCCGGCCAACTATCCGGAAGATATTCCTGGTTCGGGTATTATTGAACTTGATTTAGGAAGAAAAGGGATTGTTTTAGTAGTAAATTTGCTTGGTTTGGGTTTAATGTCTTCTCCTACCGCCAGTCCTGCCTCTTGCCCTTTTAGAGCAATAGATAAGATTTTTAGAGAGTGCAATCCTTCTGATTATTCCGCTGTGATTGTGGATATCCATGCCGAAACTACCGCTGAAAAGGCGGCCTTGGCTTGGTATTTAGATGGGCGCGTTTCCGCGGTGGTGGGCACTCACACCCATGTTCCTACTTGCGATCAAAGAATACTGCCCAAAGGGACAGCTTTTGTTAGCGATGTTGGTATGGCTGGCGCTTATGATTCGGTACTAGGAGTAACAAAGGAGGTAATTATTGAAACATTGATGTACCCTTACCCAACAAAATTTGAGTGGGTGGAGGAAGGGGCGCGGGTTTTTAATAGTGTTTTAATTGAGATCGGTAAAAACAGGCAAGCGGTGAGTATTATTCGCATTGACAAAACTTTTCTTTGAGTCTTAAGAGGTACTAATCCTTTCTGCCCAGTATTCCTGTAACGATTAAGATTTAGTCCTGTATTAAATTTAGTAGGCAAAAATATCTTTATAGTTAAAAAAGCCCTTGACAACAACCTATTTCATATTGGTATAAATAACATCAGTACACAACCTGTTTTATGATGACTACTTTACCCTGTCTACATAATATTTTCTGCCGTTACCGTTTTTGTTTAAAGGAGGTGACACCCGCTTTTTAATTTGTATGACTAAAACTGACTTAGTTGATTACTTGGCCGCCGAACTAGGCGCGACCAAATCCGATTCCAAAAGATTTGTTGATGTTTTATTTGAAGGTATTTCCGCGGCTTTAGCTCGTGGTGAGAAGGTAACCATTACTGGTTTTGGCACTTTTGAAGTCCGTTCCCGCAAGCCTCGCATGGGTCGTAATCCTCAAACTGGAGCTCCTTTGCACATTGCCGCCAGCAAGAGTCCCGCTTTCCGTTCCGGAAAGGCTTTAAAGGACATGGTTCGTTAGGATACTTGGAACTTCGGTTGTCTGATCAACAATCGTTAAAAAGGCA
>PEYW01000011.1 GCA_002774225.1 candidate division WWE3 bacterium CG08_land_8_20_14_0_20_43_13 | reverse complement strand
TAATATTATCGCGCACTAAAGTGCGCTATTCCATTAGCGCTGTGCGCGATCACCTTGTCATCCTGAGGAGCATTAGCGACGAAGGATCCCCTTCGGGATGACGAGGGAATGGGATTCTTCACCCGCCTTTGGCGAGTTCAGAATGACGACTATTTCTCCGTCGTCTTTCGGAATCAGCTCATCTCGTCATCCTGCCTGCCCGTTTACCCGTTTACCCGCCTCTGGAGGGTCTTTGGAGGGCCTATGGTGGGAACTTTGCGTTTTGAATTTATTATTCCTGATATTATTTAGTATTTAGATATTAGGATTTAGGATTTATTATTCCCTTTAGTTTTAAACATGACTGCTATATTATTGATATATGGATAGTTCAATTTTTACCGCTCAAGGAAAGTACTTAATGCTGGCACTGGATCAGCGCGACAGCTTTAAAAAGCTCATGAGCAAAGAACACCCAGAACTAGTTGAAGATGACGAAATAGTTAAAAATAAAAGATTGATCCTTAAAACAGTCAGTCAACATATAAGCGGGGTACTGATTGATCAGGACTGGGGACTGCCTGCTTACCGGCAACTTGACCTAAAAGTTCCATTCTTACTGCCGGCTGAACAAACCGGGTATCTTGAACAACAAGAAGAGGAGAGAGAAACACAGATAAGCCTTTGGCCTCAAGAAATAAAAAAAATGGGCGCCCAAGGAACAAAACTTTTAGTTTACTTTAACCCCCAAGCCAAAACTGCCCAAAAGCAAATCAATACCGCCAAAGAAGTATTAGAAAAATCACATCAGGAAGAACTGCCGCTATTCCTGGAAATCGTTCGCTACGGATCCCTTTCAACTGTTGAGCAGTGTGTTGGTGAATTTATTAACAATGGCGTAATAGCTGATGTTTTTAAATTAGAGCCTCCACAAGACAAACAAGAATGCGCAAATATAACATCTCTTCTAAACCAAACGCCTTGGATTATTCTTACTCGGGGAATAGATTTTGAACTTTTTTGCGGAAAATTGAGCGCGGCAACGAGCGAAGGGTGCTCCGGATTTTTAGCCGGCCGCTCGCTCTGGCAGGAATTGCTAAGTTTAGATACTAAGGAGAAAAAACAGGAATTTTTGGACAGGACATTGCTGCAAAGACTGGAAACAATCAAAAAAATAGTTTTGCGGTGATAAAATCTAAACGACGACTGGATTCCAATCTTGGGTGGGTGTTAAAATCAGGGGGCTATCCTCTTCCACTACCACCATATACTCCACCATTCCAGCTTTTTCCCCATCAGCGGAAACAATTGTCCAGCCATCTGGTTTAACAATGTAATCACCGCTGCCGGCGGTTACCTGACATTCTAAACACAATACCATTCCTTTCTTTAAAGTATCTCCAGTATCTTGAAGGGCGTAAGGACTAATAATCGGCCGATCGTGCAAACTATTACCTATTCCATGCCCAACAAAATCTTTTACCACCTCAAAGCCACTCTCCTTTGCTGTTCGGCGCATAGCGAAACCCAAATCACCAGTTTTTCTTCCCGCAATCGCCAGCGGCAGCGACGCGAGAGTAGCTTTGTGGCTCACTTCTACCAAAAGACGATCTTTTTGATTTTTATAACCCCCGGCAACAAAGGTAAAACAATGGTCTGTAAAAAAACCTTGGTAAGCAATGCCAAAATCAATTTTAACCAAATCGCCATATTCAAAAGGCTTTTTAATAGGAATAGCATGAAGAATTTGTTCGTTAACCGAAATACAGCAAGAATGATTGTAAATTAGATTACCGCTTTCTACTCCGTAAAACGAAGGGCGGACATCGTTCTTTTTACATAGTTCAAATGCCAAATCATCAATTTTCATCGGCGAGGAGCCTTCTTTAACTAATCGCGATACTTGCCAGAGAATCTGGATAGAAAGGAGGCCGGCTTGTTTATAAATATTAAGTTGTTCATTATTTTGAAGAATCATATTTTCCATCTAAATTTGAATCTTAGAAAACAGATAACTCCCCAGAAACAAAAAGAACATCAACACCGAAAAAATAACAAGCAAATCAAACCCCAGGCTAAAAACGCCCGCTCCCAGCAAAACACCACGCAACCCATCAACGCAGTAGGTTAGGGGATTTAAGCGGGTAATTGTCTTCATCACTGGCGGCAAGTTATCAAGAGGAAAGAGAGCGCCGGAAAGAAAATACAGTGGCATAACTAACAAATTCATTATTATCTGAAAACCGTGAAAATCGCTCATTACGCTGGCAATCGCTGTTCCAACCGCCGTAAAAAGAAGAGAGGTCATTATCATAATCAGAAATGCCAAAGGAACTGTCCACCAATTAACCGGGCAAAATCCGACCAGCAGAGAAAGACAAAACGCAATTACTCCCTGAAAAACAGCCACGGTGGAGCCGCCTAAAGTCCGCCCGGCCATAATAGACAAACGGGAAACCGGGGCAACTAAAGTCTCTTTTAAAAAGCCGAATTGGCGATCCCATATTATCTCAATACCGGAAAATATAGAAGTAAAAATTATGGTTTGACAAATAACGCCGGGCGCCAAAAAACTTAAATAGTTACCCCGCCCCGCTTGAGCAAAAACCGGACCAAAACCAAAGCCAAACGCCAGCAAAAACAGAAGTGGCTGTCCCAAAGAGCCGAATAAGCGCGGTTTAGACCGCCAAAAGCGAATAATTTGTCTAATCCAAAGGATATAAATAGTTTTCATAATTTTATTTATCGGCGGGCGCGCAGGCGCATACGAATGTTGTCTCCTGTACCGGCTGATTCTTCTCGTATTTCATGACCGGTAAGTTTTAAAAACGCTTCTTCCAAATGCTCACTTTGTGTTAAATCCTTTAAGTAAGCTAAATCTCCGCAAGCCACAATTTTGCCGTGATCTATTATTGCCAACCGATGGCTGTATCGCTCCGCTTCTTCCAAATAATGAGTGGTGAAGAAAACCGTGGTTCCTTCCATTTTGTTTAAGGCAATAATATAATTCCAAATTTGGTTTCGCGTTTGGGGATCCAAACCAATCGTGGGCTCGTCCAAAAAATATATTAAGGGATGGTGGATTAAGCCGCGAGCGATTTCTAAGCGGCGCTTCATTCCGCCGGAAAAAGTTTTAACAAGCAGTTTTTTCTTGTCGGAAAGCTGGACTATCTCCAGCAGATCGTTCATTCTTTTATGTCTAGTCGCTTTATCCATTCCATAAAGCACGCCATGAAAGTCAAGATTTTCCCAAGCAGTCAGCTCATCGTCCAAGCTCGGGTCCTGAAAAACAATGCCAAAAGATTTTCTTACCAAATCTTGCTGGGTAGTTGGATTGTATCCATTGATGGCAACCTGCCCGGAAGTGGGGAAAAGAAGGGTGGTAAGAACTTTAATAGTGGTAGTTTTTCCTGCTCCGTTTGGACCAAGAAAGGCAAAAACCTCGCCCCGCTCTACCGTGAATGTTATATCATCAACCGCGATTACATTTTTATATTTTTTAACCAAGTTAGAAACACTGATTATTGAAGACATAAGGTAGCATTATACCGCAAAAATGGAGCACGGAAAACTGAATATTCTAACTAGGCGGTTTTGAATTTGGAAAAAAAGAAATATTTAATAACTTCTGTAACCAAGAAATATATAATAAGCTCAACCCCTATCCATAGCCAAATCAAGGAAGGAAGAGAGGTAAATTCAAAGAAATGCCGGCCAAACCCCAAAGAAGGCACAATAATCGTAACCAATCCAAACACCAGACTTGCCAAAATCAGCAATTTGCTGGGCGTGCTTTTATAAAACGGCAGTTTTGTCCTAATCGCAAAAGTTATAACAATTTCCGAAATAGTTGACTCAACAAACCAGGCGGTTCTAAATACCGCCGGAGGAGTTTTAAAGAAAAAGATTAAAGGAATAATCAAAAGAAAATCAAAAAAAGCGCTAATAAAACCAAAATAAACCATAAAATTAAAGATCATTTTTATATCCCATCTTCGCGGCCTTACTGTGTAGTCATGATCAACCCTATCAGAAGCGATTGCTAAAAGCGGAAAATCACTAATAAAATTTGTAAGCAGTATTTGGGAAGGAAGCAGGGGAATAAAGGGTAAAAATAAAGAAGCGGCCGCCACGGTAAACATATTTCCAAAATTGGCGCTAACCGTATTTAGTATATATTTGGAAACATTGCCGAAGGTTTTTCTGCCTTCTTCAATTCCTTCCGCCAGAGTCCGCAAATCCTTTTCCAGAAGAATAATATCGGCCGCTTCCTTAGCCACTTCGGAGCCGGAATCAACCGAAACCCCAACATCAGCCGCTTTTAAAGCCGGAGCGTCGTTAACGCCATCTCCCAAAAACCCAACTACATGGCCATCTTGATTTAATCCGGAAACAATGTCAAACTTTTGGGCCGGGGTGACCCGAGCAAACAGAGAACAGTTTTTTAAAGCCTCCTCAAATTCAAATTTGCTAAATCCTTCTAACATTTTTCCAGTAATAATATTTGAATCTTCTTGAAACAGCCCAGTTTCCTGGGCGACCTTCTTAACAACAAGCGGGCTATCACCGCTAATAATTTTTATACCCACCCCCAAATCTCTTAATAAAACCAAAGCGGCGGAGGCGGATGCTTTGATGGGATCGCTGTATAAAACAAAGCCGCGAAAAACCAAATTTGATTCTTCAACTGTTTCTGATTCATCAAAATCAACTTGTTTTTTAGCGACCGCGAGAACGCGAAACCCACGCGCCTCCTGATCTTGAATCCATAGAAATAATTTGGATTTTAAAGCATCATCAATATTACAAACATCAATAATATTTTCCGGCGCGCCTTTGGAAATAAGCCAGCGACTCAACCCGTCACTAACCACTACACTAATTCTCTTTCTTGAGTAATCAAATTCATTAACATCCAAAAGGTAATATTTATTAATTTTTTCTGAAATCTTTTTTACATCCGGGCTATCCCAAAGAGCCCGGTCAGTTGGGTTGGAGGAAAAACCATGCCTCCCGCCAGAAAATCCGCTAGAGCATAGAACAGCTTCAAGAAGAACCTCTTGATCAGATTGACCGAAAGGATCAACATATCCAGTTAAAGTAAAAACCCCTTCGGTTAAAGTACCAGTCTTATCAACGCAGAGAGTATCCATGTTGCCAAAATCCTCCACCGACATTAATCTCTTTATAATAACCTTCTTTTTTGCCATTTTTAAAGCGCCTTGGGAAAGAGTAATTGTCATGATCAATGGCAGGAGTTCCGGAGCCACCCCCACGGTAAGAGCAAGGGCAAACAAAAAGGAATCAATTAATCCGCGACCAAAAAAAGCGTCAGAGGTAAAAACAAAAACGGTAAGAACAAAGATTATTCTAAACAGAAAAAAACTAAGCTTTTTTGTTTGTTTTTGAAAATCTGTAAGCGGGGGTTTTTCTCTAATAATTTTGGCGGTCTTGCCAAAGGAAGTATTATCGCCAACAGACTCAACCACCCCACGGCCAAAACCGGAAGAAACAAAAGTGCCCATGAGCGCCAAGGTTCGCGGATCTTCCAAATCTTTTTGAGACAAAACAGCTCGTTTAGCCACCAAAGCGGATTCGCCGGTAAGAATTGATTCGTTAAACTCTAAATTGTCAGAAACTATAATTCTTAGGTCGGCGGGAACCCGATCGCCAATCCTCAACTCCACCACATCACCAATAACCAGATCTTCACAGCTCTGTTCAAACCAGCACCCTTCCCGCATTACGCGACACTTGAAGGTAATGTATTCTTTTAGCTTGTCCAAAGCTCTTTCTGAACGATATTCCTGAAAAAACCCTAGAATGGAACTCAAAACAACCAACGACAAGATTACCAGGGAATTTATTTGATCGCCCAAAAAAAACGATACAGCGGTGGCAAAAAGCAATGCCAGTATAAGCCAGTTTTGGAACTGGGAAAGAAAGATGACTAACGCCCCGCGACGGTTTTTGACTAAAACTTTATTTGGACCGTTCTTTAATAGCCGGAATTTTGCTTCGGAAACAGTTAACCCTTCTTTACTGGAATTGAATTCTTTAAAAACAATTTCTTCGGAAAGGGTAGCGCTGCCATTGGAAGAAAAAACACTCATGCAGTAATAGTAACTCTTTGCAAACGATTAATTCAACGGTAGCCGTCTTTCGTGGCAGCTGTTGTTACGGTAAAAATGTGTGGGTTATAATTCCATAGCTTTGGCGTAGGGTAACGAAGGATAGCTTGCACCTAACCGCCTGTAGAGAGAAGTTCAAACCTATTTACTAACTAATCTTTAAACTCATTTGATACTGTTTCCAATTCTTATTAAAATCCTCCAAACTACGATTCCCAGAATAATTACAAAATTTGCTAATAGTAACTGTTTATTCAGCAAAAGATAAAAAGCTAAAGAGGCTGTAAATAATAAGAATAAAGCGATAAGTAATGTAAATTTTTTTTGTTTTTTTGTGTATTCCCGGGGTAATTTGTATTGATATTCAGTAGGCTTGTAACCTTTCTCTCTTAATTTAAGTTCTTTTCTAGCCGCAATCTGTGAATAAATAAAGATAGCTAAAACACCAATAATAAAAGGGATAACAGTCCAAAAAAAGCTATATTCCATAATTTTGTTACGCCCAAATTTCTACTCACTGGTATACTTCTCATCTAAAGCATTCATATCACCATTAGCCATCCTGTATTCCCTCTCGTAACGGACCTGCTCCACCATATAGGCAACTGTTTTAACCAAAGGAGAGGCTTCTTGCTTACTATTCAGAATTTCTATGTAGTCACTATAAGAACAGAGATGGTTTCTTAAGAATTCGGTAGCCGCAACCTGACCTTCGGTTTTGGGACGGGAATTATTGCTATATAAGTAATTTTCAACCGGGGTAGGCTTTGTTGGACTCTCTGAAACCGAACCGCCTTTTATAAATCCATCTTTAACTGCGTAAAGAACATTATCAATAGCATCATTGCTGCCATCTTTTAATATTTCATCAAGAGCTTCTCTCGCTCTAGCTAATTTGGCCAAGTCAGGTTCTCC
This sequence comes from candidate division WWE3 bacterium CG08_land_8_20_14_0_20_43_13, assembly GCA_002774225.1. Lineage (GTDB taxonomy): Bacteria > Patescibacteriota > WWE3 > PEYW01 > PEYW01 > PEYW01. The sequence continues at coordinate 6,352 of PEYW01000011.1, read as the reverse complement.
CAGCTTTGCCTGCTCTTCCCGACACCGTCTGTTAGCGGCAATAGCCTTTTCTTGGGCGTAATTAATAGCCATTTCTTGTCCTTCGTAAGCAGATTCACATGAAGACATAGGTTTAAAAAATAAAAAAATTGTCACTTTCTCCATTAAAGCATAGAAGATGTGGCAAAAATATGCAACAAGCCTTCCTACTGTCCTTTGCCACCCGCTTTCTCAATCGACTCCCCAAAAATACTCTTTAATACTTCAATTTCTTTTTGATATCTCTTAGTTAATTTTGTTTTTGAGTTCATATTATTTAATTACAAAAAAAATTTAATTGCTGTGGTGTTCGGAATTATAAACATCCTCATAGAAAGTATGTTTTAACTCATGTTCTCCTTTTTGCACCGAAAAGTTGTAGATGAAACCGCGGAAGTAGTCGCCAACCCCTACTACATACCTCTTTATGTATAATTCTTAATTTCTTAGTAACTTCTTCATTCGTCACACCTTCGGGCATAATTATTATTTTATTTTGCCTAAGATCACACTCATATACTATCTTATCAATCTCTTTAAAATCCTCTAAGCTCACAACAACAAATTTAAACCACGATTGTTTAAGTTTATTAAATTCCTTAAGAATCTCGGGCTTATAACGCAATTCCAAAGGATTATTACTACTTTCTAGCTTTGGAGATATGTTAAACTGACATTTCCTTGATAAGTTAAGGTTAGGAGCAACGGTTCCGTTGGTTTCTATCTCAACAATGTATTCTGGAAGTAGTTTTACCAATTCTTCTATTCCTTTCTGCTGCAGTAGTGGTTCTCCACCGGTTATTACTAGTCTTTTGTTTGGTGAGGTGTGAAAACAATCTTGCCAAGACATTTCTACCCTATTAGCGGCTTTTTTATACGTCCAATCCTGAAAACCATTCCAGTACTCATCAGTACTTTGATCCCAGGAATACTTCGTATCACACCACTTGCATTTTAAGTTACACATCTGTAATCTAAGGAAAACTGCTGGTTTTCCTATAGAATCTCCCTCTCCTTGTAAGGTAGCAAATTCTAAATCCCCACTTACCCTTAGTGTATTTGAAAGTGCTGCTTTGTTAACCATATTTTTCGCCTCTGTACGAAGCAAAGCTTGTTGGTGTTTCCCACAATTTAATTTCTTCTAATGTGATCTCCAAACCCTTACACGCATTAGCAATCTGATTCCAAATCCAGATGACCATATTCTCTGCTGTGGGCTGTTTGAAGAAATCATTTAGGTAAGAATGGTCAAGTTTGCACGTAACAGTATTCTCTATGATTTTGTGTATTTCGTTAAAATCAACAACCATACCGCTCTGTTTTATAGATCCGGATACTGTAATTTGCAGCTTATAAGTGTGACCATGAAGACTAGCACATTTACCTTTATAGTTGTTTAGTTTGTGAGCGGCTGAAAAATAGACTTCTTTTGTTAGTAAAACTTTATTACTCATACTTATGACTGGACAAATATTTAATATAGCTGGAGTCGGATTTAAAAGTTCCGCGTAAAGCCATTGTTTGAGTATTACAGTTTGATTTAACTCCTCTCGCACTAACACACATATGGGTTGCCTTTATCACTACCCCTAACCCTTGTGGGTCTAATTTTTCATGCAAAATATCTGCAATTTGATTAGTCATTCGTTCTTGTATCTGTAGATTGTGCGCAACAGCATTAACTAATTTTGGTATTTTATCTAGCCCAATAACTTTTCTTTTTGGAAGATACACAATACTTGCTTTACCCCAAAAAGGTAGTAGGTGGTGCTCACAAAAGGAGGTAAAAGGGATATCGCTTACTGATACCAATTGAGCTGCTGAGGGATCAATATCAAAGAATCTCCATTCTATATCTTCGTATTCTTGAACACCGTTTAATAGTTCTAAATATCCATAAGCGGCTCTGTGTGGTGTTAGTTCTGCTACATCACCTGTTTTATAACCCAGTGTACTTAATATCGCGGAAAACGAATCGTATAAATTTCTGATAATTTTATCTTTTGAGGAGTTCCCAAGTTGCTTATACAGATTGTGTACTTTGTCTAGAACCTGCGTGTCAGGAGGTGCTCCATTTTTAACAATGTTTAGATAATCTCCTAAAGTAGCATTTCTTGACTGTGGTTTTGATTCTTTTGACATGGCGCCATGTTAGAATATTGGATTTGTGTTTGTCAATAGACAAACGCGTACTTCCAGTACTTGACAAGTAGTTATGTACTATTTAGTATGGCGCCATAAGACATACATATGATACAAATTACTCATATTGTTCCTACAGACTATCTTTCCTACTTACCGCTACACAAAAGGCATAAATGTATTCATCTTCTTCTTGCTCATCAAGTACTTAACGATTATCGATATACCTCTTACTTTTTAGAAAAAAAGCTTCGGGGCGATTACTTAATATTAGACAATTCTGCTTTCGAATTTGGTGAAGCAATAGCAGATACGCGTTTAGTTGAAGCAATAAAATTGTGTAACCCAAATGAAGTTATTCTTCCCGATAGACTTTATGATAGTGCTACTACAATAAATCGATCTTTGGAATTTTTAGAGAAGTATAAGCATCTAAATATAAGATTCATGGCAGTAGCTCAGGGGAATACTCTAAATGAGTGGGTTTCGTGTTACGAGAAATTCGCCTATTGTGCCGATATTTACTCGATAGGTTTAGGTGCAGTTTATTGTTCTTCAAACTTTTTCCCTAAACTGACTTATTTAAATACCCGTGTTGGTATAACACATCACTTGAATGAATTTAATGTAGTGAATAGGAAAAAACCCCATCACTTGCTAGGTCTAGGCGATTCTGGTCACTTGGAACTTAAAAACCAAATTCAATTTGAGTGGATTCGTAGCTGTGATAGCAGTGCTGCTTTTACTCAGGCTTTAAGTGGTTCCTACATAAATCGTAAACAAGCGTATTCTAAAGCAAAGAGTAAATTAGACTTCTTACTACCTTACTCGGCCGATTTATTTGCAAGATTAAAACATAACATTACAGTTTTAAACAAAGGGGGTGAATAGATGAAAGCTAGAGGTGTCAAAATATCTCTTGAGGGAATTGATGGTTCAGGAAAGACTACGCAGTTAAAGCTTATTGAGCCTGAATTGTTACGATTGGGTTACCGGGTATATCTAGCACCAGATAACAGTGACGCTTCTGGAAAAGGTATTGATGGCAGCATTTTACGTATTTTAAGAAAAGGGAGAGATCGTTTTTTTAGATTAGGCTATCCTACCACCGAATCTTTACTTCTTGCTGCCAGAGCATCTTTTCTTGATGAGAGGGACACAGTACCAAAATTGGAGAGGGGTTTCGTTGTAATATGTGATCGCGATATCGACACTTTCGTAGCCTATGGTCTTGTAAGTATGGTAGCCAAATATCCTGAGAGAGACGAAAAAGATTTATTCCAGTGGCTACTTTCCCTAGTTTCTGTAGGACGCACCCAACCAGACCTAACTATTCTTTTTAAGCCAGACCTCGACACATTTTTGAACAGGGCTACAGTTGCTAGAGGTAGAGGTAAAAGAGATAGGTTCAGTTCAAAGGATAAAATATTCATACGAAGTGTTTGCCGTTATTATGACTGGCTTGCGGCGGTAAATACATCTAGGATACGGGTTTTAGATGTAGGTGGTAAGTCCATTCAAGAAGTAAGCCAGGATGTTTCAGCCTTAGTAGTTCCATTTATTAGAAGGTACAATGTCCCAACAAGCGAGTGATCCAAAAAACATTAAAACAGCAGTTGAGTTTATTCTCGAATCAGAGCGAGAGTATGTTTTTCAAATACCCCGCTCTGAAAATGTTATTTTTTTGATGACGGGTGGTATCGATTCATCCATAGGTGCCGAGTTGTGCTTACTTAAATGGGGTGTAACATTATTTCCTATTTATATTCTTCGAGGTGCAACTGCTCAAAAGCAAGAATTAGCAGCAGTACAGTCTGTGCTGACATACCTAAAGAGCAAATACGGGAGTAGGGTTAGAGACTTATTTACAATAAACAGCACAGTACCTCCACGAGAAGTTAAAGGGCAACTCTCGCGTGAGCGTGTTATAAAACACGGCCATCCTTTAAGGAATAGTATTATGCAAAGTTTGGCTGTTCAATATGGAGCTATGTTAAACGATAAGGGTACACCGGTTAGAACAGTATTGGTCGCATCTGTTGCCAGTGACTTTTTTCCTGGTTCAAGAGAGGTTGATTTGGTCATCAATACCCTATACACCTGCTCAAATATGGGAGAGTGGGATTGGCAGATTAACTCACCAATGCTTACAGGTAACTTGCTTGGAAAAGAAAAACGCCTTAGGAAAATAGATCTGATCAAATGGGGTATTCAGAATAGATTCCCGTTTAATATTACTAGGACTTGCACTAAACATAGCGATAATGCCTGCGGTATATGCGAGGAATGTAAGGAAAGAAGGGATACATTTGCCCAAGCAGGTATTACTGACCCTATTGCCTATTCATAACTTAATCAGTTATAGTTGTAATGTATGGAACTAATTTTCACTACTACTAACGAATACAAAATCAAATCCGCCGATTCTGTTTTATCTCGTTATGGTATTAATGTTGCTGGCAGAGAAGTAGAAGTACCTGAATTACAAACTAGTGATCCTGAAGAAGTAATAAAAGATAAAGTTGCTAAATGTTACGAGATTGTAAAGCAACCACTTATTGCTATGGACTCAGGTCTATTCATAGAACCTTTGGGTGGCTTTCCCGGTGTTTACACCAAGTATGCTTTAAAAACCCTGGGTGAGGATGGTTTGATTAATCTTACCAAACATATATCCCCATGCCCCGCTTATGTACAGAGAATGATAGGTTATACCGATGGTTTTATCATAAAAACCTTCTCATCACGCGGGTACGGGGAAATTATTCCAGAAAAGCGGGGGGAAAATGGTATGAATTATGACTTAATCTTCTATGTTCCCAGTGAGGGTAAAACTTTAGCAGAACTAACTCACGAACAGCAAGTTGCAGTATGGGGAGATGCTTGGGATAACTTAGCCTTATATCTTACCTCTTAATAAATCCCTGTTTACAATATTTATATGGCAACTAACAAATATACTGTTGGTCAAATGTATGATATTGAGCACTACTCTAAGCAAGATGACATTGCTTTTATGTTAGATTTATCAGATATATACGGCGAACCTATTCTTGATATAGGTTGCGGGACAGGGAGAATATCAATACCTTTGGCCAAAAAAGGTAAAACTGTTTATTGCTTAGACAAATCAAAAGAGATGCTTACAGAGTTTAAGCATAAATTAAAAGCCCTTACTGTCAACTTAAGACCGAGAATCCACTTGAGTAACAATAACATGTTGGATTTTACTTTTAATGGTGTTAAGTTCCCTCTCATAATTTGTTCCTTTAATACTTTCTATAATTTAGTTAATACTGAAGAAAGAGATACTTTCTTAACTAAGATGCGGGAACACCTTAGTGGTTGTGGCAGATTAGTGATTGACTTAATTACGCCTACTTCAGGTTATCTCAATGCTTCTAATCAGTGGCAGTTGGAGAAGTCTAATTTATTACCAAATGGCCTGCTGTCAGAAAGATACTACCGTCTTATTGAGAAACAAGAAGATAGGCAAGTGATGAAAGTAGAATTTCACACCGTTTTGAAGAAGAAAGAAGAAATTATTACGGATTGGTTTTTTAATTACACTACTGCCTATTTATATAATGATCAATTACCAGAGATTTTAAAAAGAAACGGATTATTTCCAGAAAGTACATATTGTGATTACGATAAAACTTCTTTTAATGCGTGCAGTAATCCTCAAAGGCAAATTTTTATTATTAAAAAAAGTGGAATTATGAAAAGCGACAACCGTATTGTGATAGCAATGAAGAGTTATTACAGAGAAAGAAAAGCTGCCAACGACCCCGATCTTGAATTTTTACCCTTTATTAAAAAAAACAATTTTGCCTACTTAATGGGGGTTATTTATAATCAGGGAATGTCTGCCGATCATACCTGGAAAATTCCTCAGATGTTACATAAACGAATCGGCTTTTTTACTGTTATCGATTTCGCAAAAGTAGATTTAAAAAATATAGAGGATGCTTTTTATACAAGACCATCTTTACATCGTTATTGGAAAACCATGGCGAGATATACTAAACAAGCCGCCCTTAAACTTGTAGATGAGTATGCGGGTGAAACTGGAAATATATGGAATGATAAACCAGCAGTTGACACTCTATACAATAGATTATTGTCTTTTAAAGGAATTGGGCCAAAAAAGGCGAACATGGCTATAAGAGCTTTAGCTCTCTCGTTTGGT
>PEYW01000026.1 GCA_002774225.1 candidate division WWE3 bacterium CG08_land_8_20_14_0_20_43_13 | reverse complement strand
CAAGATATGTATTATAAGGATCAAAGCAGTTTGCCCTTGGAAGAAAGATTACTTTCTAACATGGATACTCCAGAAGCGTTAGATATTAACCTGCTTTGCCAGGATCTAAAACTTCTGCTGGAGGAAAAACCAATTCACCGCCCGACTTACAATTTCTCTGACCATACTCGTTCTGTGGAAACAGTGGCAATTCCACCCACCCCAGTGGTGATTATTGAAGGCATTTTTGCTTTTGCCACAGAGCAATTGCGCTGGCTTACGGGGTTGGAAATTTATTTGGAGGTTGATGACGACCTTCGTTTAGCCAGACGAATTATGCGAGATGTTCGGGAGAAACGTAACGGTTCTCTAGAAGGAGCATTAAATCAGTATTTGACATCTGCCCGGCCTATGCATAAAATGTTCGTTGAGCCGCAGCGAGTATGGGCGGATATAATAATCAACTGGAATGACCGCAAACCTGACGCAGTGGATGTGGTAGCCGCCAAAATTAAACAACATTTAATATCTCATGATTAAACGTTTGTTACTTGGTATGGGTAATAATTTAATTTGTCGGCAATGCCATGCTTCGCTGACGGAAGCTCGCTGGATTAGTGTGGTAGAAACAAACGCGCTATCAGTTTTTCATGTTACTTGCTCTAGTTGTAAAAACCAATTTATTGTTACCGCCGACCTTTCGGGGGTGGGATTGACGCCTTATCACACAGATTTAACCGGAATGGAGTTTATTGACTTTCTTGGTAAAGGGCCGGTAACTAAAAACGATCTTTTAGATTTGCACCAGTTAATTAAAGACGGATCTTTATGGAACTTATTGCTAACAAAAGAGACATTAAAGGGAAAAAAGTCAAAGTCCTCCGTACCCAAGGCCGCCTGCCGGGTGTAGTTTTTGGTAAGAAAATCGGCTCTATTCCGATTTGGGTAGAGAAAAATGATCTGTTGGAGATACATTTGGCTTCTGGAGAAACAGGTCTTATCTCCCTAAATTTGGAAGGCCAGACTTACGCTGTTTTGGCGCAATCCTTTCAAATTGACCCCTCATCCCGTCAACCCTTGCATGTGGATTTTTTGAATGTGGATTTGAATAAGAGGGTTAAGATCGAAATACCTCTAGAAATAGTTGGCGAATCACCGGCTGTTTCCTTGGGCAGCGGCCTCCTTTTGGTTTTGCACGACCATCTTGAGGTAGAATGTTTGCCTAAAGATATTCCCAGCCAAATAGAAGTAGATGTTAGTCGATTGGAAAAAGTAGACGATGGTATTACTATCAGCCAATTGGGAATAGATCACTCTTTGGTCAAAGTTGATTTAGATCAAAATGATTTAGTGGTAAAGATTGAGCCTGCTTTAATGGCGGAAGAGCCGGTGTTGGTTGACCAAGCGGCACCTGTGGAAGATACCGAGTCAAAGTTAAAAGAGGTGGTTGGTAAAGAGGAAGATAAAAACGAAGAGTAATTTTTGTTTTTCTACTCCTGGCTTATCTCCAATCGCTGGCGGCTGTCCGCTATTGTTTCCCAAATAACAGAATAACCACTTTTCTTAATCTGCCCTTGGCTGGTTATTATTGTTTGTTTATTGCTTAAAGTGCCGCCTTGGTATGTCACGGTGATTGGATATGGTTTTTCGCCCCAAGGGCTTTGAATGTTTAGCCGGTATGCTCTTGGGTCGATAGTGTCCGGTAATTGGTAGGCGGCGCTTAGCTTTAACACCTCTTCAGCACCTATTTCAAAAGAACCAGTAATCCGTGTACCGCCAAGCGCCTCTTCCTCTTTTATCTGCGAAGTGACTACCTGCTGGTTGTATTTTACCTCCAATAACTGGGACGATTTGGGAATTAGTAATTGCCAGTCATTAGCAAACTTTCCGGCCGGCCAGCTGTTGGTGGGACTGGTATGGCGATAAGTGATTTCAAGAATGCCTACCAAATATTTGTTCTGCCCGTCTTCCACGCCTTTGATTTTGTAGTTAAGCTTTTTTTCCAGATAGAAACTGGCTTTGGTTCCGTTGGATGTGTTGTCAAAAATGCCTAGCAGATCAGAATCATTATTAGGTTCGAGCGCTTCGCCGGACCAGCCAGCCGCTTTTAGAGAATCCGCTATCGCGGGGCCATAAAAGGTAATATTTTGTTTTTGTAATCCTTCCCATATTTTTTCTAATAAACTCCAATGCTTGGCTTGATCAAGTTTAACTGTCTCTTGCAGTATTTGCTGGAGTATTTGAGTAGCCACTTCTTTTCCTTGGTAGTCCACGGTTGAAGAAACGACTCGCTCATTCATAACGGTAATAACATTTTCAGGCGAGATTTTTTGGTTTATGTTGCTTACATAAAGTTCTGGAAGATTTGCTAAAAGAGAAGGCAGGCTATTGCTAGATATTGACACCACTCCCGTTAAATAGCCAGTTTCTCTGAAGTTACTAATTATGTACTCGGCTTGTTCTTTGGCGCTGGTCAATTTTGTAAGCTCGTCCTCTTCAAAATAGCTGTTAAAATTACTAACTTCCACTTCGGTTATTTTTCCTTTTTCAATTTTTACCAATGCCGCCGATAAAGGTTTGCCTCCCGCCAGTGAGCTTTGGGAGCTATCTCTCAAAATTAACAAGTAATTTGCTGATTGTTCGTAACCAAGCAGTGACTGCCAGTTTTTACCGGCGGTTTGCCACAGAATCGCCTTTTCCTTAAAAGCCTGATGGTAGGTAGTCAATGTCGCTTCTATATTCTTTAGGGTTTCTGTTTTAGATAGATCTTTGATTAGATTCTGCCAAATGTCCATATTTCTAACAAAGCTTTGGGCCGACTCCCGCCAGTTTTTTTCGTCAAACGCTGTGTTTTCTTTGCCCAGTAAATTGCCGATTACTTGTGTAAGTTGATTTTTTAACTGGGCTATATCAGTTATTGTTTTGGCGGTGTAGAAAAGTATATCCGCTTGCTTTTGGGTGTCTTCTTTGGTTCTTGCATCCCACCACCATGAGTAGTTAAGCGGCCAATTTTTTTTAAGGTTTTCCGCCTGTTTTATCCCTTGGCTAACCTGGTCTGGAACTGTTCCAGTATTTTCTTTTCCCGATGGAATCAAGCTTTTTTCCAAAACACGAGTTGTCTTTACAATCTTTAGTGAAGTAACTATGGTTGGGAAGATTGTTGCTGCCATTAAAGCGGCGCCCAGCAAAAGAGTTTTTGCCCAAACCTTTTTGCTTGGCCAGATTATGGAGAATCTTTGTTTTTTATTGGTCGATTTTTTGTCTGTCTTAACCTCTGCTTTTAGAGAAGGCGGTTCGAGAAGTTCTTCTTTTTTTACCCCCTCCAGTTTTTTCGGCTCCGCTTTTGCTATTGGGTTTTGATTCAGCTTTTGACCAGCGACCGACAGAGGGAATTGATACTCGTTTAGCAGTTGAACCAATCCCTCTTTAAAATTTATTTTTGGCGACCACCTTATCGTTTTTAAATCGCTGTATTCGGCCGGATTAATATCCGGAAGCTGGGCTTTTTCCGGGTTTTCCGTAAAAGATATCTCCGGTTCGTCTTTGAGGAGCGCTTTAATAGTGTAAGCTGTTTCTAGGGCGGTAATTGGTTCTAAGGAGGAGATAGGAAGAATTTTGCCATTTGTTTGTTCGTTATTCATGGCTTTTAAGAGGCCACTAACTAGATCATCAATATGAATGTAGTACTCCTTTTCTAAACCATCTCCTTCTATTTGTATAATATTTGATTTTTTTAATTGCTTAATAAATAAACCTAGATGTCCGCTTGAATCAAGATTCATACCAGGTCCGTATACCTCTCCAAGGCGGCAAATCCTAGCGTTTAAACCCTTCTCTTTAAAATATTCCCAAGTAAGCGCTTCAGCGTATCTTTTACTTTCAGCGTGGGAAAATCTAATGGTGTCCTCGTTAGTGGCGCCAAAATAGTAGTTTAGTGTTTGCGAGGAAAGAAGGCCTCGGTAAACTTCTAACGAAGAAGCTAATAAAAATTTAGCGTCGTTTTGGCCGGCGATGTCTAACAGCTGTTTGGTAGCTAGAGAATTAGTAAGCAGACCTTGCAAATTTGCTTTTTTATCCTGGTAAAGATACGCTTCCTGACTGATCAAGTGCCAAACTTGATCTATTTTTTCCAACTTTACCGTTAGAGGTTGATTTAGATCATGATTGATGACTTTAAGGTAAGGTTGGTTGACCAAGGTCGCTAACGAGGATTCCCTGCCGGTGGCAAAGTTATCAATAATTACGATACGGTAGCCTTGTTGCAGCAACTCTTTAGTAAGGTTGCAGCCAATAAAACCAGCCCCCCCAGCCACCAGGGCGGTCGGGGGTTTTTTATTATTATTGATACGCTCTTTATTATTTTTTGGCAGGTTTGGTATCACAGTAACTTAATTTTACAAAAAATAAGCCCGACTAGTACTAGTCACTTTTGTTTTGACAATTGGCGATTTATCAAGGCAGTAGTTTCTATTATACTTCTGGTTATGACGATTGGTATTTTCTTGGATAAGTTAAACAGATACTGGAAACTTTGGCTTTTTTTAGCCGTTTTTGGAGGTTTACTTGGTTCGCTGTTTTTATTTTTCCCTCCTCGCTACCGAGCCCGGGATCTTTTTTTTGTATCTTCGCCTACCCAAGCATTATCTCAAGATTTTAGTTATGAGGGTTACTACAGCTATCAGGTAAGCGACCAATTTAGCCGCACTTTGGTGGGAATATTTGAGGATCCCTTGTTTTCCAGGCAGTTGGTTGCCAAATATGGCTTGCCAGGCTCCTACAAAAAAGTTGCCCGCTGTATATTGGTTAAACCTTCCGGCCCTCGTTTAGTGAGTGTTACTGTTTCTTCTTATAACCGTGAGTTTGTGACTAGTGTAAAAAACGCAGTTAGGGAAGAGTTGTCGTTTCTTACGGGAAACTTATCTGGTGAGACCGGGTTGGAGTTGAACGCGGCGCCCGTTTGGTCTCAAGCCTCGTTTGAGTCTGTTGAAATACCTTGGTGGCTTGGTTCTTTGGGTGGACTTTGTTTTGGCACCTTTTTGTTTTTCTTGTTTATGTTGTTTAAGAGTTTCGAGTTTATTCCTCCTCGCCCTAGTTCTTGGGAGGCTAGGTCAAATGTTTCCATATAATTTTTTACTAAAGCACCTAAGCCAATTTTATGTATTCCTCTCTTGATCTATATACCGACGGCGGCTCCCGCAGCAATCCCGGACCAGCGGCTATTGGAGGAGTTCTTCTAGAAGGTGGTAAAGTTCTGGCGGAATTCTCTCATTATATTGGAAACGCTACCAATAATATTGCCGAATATAAAGCTTTGATTGCTGGTTTAAAACTGGCCCAAGGAAAAACCGAGAACTTACGAGTGTTCTTGGACAGCCAGCTAGTCGTTCGCCAACTCAATGGCGAATACCGTGTTAAAGAACCGCATCTTAAGCCTCTGGCTAAGGAAATCCTTTCGCTGATACAATCATATTCCTCTGCCACCCTTACTCATGTCCCTCGTGAGGAGAATAAAAGGGCAGATACCTTGGTGAATAAAGCACTGGACGCGTACTCTGGCTAAAAGGCTAACAAATTTTGATTGACTGTCATTACAAAATTGTGGATACAATCATGTTTTTACTATGCAAGCTTGACATAATTCCATTTCTCCGTACAATAAGTAGTTGAACCCTTTCAAATTTATTTATCTTTATATTTTGCATTTCTTGTTGTTAAAATAATAACAAGTGATTGTTAGCACGCTGCCCGCTGTTTGTTATTGTTTTTAGCATAGAGAGTGCTCTTGTTTATGCAGGTTCAACCTCTTTTTGATCAGGTACTGATCAAACCTTTGGCCCAAGAACAAACTACTTCTTCGGGTATTGTTATTCCTGACACTGCCAAAGAAAAACCCCAGCAAGGAAAAGTTATCGCTGTTGGCCCCGGCGCTTTAGGTAAGGATGGCCAGCGCTTGCCGATGGAAATCACAATCGGCCAAACTGTTTATTACAAAAAATGGGGCGGTAATGAAATTAAAATTGATGGCGAAGAATACTTGCTGGTTAAGCAAGAGGATATTTTAGCGATTATTAATTAGATTTAACACAAGTTTATGGCAAAAATCATTATTTACGGAGAAGCTGCCCGCAAAAAGCTTAAAACCGGCGTAGACGCGTTAGCTAACGCCGTGGTAACCACTCTCGGTCCCAAGGGTAGAAATGTGGCTTTGGCAAAGTCTTGGGGTGCCCCGCAAGTGGTCCACGACGGAGTAACCGTGGCCAAAGAAATTGAATTGGAAGACCCTTTTGAAAATATGGGCGCCCAGCTAGCGCGTGAAGCGGCTTCCAAGACTAATGATGTGGCCGGTGACGGTACAACCACAGCGGTTCTATTAACGCAGAGTTTGGTGGGTGAAGGATTAAAAAACATTGCGGCCGGCGCCAGTCCGATGGTGCTGCGTCGTGGTCTAGATAAGGCGGCCTCGGTAGTAATTGCCGAACTTAATAAACTGTCAAAACCAGTGTCTTCCCAAGACGAAAAAGAGCAAATTGCTACCATTGCCGCTGGCGATACCGAAATTGGCAAGCTAATCGCCCAAGCTTTAGATAAAGTGGGAAGCGGTGGGGTGGTAACGGTAGAGGAGTCCAAAGGTGTTCAGATGGAGGTGGTTTACAAAGAAGGCATGCAGTTAGACAAGGGTTATGTTTCCCCCTACTTTGTTACTGATTCGGAACGTATGGAGGCGATTTTGGAAAATCCTTATATCCTGGTCACTGACAAAAAAATCTCTTCTTTGCAAGATATGCTGCCATTTTTGGAAAAGCTGGTTCGCGTATCTAAAAATTTGGTAATGATTGCTGATGATGTGGACGGCGAGGCGCTGGCAACTTTGGTGGTAAATAAGCTGCGCGGCACCTTTAATATTCTGGCAATAAAAGCGCCTGGTTTTGGCGATCGCCGCAAAGCGATGTTGCAGGATATCGCGGTTTTAACCGGCGCCCAGATTATTTCCGAAGACACCGGTCGTAATTTGGACTCGGTAGAAGTGGCCGATCTTGGTCAAGCGGATCGGGTGGTTGCTTCAAAAGATGACGCGGTGATTGTGGGCGGCCACGGTCAGCAAAAGGATATTGACGCACGCATTGCTCAAATTAGGAAGCAAATCGAGGATACTGATTCAGATTATGATCGTGAAAAGCTGGAAGAGCGTTTGGCCAAATTAACCGGCGGGGTAGCGGTGATTAATGTAGGCGCCGCCACCGAAACAGAGCTCAAAGAAAAGAAGCTAAGAGTTGAGGACGCGGTTAATGCTACCAAAGCGGCAGTTGAAGAGGGAATTGTTCCTGGCGGCGGGGTGGCTTTGCTTAAGGCGCGTAAAGCTCTGGAAAATCTAGCGTCCGATGGTGATGAAAAAGTGGCAAAAAACATCCTGTTTGCCTCCTTGGCCTCTCCGGCGCGCCGGATCGTGGAAAACGCCGGTATTGATTCCGGTTGGGTGATTCGTGAACTGGAGCAAAAAGACGGCAATATTGGTTTTGATGTCAGCGCGATGGCCTTCGCTGATATGCTGGAGTCGGGAATTATTGATCCTACTAAAGTTACCAAGAATGCGGTTTTGAATGCAATTTCGGTGGCGAACATGATTATTACTACCGAAGCGTTAGTGGCCGACAAGCCGGATGACGGCAAGAAGGGCGCTCTCGGCGCGGGAATGGGCGGGGGTATGGGCGGTATGGGTGGAATGGGTGATATGGAGATGTAACTGGGGGCTAGGGGCGGGGAGCTGGAAAGAAAAATTGAAGTGGAAAAAAGAACCGGCGGCTGTAAGGCCGCCGGTTTTTGTATCGGCAACGCCCATAGCTGTCTTATAAGGAGGAAAATACTAGATATTACAGGTTACTCGGTGTTAGTTTGTGCACATCCCTATAAGTGTTGGGTTGGTTTTTTCCTTGTTTTGTACTAAACTTGCACTATGGAACAAAAGATATTAGCCCAAAACAAGAAGGCCTACTTTGATTATTCAATTGGCGATACATACATTGCCGGTCTAGTTCTTTTTGGCCCGGAGGTCAAATCAGCACGGGAGGGCGGCGCCAAGATTGTTGGAGCGTATTTGTCGTTTAGCCAGAATGAGGCTTTTATTCTTGGTTTGCATATTCGTCCCTACTCGCACACCCGTTATGAATTAAACGATCCGGATCGACCAAAGAAACTGCTGCTAAATGCAAAAGAGATTAAGAAACTAAACGGTGTTGCCAGCAGAAAAGGCGTGTCGATTATTCCTTTAGAACTATTTGCTCAAGGCAGGTTGTTAAAATTAAAAATTGGAATTGGGGTTGGTAAAAAGAATTATGACAAGCGAGAGGCGCTAAAAAAGAAAAGCGTGGAGAAAAGATTGCGGCACGGAGAAAGCGCTTTTTGAGCGCCTTTTTTCGTATTAATGGTGGAGGTGCGGACATTGCAGTCCGGTCTTGCTTACTGCCCCTTAAACATTCTTACACACTTAGCCGGCTTTTTGGTTTTCCTAAAAACTATAAAAAACCGACCAAAGTAGTTTTTAGGCTGTTTGATCGCCTTGCGGGCGTATCGCCGATTCGCCAAACAGTAACGCGAAGCGGTCTCACTCCGACTGGTTGTTGCCTTCATCTTTGGCCGGAGGCAAGAGGCTGAAGGCACCTTCTGAACTAGCGCTTAGGCGTAAACCAAAGCGTAGGAAGGAGTAAAGGCTTCGGCTACATTAGCGGCGAAAGCTTTTACTTTATTGACTAAGTTGGCATTTGTATTGCCTGGTGATTTTTTACGCGCTTCACCGGCGCGATGTGCGTCTAAGCTTAAGTAAAACAATCAAAGCTTGTCACCCCCATTGTGGTAATTATACCATTAAAGCAACTAATTTTCAAGACTTTTGTTATGTTTGACTGCCTGAACTTCTTTTTTATTTACCCCCATTTCTGTATAAAAAAGGATGGCCACCTCACCCCTGTTATAGGGATGCGCACATTAATACTATATTATTTGTGCTCTATTTATACTTGATATACAACAGTTAAGTATGCTTGTTGATAATTGGTGGGCAACTCTCAATAATATACTATATCCTACCAAATGTTTGGGTTGCGGGGTTGAGGGAGCCTGGCTTTGCGCCGCTTGCAATAAAAAGCTTATTTATAACCGGCAAGGATTCTGCTTGGTCTGTGGACGACCCTCCTTTGGTGGTTTTACTCATTCTAATTGCCAACTCGGCGATTATCCTGGGCGTTTGCTGTCTTGTTTTTCTTACCGCGGCCCTTCCGTTGTGTTAATAAAAGCTTTTAAGTATCGCCATTACTGGCCGCTGGCTAAAGAATTGGCTGGTTTGATCGTGCGATGGCTTAAAAAAGAGCAAATCTCTTTTACAAAAGACTTTTGGGTAACAAGCATTCCTTTTGATTGGCGGCGGCAATTAACCAAGCCCGCCAACCACGCCCGCTTTTTAGCCCAGTCGTTATCTGGTTTACTGGGTTTGGAGTATCATGATTTGCTGTACAGACGCGGCTGGTCGGTATCGCAAACAGCGCTATCGCGGGCGCGAAGAAAAGGGAATGTTAAAGAAAAATTCACCGCTAATCCCCGTTGGGTCTGCGAACTGCCTAATCACCCGGTTTTATTGGTGGATGATGTGGTAACGACTGGAGCGACCTTGCTGGAAGCCAGCGGGGCGCTAAAGCGAAACGGTTCAAAGCAAGTGGTTTGTTTAACTTTGGCGAGAGATTAAAGAGCCACATGCTTTATTTTTCGATAAGCAGTCAGAGTTTCTCAATAAATTCCTCAAGTGAAATTTCACTTTGTCTTAAAATGGCTCGTAGTGTCCCTTTAGGGAGGTCTCGATTATGAAGAGCAACAGTAGTCGCTTTTCCATTGGGGTGAATCAAACGCGCGTGGCTACCTGTTTGACGCTTGACTTCAAACCCAAATTTTTTCAAAATCTTAACTACATCTTTAGGTTTTAGTGCTGGTAGCCCTATCATAACTAAGTAGCGAATCTTAGAGGGGAAGTAAATGATAATTTTACTTGGGTGTTGGTTACTAACTCCTTGCTAGGTTTATCTACAGGAACCTCTCTGCCTTCTTCCTGTAAGCATTTGAGATGAAAAGCGATTGTTTTTTGGATATTTATCAAAGCTTCCTCAATAGTATCACCATCATCAACCACTCCCAAAGTAGAGCAATAAGCTACAAAACAAGGTTTATTACTTCCCAATCGCTTATCTGGCTTAACCACTACTCGATAATCCAGTGCATAGTTTTTTCGTGATTTCATAGTACCTAAAGTATATCAAAGTATAGAAAATTAAGCAAAACTAGGATGAGCAAACATTAAAATAAAATTATTTTTTTCTTGGTTTAAAAGGAGACATTAATATATTGCCAATCGTTTCTAACACAGGCAGAACATGGCCTAGTTGATGTGAAGTAATCTTTTTCTTTCCCATGTGCAGTAAAAATTAAAATTTATTTTGCCTAACTATTGTATCTTTGCAGCCTATTCCCTACACCGAGCATTTATGAAGGTATGTTAGTGCTAAATCACATTAAAATTAATTTTAATCCGGACTAATCTCAAAACTTCAAACTTTCTTTACCAGCTTGCCATTCCGTAGTCCCGCCAGCGGTGGGACGAAGGATGGCGGAGGGAGGGGGACTCGAACCCCCACGCCCTTTTTACAGGGCTACGTCTTAGCAGGACGTTGCCTTACCAATTCGGCGCATCCCTCCAAGTTGCTTATCCATTATAGCAAAATGGCCAAATATTTACTTGCTGGGTAAAGATTTTGGTTTAGGTGGCCACTTGACGAACACTGTGCGCCTTTGCCATTATGCTAAATATATGGCGGAAATAGTTTTACCACCCAATAGATCACCGGTTAAAGGAGAAACTCTCTTAACTTGGGAGTCTTTGGAAAGACCGGCTTTAACTTTGAGTAAAAAAAGCCTTTCTACTTTGCTGGCTATTGTTATCGCTTTGGCGGTCATTTTTCTATTTATCAAGGAGTTTTGGCTGATTATCTGCATGTTCTCTTTGACTTTTTTGTATTACGCTTACTCGGTGGTCGCGCCTAAAAAAGTGACGCATACTCTAACCAGTTTGGGCGTTAATTTGGCTGGTCAGTCTTTTTATAAATGGCAGGAAATAAGTCAGATTTGGTTTGAATTTAAGTATGGCGAATGGTTTTTAGCAATGCGCTTGCGCAATAAATTTCCCTCTTTGGTTTTTTTGTTGCTGGGCGATATGTCAAGAGAAAAGGTGGAGGAGATTTTTAAGCAGAAAGAAATTCCAGTTTCAGAAACGCCTTCTCCCGATATGGCGGATCAGGCCGCCAGCCGCGTGGGAAAATATTTTAAGTTTAGTTAGCAGTTATGTGAAATAGCCAGAAATTTCTTTTTTATTTTTTAAGATTTTTTGGCGATTTATTTCCGGTCGAACATAGCTTGTGATATAATTTAATCAGTTTAATTAAACAAAAAAATTATGTCAAAAAAAGATATCATTTATTTAGTTTCAATTGTAATACTTATTGTAATTGGTTTGTTCGGATTTATTCATTACAAAAGCATCCTATCAGATCTCAATGATAAAAATCTGAGTTTATCAAATGAAAATGATAAAATTAGCAATGAATTAAAGGTTGTTAAAAATGAGCTAGATCAAATGAAGTTAAGACAAAAAGATACACATCTAATCTACACCATGTTGAAGGAATCATATTTTAAGCCAGAGCTTTCAAATAGTAGCTTAGTTGCATTAGCCATCTTGCTTAACGATAGAGAAGTTTGTAAAGACGTATCAGGCAATGATGTTGAATTATGCAATGATGTTTTCGATGGCAGATGTGATAAATATGAATATCCTAATCGTGAGATTTGTGCTAATTTAAATACCATGATAGATAGGAAGGTAACCCCAGACGAACTTATCTCGCACTGTAATAATAAAAATCTAATTGAGGATGATTTAGCACAAACTCATTGTTTTCAACATTTTGCCAGAATAACGAAGAACGCTAATCTTTGTGATGAAATATGTAAAGCGCCGATAAATAATACAAACTGTCGGGCTAATTGTAGAGATAATAATAATGAGCTTATGCCCTGTCAAGATTTATACATAAAAGAGTGTGTTGATTATGTATTGAACGGAGAATAAATTGCCAAAAAATACATTCATCAAGGAATAGAAATTTCTGACTACATCACATAACAGCGTATATCTGGCTACGGAAAATTGGCGTCAATTTAATCCTTAAGGAGTGCCAATTTTCCTCCGCCCAAATTTTCATCCCTTCGCAAGATGAGGATTTGGGTGGAGTTTAAAATATCAAGCGTTATCTGATAATCAAAATTTATTCTGATAAAGTCGGGATGAAAACTTCAGGTACACGCTAACGTTAGACAAAATTAACAAAGCAAAAAATAAAATTAAAATATAAAATTGATGAGCTTATTTTTTGTAGCTCTCTAATTCTTTAATTCTATCCCTTAGCTGTCCGGCGCGCTCATATTCTTGAGCGCCAGCCACGGCCAGCATTTCTTGGCGCAGGTGGGCAATCATTTTTTCCAATTCTTCGGCGGGGAGTTTGGGTAAACCGGCGTCGGTGCGCATTCGCACCTCCTCATCTTCTTTTTGGCACAGTTCATCAACTTTGCCGGTTCTTTGCCAGTCAAAACCGGTGGTAATTATTTGGAAATATAATTCTTGGGCTTTCTTTTTAATTGCTTCACTCACATCCGGAACCATGTCAACCGCTCCCGTAAGCTCCCGCGCTCCGCGCTCAACCATTTCCAACGACCACCATGGCCGCGCCGATGCCCACCAGTACTGATCGCTGTGGAGAGCGCGGTCGAGAAGGCGACGAGCTTCCAACCATTGAGATTGCTCTTTGGTCAAGTTTTCTTCCCCGCGATCAGAGTTCAAAGTGCTAAGGGTAAAGTTAAGAGTTTTTTCATTTTGAATTTTGAATTTTGAATTTTGAACTGTCTTGACGGCCAAATCGGTCAACTCCCATTGATAGCGGTGGATTACGTTATCTGGATCCTCCCAGCGGGCAAAAGGAATATTTTTGGTTAGGTCTTTTTCCATGAGCGCCCAAGTGGCTGGCAGGGTGTCTGTCTCTTCAATATTAGTTACATGCTGGGCTAGCTGGGAAATTGTGACGGCTTGAACGCCGGAAGTTTGGTATAACTCTACCAATTGTTTTTCCATCCCCGGGCGGTGATGGCCGAAGGTTTCCCCATCCATGGCGGTTAGGAGGTAGCTTCCGTCCATTAAACGATTTCCCAGCTCATTGGCGAACAAATTAGCGGTGCCTAATTGTCCGGATAAAATTTTGAAGGAAAAATTGCGTTCCCTAAAAAACATTAACAGCGGTTGACCGTTGCGGCTAACATCTTTGACCGAGTAAAGTCGGTCATACTTAACCGCCCCCGGCTCATACCGATACGACAGTTCTTCGCCAATAATCCACTCAAACCCCATGTCGGCGGCAATTTGGGCGATTCTTTT
>PEYW01000012.1:7383-10737 GCA_002774225.1 candidate division WWE3 bacterium CG08_land_8_20_14_0_20_43_13 | reverse complement strand
AAGATTCCGAAATGAATTCGGAATGACAAACTACATACTTTTAAACTGCGATGTCTAATTCTTCAGTCGCTACTCGCTCCTTCAGAATGACGGAAGGAATGGGGTTCTTTCTCCTCCTTCCAAATCAAAGATTAAAAATTGCCCTATTGGAGAGGATGATATAACGAAAATCTTTATAAGTAAATAATTAATTCTTGCTTCGGTGGCACTTTAATATTTACTCATTGAGCGTTAAAATTAAATTATGCCCATTGAGTTTACCAATCAGCAGGTATTAAAGATATTGTTCCAAGCAGTCGCCGCTATGGAAGTGCGGGAGGAGGATTTTTTTCGCCTTAACGCTTATAAACGTTCTTTGGAGTCAATTTCCCAATTGAACGAACCGCTGGTTGATATTTGGAAGCGCGGGCAATTAGAGGATTTGCCGGGAATTGGGAAGGCGTTGGCCGAACATCTGAACGAGCTTTTTAGCACTGGTAATTGCGCTCACTTTGACCAATTAAAACAAGGTTTGCCAAAGGGAATGTTTGGCATTCTTGGTTTGCCGAGAGTGGGCGCCAAAACCGCCTATAAACTGGCTTCACTTTTGGGTGTGTCCACTCCGGCGGAACTAAAAACCGCTTGCGAGAATGGTTTGGTGGCTGGTTTGGAAGGTTTTGGCGCTGTAAGCGAGGCTAAGATTTTAAAAGGCATTCAAGAATGGGAAAGCCGCGCCAGCCGTTGGCTGCTGCCTAGAGCAACCGAAGCGGCCGATCGTTACATTGAATATTTAAAATCTATTCCAGAAGTGATTCAAGCCTTCCCTTTAGGCAGTTTGCGCCGCGGAGCGGAGACGGTTGGTGACATTGACCTAGCCGTGGCCGCTAAAAACAGTCAAAAAGTAGTGAATTATTTTATCGCTTATCCTCAAGTCAAAGAAGTTGTTAGTTCTGGAGACCAAAAAGCGACGGTGATCCTTAAAGAAGGTGAGCAGGTTGACTTAATGACTCAAGCCCCCTCGGCTTTTGGTTCTCTTCTAGTTCATTTTACCGGTTCCAAACATCACAATATTCATTTGCGTTCCTTGGCTAAGGAGAGGGGTTTATCAATATCCGAATATGGGATAAAAGCAAATTCCAAATTCCAAATTCCAAATTCCAAATTCCAAAAATACTTTAATAAGAAAGAAGGACGGTATGAGTTTGCGGACGAAGAGAGTTTTTATGAGTTTTTAGGGCTGCCCTGGATTCCGCCGGAATTGCGGGAAGATACGGGCGAGATTGAAGCGGCTAAGGAAAACCGTTTGCCTGGTCTTGTCACTTTGAGCGATATTAAGGGTGACTTGCAGATGCATACCACTTGGTCGGATGGGGTAAATAGTTTGGAAGAAATGGTTAAAGCGGCCGTCAATTTGAATTATGAATATGTGGGAATAACTGACCACGCGCCTAGTATTTCTTCCGGCGGCGCCAACCGCGTTCGCAACTTGATTAAGAGTTGCCGGCGGGAATTTGAACATCTTGCTAAAAAATATCCAAATATCAAGGTTTTATTTGGTATTGAGTGTAACATAACCGCCGAAGCGCAAATGGCTTTGCCAAATGATTTGCTGGCGTTGTTTGATTATGTTCAGGCATCAATCCATACTTCTTTTGATCAGCCCAAAAATCAAATAACCAAGAGGCTGATGCGCGCGCTCAATAATCCTTTTGTTACCTGTATTGGACACCCAACCGGCCGGTTGATCCAAGAGCGTTTGCCCTGCCAGGCGGATTGGCCTTTTATTTTTAAAGAAGCGGCCAGCCGCGACAAGTGGCTGGAAATTAACGCCCAGCCAAATCGGCTGGATTTGCCGGCCGAGCTGGCCAGGCAAGCTAAAGACGCCGGTGTTTTGCTAACTACAAACACCGACGCCCACTCTGTCCCTGGTCTGGCTAGTTTAAAATATGCTATTACCACCGCCCGTCGAGCGTGGTGCGAGCCTAAAAATATTGTTAATACCAGATCAATTGGTGAATTATTAAATCTAGTTGAAAAATCCAGAAATAACATTTAAACTGTATAATTAAGTTAGATGTTTTTAGTAAAATTTAGTTATTAACAAATTAGAAGTGACTATGTCCACACTTTTGGAACTTGGAACTTGGAACTTGTAATTTGTAATTTTCTACTTATGTTCACTCCCTTTTGGTTAGTCATTCTTGGTATTCCGGCGCTAATCGCCTTGTTTCTGTGGTTTCTCTACAACAGTTTGGTTACCGGCCGCGCTCGAGTTGATGAAGCTTGGAGTGGAATTGATGTGCAGTTAAAACGCCGCTCTAGCCTTATTCCAAATCTGGTTGAAACAGTTAAAGGTTACGCCGGCCACGAAAAAGAGTTGTTCGAAAATGTGGCTAATGCCCGTTCCGCTTTGCTTAACGCTAAGGGTGCCGCTCAATCAGCCGCGGCTGATAATCAGTTGTCCGGAGTGCTAAAGACCCTTTTCGCGGTGGCGGAAAATTACCCGGAGCTTAAAGCCAACGAAAACTTTAAACACCTTCAGGAGGAGTTATCTGATGCTGAAGATAAAATTGCTTACAGCCGCCAGTTCTTTAATTCCAATGTAATGTCTTACAATGTTAAGATTAAACAATTCCCGGCTGTTTTGGTGGCTTCTTCCTTGGGCTTTAAGGCATACGAATTTTACGAGGCGGCGGAAAGCGACCGGCAGGACATAAAAGTAGCGTTTTAGTTTGCCAAAGTTTTACGCAGGTAGTGGTGGTTAAGTCTTCAAATATGAGCAGTTTAGCCTTGGGCCTACTGTCAGTGGGTTCAGATCGAATGGCCTAAGGCGATACGATTATATAGGCTTAATGTGTTTTTTTCCTTGCCAGTGACCAGCTGCCAGTTGCCAGTTGCCAGTCCTCAGCTTACCGCAACTAGTAACCAGTAACTAGCACCCAGCCCCCAGTCTATGTCCCTTTATCGGCAGATTGATGACAATAAAAAAAGAACATGGGTTATTCTTGCGGTTTTTATAGCGTTTTTTTCTTTGGTCGGTTACATTTGGGGTTGGTGGTATAACAACTCTTGGTCTGGATTGACACTGGCGCTGGTTTTTTCCAGCTTCTCCGGATTGTTCAGCTATTATTTTTCCGACCGGGTGATTTTGGCTATTTCCGGAGCGAAGGAAATAGAGGCAAAAAGGCAGGCGCCCGAACTTTATCGTACCGTTGAAAATTTATGTTTGGGGTCGGGGTTGCCTTTGCCTAAGATTTATGTATTGGAAGATAGCGCCCCTAACGCCTTTGCCACGGGAAGAGATCCTGCTCACGCGGTTATTTGTGTTACTACCGGTCTGCTTGATAAGCTTGATCGGGCCGAGTTGGAGGGGGT
>PEYW01000012.1:0-7190 GCA_002774225.1 candidate division WWE3 bacterium CG08_land_8_20_14_0_20_43_13 | reverse complement strand
CTTTTGATTTTGTCCCCGCTCATCGCTCAATTAATGAAGCTCGCCCTGTCTCGTCAGCGGGAATTTTCTTCCGATGCTGATGCCGCTTTGCTTACCAGAAACCCGCGTGGTCTTATTTCCGCTTTGCGGAAAATATCTGCTGATCAGGAACCATTGGAAGCGGCCAATCGCGCCACTGCCCATTTATATATCGCCAGCCCATTTAAGGGCGGCGGCGGCGAGGGATGGTTGGTAGGCCTGTTTAGCACTCATCCGAAAATTGAGGATAGGATAGCTAGATTGAGGGCAATGTGATTCTAGGGGCTGGGGGCTAGGGGCTGGGCGCTGGGAGCTAGTTACTGGTTACTGGTTGCTAGCAGCTGGTAACTGGTATAGAGAACGACATTTAAACCTATGGAATTTTGTCGTCCTGAACTTGTTTCAGGATATAATACCCAGTAAGATTCCGAAATGAATTCGGAATGACAAACTACATACTTTTAAACGGCGATGTCTATAGTTGGTTACAGCCAGATTCTAAATATTATAAATTCTAAGCACTAATATCTAAATTCTAAACAAATTCAAATGTTCAAAATATCTGCCGGCAGACAGGTGTTTAGAATTTAGGATTTAGAATTTAGGATTTGGGTTGTAGGATTTAGAAATTAAAATTTTGTGCTTGATATATATCTCCTGTTCCTTCCTCTTACCTTTTATATTAAAATGAATACATGCTTTCCACCGCCGATGTTTTACATATCGCTAAATTAGCCAATATTACCCTGACTCATGAGGAGATTCCTCTCTATCAGCGATGGCTGGCGCAAGCTTTGGATTATATAAAAATTTTAGAAGAATTGGACACCAGCCAAGTTTCGCCAACTTACCAAGTTACCAATAATCAAGCCGTCTACCGGCCGGATGTTGAAGATACAAACCAGCATCTTCCGCAAAGTGAGGTGTTAAAAAATGTCCCCCTCACCGCCGAAAATGGTTATTTTGAAGTCAATAAAGTAGTTTGGGGCTAAGAAGAATATGGATATCGCGGCTTTAACTGTAAAACAGGCTTTAGCTGACCTTAAAGCTAAAAAATATAATTGTGTTGAATTGGTAGATTCATGTTTTACCAAAATTGATTTTTGGGAGCCAAAGATTAAGGCCTTTATTTCTCAAAAAAGGAAGTTAGCTTTACGCCAAGCCGCCGAATCTGATTTTCGCTATCAAAACGGTACCAGCCGTCTATTGGAGGGAATCCCTATCGCCGTTAAAGACAACTTTAATATTCAGGGGTGGTTGACGACCGCTTCCTCCTCTGTTTTGCGAAGTTACGAATCTCCTTACACGGCGACGGTAGTTAAAAGACTTTTGGACGCGGGGGCAATCGTGGTTGGCAAGACCAACATGGACGCTTTCGCGCATGGTTCTTCTACCGAAACATCGGATTTTTTTACAACCAAGAACCCTCATGATGTCAGCCGATTACCGGGCGGTTCGTCCGGCGGGTCGGCGGCCGCGGTTTCCTCTGGCGAGGTTTTAGCGGCGCTTGGTTCCGAAACAGCCGGTTCTATCCGCGGTCCGGCCGCCTGGTGCGGGGTGGTTGGCTTAAAACCTACTTACGGGCTGGCTAGCCGTTATGGAGTAGTGGCGATGGCCAGCTCCACCGACTCTCCCGGACCATTGGCCAAAACAGTTGAAGATACCGCTATTTTTCTTAATGTTATCGCGGGAAATGATCCCTATGATGCTACTTCTGTCCAACGTCGCGAACCTGATTACACAGTTAGCTTGAAGGATAGTCCAAATTCCTTAGTTGTAGGAGTACCTAAAGAATATCTACAATTGGAGTTAGAGCCGGGTACGAGAAGTTCTTTTGAACAGGCTTTAAAAAAGCTTAAAAAGATTGGAGTAACAGTAAAAGAAATTAGTTTGCTTGACCCAAAATACGCGGTGGCGGTTTATACCGTTCTCCAACGTTCTGAAGTCTCTTCCAATTTGGCTAGATTGGATGGTATTCGTTACGGAAATAACCGCCAGTTTTTTGGTCAAGAGGCAAAAAGACGGATAATGCTTGGCACTTACACACTGTCGGCTGGTTATTATGACGCTTACTACGATAAAGCTCAACGGGTGCGTACTTTGATTGTTGAGGATTATCGTAAGGCTTTTGAACAAGTGGATTTGATTGTCGCGCCAACCCTGCCTTGCGCGGCCCAGCCAATTGGTTCAAGCGAAGGAAAAGCTATGTACGGCGAGCTGTCTGATATTTTGGTAGCGGCCAGCTCCATCGCCGGGCTTCCCGGTATTAGTATTCCCTGCGGATATGATGGCAATCTGCCGGTTGGTCTGCAGATTGTGGGGCCGATGATGAGCGAGTTAAAAATTATCAAGTTAGCCTCGCGTTTGGGAGCCGAATTGGGATTAAAAGTGGGAGCGTCGTTTTAATTATGCCTAGTGTATTAAGCAAGATTTTTTCTTTGTTTTTCGCTCATTCTAGTAAAAAAACTTTATCAGAAGAGCATAAGATTAAAATAAGGAGCGAGTGGCGCGGGGTGGAGGAACTAATCAAAGTAGGCGGTCCCTCTTCGGTAAAACAGGCCGTAATCAAAGCAGATAAAATAATGGGATACGCTCTTACCAATTTAACTGGTTTAGATACGTTGGCTGGAGCGCTAAAAGTTTCTCGGGAATTGTTTTCTTCCTACAAAGTATACGATGATTTATGGCAGGCGCATAAAATGAGAAATACTTTAGTTCATGATTTAAATAATGAGCCTTCTTATTACTCTTTAATGAGGGCGGTGAAACGTTTTAGAGTAGCTTTGGAGGATTTAGTGAATGGCCTTTAGACATCAATTTCTATTTTTATTATTTGGGCTGACGGTAGGTGTTCTAACAGCGATTGTTCTAGACGCTTTTCTTGGTTCTTTCCTTTTAGCAAGTTTTAGCCGAGTTGACCGGATTGCTCAAGATCGCTCCGAATATACGGCCCGGTTTGAGGAACTAAGGGGGTCTGGAGTAGCGACTGTTGATCCGGTTCACCGAGTGCTTTTGGAAAGGCAAAATAATCTGTGGGTGATGGGGGTGATTTGTTTGGCCGGAGCTTTGTTGGCAACTTCACTGGTCGGTTTCTTGGTTTTTGTGTTGTTCCATTATGAAAATGATCGCTTGGTAGTACAAAGTGTCTTTTGGCTCAATTTGATAGTGGTCTCCGGTTTATATAGGTTTTTTCCCTTGAGCCAAACACCTTTAGGCGAGTCGCTGGCTAAATTTCTGGCTCGTTTATGGATTGGAATTTGGGGGGCGGGCTAGGGGCTGGTCACTAGGAGCTGGGAGCTGGTAATTAGTTACTGGTTGCTGGTTTAGACATCGCCGTTTAAAAGTATGTAGTTTGTCATTCCGAATTCATTTCGGAATCTTACTGGGTATTAGATCCTGAAACAAGTTCAGGATGACAAAATTCCATAGGTTTAAATGTCGTTCTCTACACTAATATCTAAATGCTAAACAATATCAAAATTCAAACAATTAAAATCTCAAGTATAGAATTTCCTGCCATAGGCCCTCCAGAGGCCCTCCAGAGGCGGGTAAACGGGTAAACGGGTAAACAAAACTCAAAATTTATGTCAAAACTTAAAACTTTAGAGTTTTTACATTTTAGTTACAGCTTTGACTTTTGACATTTGCGTTTTGAACTTATTATGTCCACTTTAGACAAAAACAATAACTTAGTCCCCATCATCGGCCTGGAAGTCCATGTTGAGTTGGGGACCAAGACCAAAATGTTTTGTGGTTGTCTGGCTGATCATTTTAACAAAGAGCCGAATACGCAGGTTTGTCCAGTTTGTTTGGGCTTGCCCGGCGCCCTGCCGGTTCCCAACGAGCAGGCTTTGCTTTACGCCATAAAAGTTGGCTTGGCGTTAAACTGCCGCGTAAACAATTATTCATATTTTGAGCGTAAAAATTATTTTTATCCCGATCTACCCAAAGGTTATCAGATATCACAATATAAAAAGCCGCTGTGTGTTAACGGTTTTTTAGAAGTGGCCGATTATGAAACAGGGGAGCTTTTTAAAGTGCGCGTTAACCGCGCTCATCAGGAAGAAGATACCGCCAAACTGGTTCACTTTCCGGAGAAAACCTTGATTGATTTTAACCGATCTGGAGTGCCTCTTTTGGAGATAGTGACCGAGCCGGATTTTTCATCACCCGATCAGGTTGTGTCTTATCTAAAGGAGTTGCAGTTGATTATCAGATCAATCGGTGTCTCTTCTGCCGATATGGAAAAAGGAAGTATGCGGTTGGAGGCTAATATTTCGCTTGGCGCCTCACTTAAAAGTGGGGCGGCGCGCGATCGTTCCAACCTGCCTGATTACCGGGTAGAGATAAAAAATATCAACTCTTTTCGTTTTGTTAAAAAAGCGTTGGATTACGAAATTGACCGTCAGAAAGAACTGCTGGCGTCCGGTCAAGAAGTTACTCAAGAAACCCGCGGCTACAACGAAAAAACCGGGCAAACTTTTGCCCAGCGCGGCAAGGAGGAAGCCCACGATTACCGCTATTTTCCCGAGCCGGACATTCCACCGCTTTTTTTTAGCCAAGAGCGCGTTGAGGAGATTAAAAACTCTTTGCCAGAATTGCCGGCGCAAAAGCGTCTCCGATATCAAAAAGATTACGATTTGGATTTTAAGCAGTCCAGCGTCCTTACGCAAAATCCTTTGTGGGGTGATTTTTTTTCTCAATTAATTGCTCAAAAAGTTGAACCTAGAGAAGCGGCTAAAATCGTGATAAATCGTCCGGAAGTTACATCAAGCGACCCAATTCGGATAGCGGAGCAGGTAAGGAAAAAGAAGAATGACTTAATCAGCGATCGTGATGTTCTGACCCGGTATATCCATGACGCCATAAAAGATTTGCCCAAAGTGGTTCAGGATTATCAAGCAGGAAAAGAATCGGCTTTGCAAGCCTTGATTGGTCATGTGATGGGAAAAACAAAGGGTAAAGCTGATCCGAGAGTTATTGTGGAAGTGCTTAAGGAAGTACTGGGAGCTGGTCACTAGCGGCTAGTTACTGGTTACTAGTAGCTGGTAACTGGTATAGAGAACGACATTTAAACCTATGGAATTTTGTCATCCTGACAAACTACATACTTTTAAACGGCGGTGTCTAATTAACTCAAATGAGTTTTTAATTATCTGTATTCGTAATAACTATGCCCTCTTTTGATACTCGTAATCCTAACTATGTCTATATTGATTCGTCAGAAGCACTGCGAGAGGTTTTGCCGGAACTTAAACAAGCCGAGGTGATTGCGGTGGATACCGAAGCGACTGGCTTGGATCCCTATACCTGTACTTTACTGCTTGTTCAGATCGGTGTTCCTAATAAAGCGTTTATTTTTGATGCCCGTCGAGTTGATCTTACTTTGCTTAAGCCGGTTTTGGAGGATTCCGCTAAACTAAAACTTCTGCAAAATGCTAAGTTTGACTATAATTTGATTCGCGTTAAGACCGGGATCAGCATGAACAATATGTTTGATTCCATGATCGCGGAGCGTCTTTTAACTAATGGCATATCTCGTGAAGTCTCTTTGTTGAGTATTGCCAATAAATACTTGGGTGTGAATTTGGAAAAAGCGGTGCGTCAGACTTTTGTTAATCCCAAGATTGATTTTTCCCAAGCCCAGCTTGAATATTCCGCTCTAGATGTTTTAGTGATGTTCCCGATTTTTAAAAGCCAATTTGCCTTGCTGCAAAAAGAAAATCTTACTCGGATTGCTAATCTTGAATTTCAACTCATCCCGGTGGTGGGAGAGATGGAAATTCACGGCTCCCTAGTCGATCGTATTAAGTGGGAAAGCAACATTAGGGAATTGGAGCAAAAGCGGGTGCAGATCGCGGCAAAAATCCAGGATTTTTTGCGTCCTTTATATCTTATTTCACAGATGGATCTTTTTGGTGCGGCGGTAGATGTAATTAACATTAACAGCCAACCGCAAGTGCTGGACGCCTTTGCCCGCTTGGGCGTAGATATTCCTTCCACCGGCGTGGCGGTTTTGCAGAGAACCGATCATGAATTCGCCAAGATGTTGTTAGAGTATCGTGAGTACGAAAAGCTGATCTCTGCCTTTGGTTTTAATTTTTTAGAGAAAATCAATCCCAAAACCGGCCGTATTCACCCTGATTATATGCAAGTTGGCGCCGACTCCGGCCGTTTTGCTTGTTCTAATCCTAATTTGCAGCAAATTCCTAAGGAATCCGCTTTTAGAAGTTGCTTTACTGCCCCTCCCGGGCGTAAGCTGATAACGGCTGATTATTCGCAAGCGGAACTGCGTATATTGGCGGAGGTTTCGGGCGACCCGGTGTTTGTTCGCGCTTACAAAGAAGATGCTGATGTTCACACGCTTACTGCTTCTCAAATGTTTAAAGTGCCGGAGGAAAAAGTAAGCAAGGAACTGCGTTTTCAAGCCAAGTCAATTAATTTTGGATTGATGTACGGCCGCGGCGGTGCGTCTTTAGCGGCGCAAATTGGCGTTTCGGCTGATGAAGGGAAACGGCTCTTAGATACATATTTTAATACTTACAAAAAAGTTAAAAAGTGGCTTGATAAAGCGGCCAAAGAGGCAGTTGAGAATGGTTACGCTACCACCTTGGGCGGACGAAAGCGCTGGTTTGTAATGCCGGATAAAGGTGATCCTAATTACGATCGGTTGATTGGCTCAATTGAGCGTCAAGGTAAAAATACCCCTATTCAGGGGACATCGGCCGATATGACTAAATACGCTTTGGTTTATATTAGTCAGGCATTAAAAAAAGAAGGTTTGGACGCTTATCCTATTCAAACTGTTCATGATGAGATTATTGTGGAAGCGGCGGAGGAAGCGGCTCCTCGCGTTAAAGAAATAATGGAAGAAGAAATGACTCGCGCTCATGAAACATTGATTAAAACCGTCCCCGCCAAGATTGATGCGGTAATCAGCGATTTGTGGGAGCACTAGACTGGTAACTGGTTGCTGGTGGCTGGTAACTAGGGGCTAGTCACTGGTTACTGGTTACTAGTAGCTGGTAACTGGTATAGAGAACGACATTTAAACCTATGGAATTTTGTCATTCTGAACTTGTTTCAGGATCTAGTACCCAGTAAGATTCCGAAATGAATTCGGAATGACAAACTACATACTTTTAAACTGCGATGTCTACGCGACGGGTCTT
>PEYW01000028.1:14215-14921 GCA_002774225.1 candidate division WWE3 bacterium CG08_land_8_20_14_0_20_43_13 | reverse complement strand
AAAAGAAGAAAAATAACTTCTTGAAGAATAACGCGCCGCCAAATCGCCGGCTCTTCTTTTAAGGTCTTTTTAAGTTCTTTTCCTCCCGGCCACCAAGCAAAAACACCAAGCAAAAACACGCTTGCCCAACATGAATATTCGGAAAAAGGAACTATTTTTAAACTACCTAAAAACCATACCATCCAACCAGCCAGCGCCCAACCTAATATTTTAGCTACCCCCCAGCCCCGATCGCCGAAAGAAGGAAAAAACCGAAACATTAGCGGCCACAACGCTAGCCCTAAAACCGAAAATACAAAATAGGCAAAAATAATATACAAAAGATTGGTAAAAAGAAGCGAATTTAGCATAAATTATTCCTTTAGTTCAACAAATACCGATGCCGTCTCGTCACGATACAATTCCCGCCAGCCTTCCTTCTGACGCCAAAAATCAGCTAGGATACTGGTAGATTTTACCAGCGCCCAGTCAAAATTGTACTTTTCCTTCATTCCCTCAAAATAACGGGAAGGATTCTCTTTAAGGTTAATAAAATCCCTAAACGCACTCTCGTCCCCTTGTTTCCAAGCTGGCATCTGACCGTATATAAACAAAGGCCAATTTGGTCTTTTCCAAACCAAGTAACCGCCCCAATTATACTCGTTAAATACTCTATCTCCAGGCGCTTTTTCTCCCAAGTAAGATAGCACCCGAACCGGATAAATAT
>PEYW01000028.1:5288-14165 GCA_002774225.1 candidate division WWE3 bacterium CG08_land_8_20_14_0_20_43_13 | reverse complement strand
CAAACTACTGGTATTGCTATAAAGAAGGGGTAAAAGAAAAAAACTCGCCGGCGCAATAAATCCGCATCCAGCAAAGAGGCAAGATTCTCCCCCAAATCAGTCAAACCAAGGTACAAAGGAATAACTGACCAGATTAGCAAATATCTAAAAGGGTACAAAAAACGCAACAACAGAGCAGACAATCCAAAGATAACCGCCAAATCAAACAAGCTGATTTTTTTCCTCCAATACCAGCCAAAAGCTACGCAGAAACAAATAACGGCGAGCATAAATTTACCCAAATCATTGTGAACATTTAATGGTCCCCACTCCTGAATATGGCTCAAATGGAAAGAGTCAACATCCGCCAAAATAGATCGCCACAAAAATGGACCGTAAGGGTTAATAAAAGTCGCTAAAGCGCTTGCAGTCAAACTGGCAAAAACGCCCAAAACCAAAGGCCAATTTAATAAAGATTCCTCCGGTAAAGCGCCAAAAAAAGAAACAAAATTAAACAGTTTTTGCCGCCAAGGGAACCATTTGACATACAAAAGCTTACAAATTAGAATAAAATAGGCAAAGGCAACAAATACCCACAGCCCATAAATAAAATCGCCGTAAAAATTCGCCCAAGCCAAAAAAAGCGGGGGCAAAACCAGCAACGGCCAGCGCTGACCATGGAGAACTTTGCCTAGCAAAATTTTGAGCGCCGCAACAAATACAAGTCCGAACAACATTGGCCGCCCGCCGTGCAACGATAACTGTAGACCGTAGCTCAACACCACTGCCAACAGAAAAAAAACTCCTTTGTAAAGAGCTGATTTCTTCAGTTTTTCCCGGTCAAAAGAGGAGAATAGCAACACCAAAACCACTCCCGACCCCACCAAACTAGTCAACAAAGGCAAGGATATCAAACCCAAGCGGCTGACTAATAGGTAAAAAATAACCTGCGATAGCCAATAAAAGTCCGCTATTTTATAATCAGTAAAGTTATAACTAAAAGATTGCGTAGTGGGAAAGGATTTTGTTTGCCAAATAATTTCGCCTTGGCGCAAATGCCAACCCAGATCGGGGTCAAAAGGAACCACAAGAATGATCGCGAAAGAACAAAAGAAGCAGACGGCAAAAAAAAGTATATGTTTTTTCATATTAATAAACCGGCCGAGGAAACAGTAATTAACTTTCTTATTATACTCGTCATTAACGCAATTTTAAGCACGGCTGTTTTTTGGCTGCCACTGAATCAAGGTAATTCTTCCTTCTTTTATGTAGACGGACGCTAACTAGTAATTGAATGACTATTTTTGATGAGTAAAACAGAAACAATATATGTACTGTAAAAATGTAATTTATAGTAAAAAATTAGACTGGGTAAATATTGCGTTAGTTTTACTCTATTGTGGGGTCATTATTTATCTATCTGCAAATCATGAAGTATGGAGAGATGAAGTGAGGGCACTTAGTCTAGTTACGGAAAGTAATTCTATAGTAAACCTACTAGAGAATCTTCATAACGAAGGGCATCCATGTTTGTGGTACTTACTACTATACTTTACTTATCAAATCTTCAAGGCACCTATTGTACTCAAGGCAACGCATATATTCATAGCTACCATCGCGATTGTTATATTCGTAACAAAAGCGCCGTTTACAAAAATTCAGAAATTACTATTTACTCTTGGGTACTTTCCTTTATATGAATATGCGGTGATCAGCAGGAATTACGGAATCGGTATGTTGCTTCTTTTTATATTGTTTTCTCTCTACAAAATCAGGTTTAAAAACCCCTTGTTATTTGGCGTCATACTGGCTCTTTTAGCTAACACTAGCGCTCCAGCGCTAATTATATCAATTGCTTTTACAGCATCGTTAATCGTCGAGGTAGCATTTAAAAGACCGATAAGCTACAGTACAAAAACATTATTTGGAACACTAACCGCGGTTTTTGGAATCATCTTATCTATAATCCAAATAACACCAGATACAACAACAGTGGTAACAAATATTTACCAACATAGTTTAAAAGAAGTTCTGGTAACTATACCTACTGTAGCTATCGCTACAGGAACATGGTTCCACCAAGCTCTAGGGGCTAATAGCGTTTTACTAGCAAATGCCGTTGTCTGGATAGCAATGCTACTTCTGTATAAAAAGAAAACATTACTTGTAATTTTCTACTCTGCTGCAGTGGGTCTTGCTGGGCTATTCCAGTTAGTTTATCCCGGGATGCCTAGACACCAAGGTTTCCTATACCTACTACTGATCGGTATGCTTTGGTTAGACAAGACAACCGACTACAAAGAGGCAACTGCCTCTCCAGTGGGTCGCTGGATCAAGGAGTGCTTAAATACCGTAGAAAAACACAAAAATCATTTTCTTTATCTAGTCCTTACACTGCAAGTAATTATCTCCATTCCCGCAATCTACAAAGAAATAAGATTTCAATTTTCGGCAAGCAAATCCTTTACCACTTATGTAAAAAAACACTCCGATTTAAACGATGCAATCGTTATAGCAGAACCTGATTTTATCGCCGAGTCCTTTCCTTACTATCTAAACAATAAAATATACATACCAAGAGAAGAAAGGTTCGGTAAGACAGTAAGTTTTACATCAGCTAATCAAAACGGAATGACTCTCACCGATATTATAAATACTGCCGAAGAAATATCCCACCAAAATACAAAACCAATATTGCTTGTAATTGGTCATAATTTAAATCCGCTAGGACCATACACAATCAATTTTGGTTACAATAAAACCTTTGCGTACACTAATGAAAGCTTAGAAACACTTAATAAAGATGCAAAAATGCTAGCTTCGTTTAAAGAAGCCGTAATGAGCAATGAGAATTTTACAGTTTTTTTAGTCGAAAATTATAATTTATGATTAATAATAAAAAAATAGTAGTTGTCTTACCTGCCTACAACGCTGCCAAAACACTGGAAAGAACTTACCGAGAAATACCTCAAGAAGTTGATGAGGTTATTTTAGTGGATGACGCCAGTCAAGATAATACTGTAGAAGTAGCAAGTAGGCTTGGCATAAAAACATTCACTCATAAGAGCAATCAAGGTTATGGTGCCAACCAGAAAACCTGCTACAAAGAAGCATTAAGACTAGGCGCCGATATTGTAGTAATGCTTCATCCAGATTACCAATATAATCCACGTTTAATAACAGCCATGAGCTCTTTAGTGGCAGAAGATATTTATGATGTAGTAATTGGATCTAGAATCCTTGGAACTGGAGCTTTAAAGGGAGGAATGCCTCTTTACAAGTATATCGCCAATAGAGTGCTTACTTTTTTAGAAAATATAATGGTTGGGCAAAAACTGTCGGAATATCATACCGGGTATCGAGCCTTCTCCAGAAAAGTACTAGAAACATTACCCTTAAAAGAAAATTCAGATGATTTCGTCTTCGATAATCAAATGCTGGTTCAGGCTATTTTCTTTGGGTTTAGGATCGGGGAAATCACCTGCCCAGCTTTATACCACAAAGATGCTTCCTCTATAAACTTTTTGCGAAGTATAAAATATGGCTTAGGGGTTTTGCTTACCGGATTGCAGTTCATTCTTGCGAAAGCAAAAATCACCACAATAGCTATATTCAGAAGTAATACCGCTTGAAAGTAGTGAAGATTGTACCAGCTATTATAAAAAGCAGTGCCAGTGCTAAGACAGAGAACATAGTTCCCTTATGTTTCCTAAGTAACAGTGAGAATTTAGAGGTGTAAGAGAAAAGAGATAGCCCCAAAGGCAAAGCTAAACCAATAAAGTAACGTCCTTGGACTCCCGTTATCAAAAGATTCCCTATTGGAGTATCCAATAAATACATAGCCAGAAATATTGCCAAAGAAGACAATCCAGAACATATAACTATGATTAGGCGAACACGCGTAGGTAATTTAAAATGTATACCTTCCAAATTAATAAAAACTAAAAACCCGGTAATAATAAGCAAATATGTCCAAAGGCTAAGGGGGTAGTCAAACCAGCCAAGAATACCAATAAAACCCAGCAAATATACACCTATCTTATGAGAAATCGTTACTATCAGCGCTAAAGGAAAGGTCAAAGGGTGTGTTAGGATGTAGCCTAACTGCCCTGTTGGTCTCCCAGCAAAAACAGTCGTACCTAAGAAAAGTCGTTGCATATACAGTAATGTAATGTTAAAAAGCAGTAACAGAGAAAAAAAGCCGAACAATCTTCTTATTTCTGAATACTTAATAGTAGAATAATTTCTTAAAAAAAGAATTAACGGAATAAACAATAAGAAGTTATATCCAGGCTTAATAATAGAGACCAAAGAATATAAAACTAAAAGATAAGAAAATTCCTTGAGATTTAGAGAACTATCCTTATAATACAGAGATAATGTGTAAGATATACTCAAAAAAATAATTGGTATAAGCAAGGCATCATAACTAACTGAACTGTACTGATAAATAGTCATTGGTAACAAACTAAGGGCGAAAATCAGATATTTACCAAAAGGGGCAGTTTTAATAGACAGCGTTGTCAAAATAACGGCTAATAAAAGAGAGGCTATTCTACACAAATAAAATGAGTGAAGTAGCTCCAAGTTTAATAATTTTCCGATAAAAATAAAAAAAGCAGGTATAAAATGATACAAGGAAAGTGAATAACACAAAGGCATATCAACCATCGTTGTTCCTGTATTGTTAGAAGGTTGTTGTTTAAGAAGTAAATCAAACGAGAATTTTTCATTAGGATGGTGAGCAATTCTAGAAACATCCATATTTTCTACAAAATCTGAGTATTGAGTAGATACTTTTAAAGTATCTCCTTTACAAATATGGCTTCCTTCAGAAATACCAGCCGCCCGTAGATAATGAACATTTTCATCAGGGGCTTGAAATGGAGGAACAATAAAAATAGTAATCAAACCCCACACGAAAGCGATCATTAAAAATATAACTTCAATCTTACCGTCAAGAAGGCGCATGTTATAATTAAAAACAACTTATATGTACAAGGGAAAAACAATATCTATATCTGTACCTGCTTACAATGTCGAAAGTTTGATTGGCCCTACTATCGAGACAATACCTAATTATATTGATTATATAATAGTTACTAATGATGCAAGTAAAGATAGTACCCAAACAGTTGTACAAAAGTACATACAGAAGGATACCAGGGTTACCTTAATAAATTCAGAAATAAATGAAGGGGTAGGAGCGTCTATTATTAAAGGGCACCAATGCGGGGTAGAAAAGGGAGCAGATATTATGGTAGTCATGGCAGGAGATAATCAAATGAATCCAAAATATCTTCCCTTGCTGCTTGATACAGTTATTATTGATAAGGCTGATTATGCCAAAGGGAACCGATTTATTAATGTAAAAGAACTAAAACAAATGCCAAAGAAAAGAATCATTGGTAATATAGGTGCTACCTTGCTAGTTAAATTTGCTAGTGGGTATTGGTCAGTGGCAGACCCACTTAATGGCTATACCGCCATTACAACAGAAACATATAGGAAAGTTCCTCTTCAGAAAATTGGTAAAAGGTATACTTTTGAAACATCAATGTTAATCCAATTGGGAATACTAAGGAAAAAGGTTAGAGATATTAATATACCTGCTTATTATGGAAAAGAGGTATCTCATATTAAAATAGTCAGAGATAGTATCGAAACAATACACACGACATTAAAAGGTGCTTGGGAAAGATTATTTATCAACTACGGTTTACTTGCTTTTCATCCTGTATGTGTATATCTAAGCACTGGTCTATTGCTATTATTTTTAAGTGGCATCACAGGCTTGTGGCTTCTAATTCAGAGCCTAGGGAAACCATCAGCAACCGCTGCCACAGCCCTAGTTCCCACAATACTACTAGTTATAGGAATACAGTTTATTAATCAAGCTATTATCATTGATATTCAAAATGAACCGAAGTAAGAGTGTTACAACTGAATTTGTTGTTAAAGAGTTACAACCCTTCAACCTCAAACCAACTACTATACAACCAATCTCTTTCCGGTGAAAGAAGATTTAGGTAACAAAACCACTCCCAATATTTAGCCCATACCCCTACTTAACAAACGACGGCATTCCCAGACCGGGCGGAAGAGGACTTTGGTATTTCCAACCTCTCTTTCCGCCCACAAACCGGCGGTGGCGATAATGGCTTGGGATGGTTGGTAGGTATTAACAAAACTGTGGAGGGAGCGGGACACGGCCGTTGATGTTCCGCTTAACTTAACTTCAATCGGGACAACTCTACCTTCACGGACAATAATAAAATCGGTTTCGGCTTGAGACCGTGTCCGCCAGTATTTTAGCTCGTAGTCGCGGGCTAGTAATGAAAAGAAGCTATTTTCTAACAAACTGCCACTGCTGTACCGTTGCAGAGGTGGTGAAAAGTCATCTAAAATGGCGTTTACCAAACCGGTATCAAAAAAGTAAATCTTAGGGGTTTTAACCAGCTCTTTCCGCGTATTCCGATAGAAAGGCCTCATCTGCTGGCAGATGTAAACTTTTTCTAAAAAGCCTAGGTAACGTTTAAGGGTCCGGTAATCAAGGCCCGATACCTGCCCTAGTTCTTGGTAATTAATTAAATTACCCATCTGCAAACCTAAAGCCTTAATCAAAGCCTTTAGTTTGTAATCGTCAGCTGACGACAAAAGGTCTTTCACTTCCCGTAAAAACAGAGTGTTATAAATCCCCTTTAGCAAATCCTGTTTAGTTTGAAGATTTGATTGCAAGACCACCTCTGGATAGGCGCCATACAACAGGTATTCTTGGTAATACTCTTTTAGCTTGGTGGTAATTGGTTGACTAGTTGGCTGGGCAAAGTCGTGTTTAGACCACAACCGATGCAGGTCTTGGTCCCTAGCCTGCAAGAATTCTGAAAAAGAGAAGGGGTATAATGTCACAGTCACTACTCTTCCGACTAAGTATTTAATCGCCTGAATGGTCAGATCAGCCGCCGAGGAACCCGAGATCACAATCTTTTTACCCGGGAAAAAGTCAAATATGTATTTAAGGTTTTTGCCGCCCACCGGGGAATAGTGAAACTCGTCAATCAGTAAGTAATCAACCGATTCTAAGTAAAGCTGGCTAAAGGCTTTTATGTCCTGATTAAAAAGATCCAGAACATCAGAATCTTCAAAACTCATGTATAAAGCATTAGCCAATTGGCCATGGTAATGTTTAAGGAGAGTAGTTTTACCGCTCCGGCGGGGACCAACCAAGGCAATAATTTGAGGCAGGTCAAGCAACCGATCTAATTCGGCTTCTACTTCCCTCGATACGTATCCAATATTAGCAGGGCTGTCTTTGGACATATATCCAATAATAGCAGGGCTATTATTGTATGTCAATTAGTAAAATTCCATTTAATCATAATCGTATTAGTACACCCAAATGGCAGATGTTATTCCTGGCCCAAGTCAAACCAACTACTATACAACCAATCTCTTTCCGGCGAAAGGAGGTTGTAAACATAGCGGAATCTAGTACCGGTGATGGAACCTTCATCAACGGAACGGTTTGAACCGGTCGCTTTAACCCAAGCAATCCGGTCGGACGAACCGCCCATCTTCACCAATTCCAGCTGGCTAACATTCTCAATAGGAGTGGTTCCTTCTTCTTCTAGCCATGATAAGATTGTCTGCTGGGAAGTGGAGTATTCCAAAGAATCAAGATACCCGCCATCTTTTAACAAACCGGCGTTAATAATTAAAGTCATATCCGGCTGGCTGATCGGAGTGCCGCCGCGGTAATCGGCGTTGGGGGGATTTTTTTGGCTGTCGGAGCAGGTTAGGTTGCCGGACCAACTGTGGTAAGGAGAAGAGGAGTCGTATTGGCGGTCGTCAACGCGGCGCAGATAAGGAAAATTGCTATTCTTTGATTCGCGAGCCGCTTGTGGAAAGGAGCGGGAAGATTTATCAAAAGTGAACGACGGGCTGTCACCCACATCGTCGGTGTGGCCGCCGGAAGTGGAAAAGTAATAGGTTTGCGCCAAATTGCCGTTGTAGGTGACCACCTGTCCGCGAGTCTGATCAACAAAAGATCGTTTTCCCTGACCGCCCACATATACCTGGCATGATTCGGTAGCGCAGATAACATTATTAGGATAACTCTGCGCGTAAGGCCACGCGTAAGTACGAGCGGCAATTACCTGCGCTTTGATTGCCTCGGCTGGCCAGTTATTAGGCACTTCGCCAATTCCGGCTAAATATTCTTCTTCAAAAAGCAAATCGTAAGCGGCGCCGTCTTTGCTCACCAAGATACGGCCAGGGGAAGACAGGGTAGCCACTTGGGTTCCGGAATAATAAAAGGTAAGAATGTCGTTAGCAGATTTGCCTTCTTTCGCCATTCCGTAAGCTCCGTACTGGCTCATTCCCACTCCGTGTTCGGTGCCGCGTCCCCAAAACCGCCAGCTGGGAGCGCCGGCTGGATTGGGAGTAGGCGCCCGGCCGGAACAGGAACCCTTGCTTTGGTAGATCAACTGCTGATGGCGCACCATCGCTTCGTTAATCTCTTGCGACAGACTGGACAGACGACTGCCCAAAGCCGAAGACTGCGACAAAGCGGACTCAATTTGAGCTTGAAGCTGATTAGCCTGTCCAGCCAGTTGAGAACGCAAACTGGCCAGCTGGCTCTTTTGCCCCAACAGCTCGGACTGCACCTGCTCCAAAGATTGCTGGTCCTGACGGCACAAAGCAATTTGCCCGTTTATGTCCAAAATTGTTTGGCGCACTCTGTCCAAGAGAGCTTTTTGATATGCCGCCAAAGACAAATCTCCCGTAAAAAGCCAGCCCAACGACCGCCAAGC
This sequence comes from candidate division WWE3 bacterium CG08_land_8_20_14_0_20_43_13, assembly GCA_002774225.1. GTDB lineage: Bacteria > Patescibacteriota > WWE3 > PEYW01 > PEYW01 > PEYW01. The sequence goes on along the minus strand of PEYW01000028.1, from coordinate 5,373 downwards.
GCCTTTAGCCGTTTTGTATAAGCGGCGAGTGGCTTGATGGCGAATATCTTCCTGACTATTAAGGCTTTTTTGTTTTTTGTCCAAT
>PEYW01000028.1:0-5279 GCA_002774225.1 candidate division WWE3 bacterium CG08_land_8_20_14_0_20_43_13 | reverse complement strand
AGGCCAACCAACTCCTTATCCAATTGATCTATTTGATTTTCCACCGCTTGCAATTGCTGATCGGTTAACCCCAACTGGCCGTTGAGCTGGTTGAGCTGGCCCTGAAGGGATTGTTGGTAAGCCTTGATCTCTTCCAACCGGTTGGACAAAGTGTACTGCTCCCCCTTTTTATTAATTATTTCCAGCCACAAATCTTCCGATTCATCCGCTCGGGCGGGAATAAGCAGACACAAAAAAACTGCTGCTGCTATTGCCAAAAAGGAAATTTGGTAAAGTTTGCCGGGCACAGATTAGTTGAATTAAAATTTACAAAATAAAGTAATTCTATATCGCTATTGACACCAAACTACCAACTACATTACCTTTAAGAAGTAGTATGGTTATTCTACTAAATTCTAACACAAAGAATCGTTCAACCGCCCCTTGCTCAAAAGCGGCCGGCTTTTTGGCAGCAGCGTCCACGATTGCTCTACTTTTATTACTGGGAATAGGTTCGGCGCCCGCGCGCGCGCAAACATACATCTGTCGAGACTATGACGCTGTCGACAATCCAACATGTGAGCTTTCACAAGTTAGAGACTGCGATAGCGCTCCAGGTTTTATGAGACCTACCTGGGAAATATGTAAATTTATAGACGTATGGCTACTTAATGACTCCTGTTCGTGCCCTGATATTCCTCCAGGTGTAGATCCCCGATTTCCTGCGGGACTACTGGATGTAGATGATAACGGTGAAGAATGCGCTTGCCAGCTATGCTTAGAGCCTGATACAGCAACGTATGGCGGTGATGATTGTAATGTAATCCCCTGTTGCCCAGGAGCCGGTTGCGATACAGTAGCTAACAGATGCCGCCTGCCCGTGGGAGCCGCTTGCGATCCAGACAATGATTATTGCATGACCAACACTTACTGTGCCATAGAGGATCCAGATAGTCCCACACCGGTTTATGTATGCACCGGGGCAATGTATACCCCGCCACCCACTACCACACCTGCATCCACGGGATCTGGCGGCAACCCATTCCTTAGTAAATTCAACTTAAATTTTAGCGGGCTCACCGTTACCAGCCAACTGGGAGATCTTCCATTTGATGCTCTCCCCAGCACTTTAATTGAATGGTTTGTTTTAGTCGCCTTGGGAGTAGGCGGGGCGGTAAGCGTTTTGGCTATTTTGTACGGCGCCTACACGGTTATGTTTAGCGGCGGCGACCCTTACAAATTAAAGGACGGCAAAGAAATCCTCACCGCCGCCATCGCTGGTTTTTTGTTCGTTGCGCTAGCGGTAGCTATTTTAAAAATACTGGGAACCGATATTCTGGGTATATTTGCGTAGACAAGCTGACATATTTGTGTTATACTATAAATGTTATAACTACAAGTTTATTATTTTAAGGAGGTGATATATGTGTTATCACTAATACAAAGTGCTCATGCCGCTCCTTACAATACTGGTGTAAACTTTACAATCTGCGGAACACTTAACTTGGGAATTACCTTGGTTTTTTGGTTGGGCGTCGGCCTAACTTTAGTCTTTGTTACCATGGGAGGCATTAAATATATGTCCAGCCAGGGTGATCCCAAAGCCACTGACGCGGCCAGGAAAACATTAACAAACGCCGTGATTGGTTTTGTCGTCGTGATTGGCGCGCTAGCAATCAGAACATTGACAAGTAAGTTGCTTGGTATAAATCTAAGCAACTGCGACGAGACTGTTTTCTTGAATGCCGTTAACGGAACCTTCTAAAACGGTATTATTCGTTAAACAAAAAACCAAGCCTAGCTTGGTTTTTTGTGCTGGCGGGGGAAAAAGCACCAATGTCTAGGTTCATATACCTTCAGTACACCTTGATGGTGCATGAGGGCCAGATTGCGGGTGGTGGAATGTTTTCGTCATCCTGAGGAGCGTTAGCGACGAAGGATCTCATTTGAAGGAGATTCTTCACCCGCCTTTGGCGGGTTCAGAATGACGAGGGAATGGGATTCTTCCCCTTCACTTTGTTCAGGGTCAAAATGACGAAGAAATTCTGGGCTGTTTGTTAAGTATTTGGACATCAGACACCGGCCAAGTTCTTCCGAGAGTGGGTTAAACCTACCTAAACAATATGCTAAAATCAGAAAAACTTAATTTAGTTAACCGTGCTGGAGGTAGTGAACCAGAACAACCAATTGAAAATACAGTCTTGTGTGATGTAGAATTGCGTATAATCTAAAAAACATATGATCAAACTAATCAAAATCACTTCCGCGCTAGTAAGTTTTCCAGTAAACAATCCCGCCAATAAAGTTGTTAAGCTCAACAGCATATTAGGGCTGGCGGGAACAGTAGTTTTTTGGATAGGCGTTGGTCTAAGCCTAGTTGCTATTATGCAGTCCGGAATTAAGCTAATGCAGTCAAAGGGTGATCCGCGCGAAATTCAATCCGCCCAACAAGCGCTTACCTGGAGTGTCGCCGGCATGGTGGTGGTTCTAGCCGCCGGCGGGATTGTTACTTTGTTTGCTAAGTTGCTGGGGATAGAAAATTTTAAACTGCTTCCCGACTTTTAAAAAAAGGGGCAGCAACCTTTTTATGAAAAAGAGGCCTTCTTTTGCCAAAAAAATAAGCGTTAAAAAAAGCGCCTCATTACTGGTTGCCGCCGCCGGAGTGGCTTATTCTCTGCTAATTGCTCTTCTTTTTCCCCGCTGCGTTTCCGCCGCCGCCGCCGACTGCGCAAGTTATATGACCGGCAGACCTGACAACACCCCAAACATCAAAGGCGTATTCTGCTTAGTAGCTTCTACTGTTAATGTTGCTGTTATGTTCACCGGCGGGATCGCGATGGTGGCGATTATTATCAGCGGCGCTAGACTAATGAACTCCAAGGGCGATCCAAAAAAACTAGCCTCCGCCAAGGAAGCGTTAACTTGGAGCGTGGCCGGTCTGGTGTTAGCTTTGCTGGCAATCTCCATTATTACCTTCCTAGGCCGCCTGGTGGGTTTAGGAGACGACTACACCCCCTCGGTAGTAATACCCGAAATCATATAAGTTGCGTCCTTGACCGCTAGAACTTTGTTTTGCTACATTGTAAGTGTGTTCTGTATGATCAAGCCCGCCGCTAAAAAGCTAGTCCGCTTAATAAAAATTGGTACAAAAATATGCGCGCTGCTCTTTTTATTTCTGCTGGCAGCCTCGCTGCCAGCAAAAGCTAATAAACTGGGCATTAACTTTGGTAGAACCTCGGCAGAACAGGCCGCGTTCAGCTTAGTGGGCGGCACAACCAATGCCGGTTGGGTGGTAATATTAGCCGGACCAAATAACTGCCAAGATTTAATTTCTCTTATCAACGAACACAATTTTCGCGTAATTATTAGAGCATGGAACGGCGGCTGCGCTTTTACCAGAGACCACTACTTGGGCTGGGTAGCTACTTTAGCCGATATGGCAGGGAAAATCAGCGCCGATAAGCAGATTTATTTTATTCCCTGGAATGAGCCGCAGCACCCGGAAGAGTGCGTTAGCGCTGACGGCGCCAACAGCGGCGACCCAACCAGCGTTATGGATGCCACCGAGTTCCTCGCCAAAAAGCTGGTTGATGTTGGCTTGCGCGGAAACGGCAAAAACAAAGTGGTACTGCTCTCTCCCGCCATGGATCCGCTTTACCCCACTCAAGCGATAAGCGGCGATAAATACTTAAGCTTGTTTGACGGCATAGCGGTTAACGCCTACACTGGAGGCAGTTTTAGCACCGCTCAAGGCTTTGTAAGTTTTGTAAAAAACCGGCTGATTCTGCCTGGCGATAAAGGCTATAATTTTTATCTTACCGAGGTAGGTAGTACCATTGATACCTACACCCCCATTGACACAGCTGTCATAGGACAAAAACCCGTTTTTGATAATGCGTCCATTGCCGAATTTCTTAAAAGCCTAGTCACCACTACCTTTCCGGCGAGCGGGGATGAAATAAAAGTGGCGGCTGTTTTGGACCATGATCCGCATTGCGTCAATAACGATGGCGGTACCGTTTGCGGCATTATTGACAGCAGCGGCTTAGACTACTATGGCTGGAACCTCTATAAGTCTGCCGCCACTCGCGCCGTTTATGCCAGTTACCGCACCGCCAACATCCCGCCCGTTATATCGTTCAGCGACGTTAGCCTTGATTTAGATCAAGAAGGCTTGTACCCTTGTAACTCCTGCGCCTACTACACTAAAAACGACCATTTCTGCGGACCTGGCTCTTGCCCGCTTCAGGAAAAAAATAGCCTTTGCCAAATAATAGGTGTTCCTTGGGTGCTGGGCTGTTCCAAGGTCTACGCCAAACAAGAACTAACCAATCCAATTATTGACGACACGGAAGAAGAGGGGGAGCCAAAAACAGACCATCCGCTTTTAGAAGTTGATGACGGCAAGGGCGGCACCATTTTTGCCATATTTAGCCAATCCTCCAATTCGCGCGGAACCCTGCAAGAAGATCTGGAAGCCTGCATCATGGCGCACACTTCCAAACCTTGCGGCTCGGCCGGAAGATATGCCTGCTCGGAAGCGGCCTGCAAAGACGATGATTTTGACTACGACGGGCTAGGTTGCCCAAATGCCGTCGTGGCCGACATGAGCAGCATTCCCGGCTATTCTGGCGCATGCCGCGGACCCTGGAAAATTTGCGGCCCCACCTGCAGATCAAGCACCGTGGATCCAAGAAGTATTCCCGGCTGTTGCAAAGATGATAAAAATTGCAACATTAATGTTGGTGGAATAACCCAAGAAGAAATAAACGCCATGATGGATGGCTGGATGACACGGATCACCAATAATTACCAAGATGGTGTTGCTGGCTGGAAGGCTGTCTTTGCCAAGTCTTTGGAAGCGATTATTGATTCCGCTAAAATGTTCGCCAGCCTTCTGGCAGGCACAGTAGATATAGGGGACTTATACGCTGAACTCTACGCCAACTGGAACAGCGTGCCAATTAGAGAAGGTGAAGAAGAAACCGGCGCGCTTACCGGACAATCAGGCTTTCAGATTGGGACGGTGGCAATAAGCCCCGGCAGTCTTACTACCTGCGGCATATTTGGCTGCTGCGCCAACTGTTCAAAAGAGGAGCTGTTGAGATCCGTCACCGAAGCCAATTACACCACCGCTAATGCGGCCAACAGAAAGCAGTGGCAGCCCGGCACCATTTTTCACATTACCCCTCCCGGACACGGGCTATTAAACCAAACCCAAAAAACCGCCCAAGCCGGCGCCCTCGCCATGTCGCTCTATTCCGACCGAGGCACCGAATCGGTTAATGACTTAGAGGCCG
>PEYW01000036.1 GCA_002774225.1 candidate division WWE3 bacterium CG08_land_8_20_14_0_20_43_13 | reverse complement strand
GCTTGGTACCTAGGATGAAAAAGTTTGACGGGTAAAGAGCACTTTATGCACCTTTGCACCCGCCTGCCGGCCCTCCAGAGGCGGGTAAACCGGCAGGCAAAACCGCTCGCAGTCATTACTGTGAGATAATGTAAAAAGGTATGACTACATAGGCCCGTAGCTCAACTGGCTAGAGCAACGGTCTCCAAAACCGTAGGTTGGGGGTTCGACTCCCTCCGGGCCTGCCAAACTCCTTCGTCCCGCCAAAGGCGGGTGAAGAATCTCCTTCGGATGAGATCCTTCGTCGCTAACGCTCCTCAGGATGACGAAAGGACTTGGTTCCGAAGGGGATCCTTCGTCCCGCCAAAGGCGGGACTCCCACCATAGGCGGGCAGGCAGGATGACAAGGGGACATGATTCCGAAGGATGGCAGGTTACGCCCCAGGACGACGGGGTATACACTTCGGTATGACAGGCTTCGTAGGGTAAAAAATGTGCCTAACAGGGTCTCAAGCAACTTTTTTCATTTCCTCCAGCGCCCACTTTCTTTCTTCAGCTTCAAAATACTTTCTGGCCGGTTCCAGCAAATCAATTATTGCCTGGGCAACGGCTGGCTTTAGGTCGTTGGGGTGCAAATCTCCCCGAGCGTAAATATCCTCCAATTCTTGATAAGTGTTGACGATTAAGCTGCCGCCATGCTGGACTTCCCGTTTTATCACCAATTCCCGGTCCTCCGAACCCCTATAGAGTAAATGTTGTACCCAGTTGAGAATCGGGTTATAAGATACTTCCCGGGGTGGGCAAAAGGCCTGTTGGATTTTACTCCTAATCTCGTCTGGACTGTCTGTAATAAACACACAGCTGGCCGGATTTGATTTGCTCATCTTCATAGCAGACAGGGTTTCCCGCAAATCTTCTTTTTTAACCGGCCAAACTGGCGGTTTAGTCAAGCCAAGAATTAATGGGTGGTGCGCGCATACTGGTTTTATTGGATGATTTTGCGGATTCAGGAGCGGTTTAATTTTTAATTGCGTGGCGACTTCTCTGGCAATTACATGGGCTTTGCGTTGGTCCATACCGGCGTGGGCCAGATTTATGTTTAGATTAAAAATATCATTAACCTGCATGGGGGGATACATTAAACGGGCGAAAGCCTGGTCTCCTCCCTGTAACTTGCCCATGATGGTTGAGGATTTTACTACCCGGGAAAGAGTAAGATTTTTACTTATGTCAATTAAACTTTGCCAGTAGGCATCGTTGTTATGGTACAAGTCGCTTCCGAGAATGAATTCAATTTTCTGCGGATCGGCGCCGGCGCACAGGGCGCTGGCAATTAAAGCTTCTTTAAAGTAAGAAATCGCCAGTTTCTTTATTTTGGCGGGGTCGCCGCCTAATTTATTATTAAGAACCGTGTGCCAGTCCGCCAGAAAGATTTTGCAGTTTACTCCGGCTTGTTGAAAATCCTTGATTTTGTACAGGCTCATTAAGCCGGAGCCAATGTGCAGTTGCCCGGAAATTTCAAAACCGATATAGTGATTAAGTGGCTGTTCACTATTCAATAGTTCATTCAGATCCTCTTTGGTTAATATTTCTTCGGTTTGTTTGGCAATTAGCTCAAATCTTTGTCTTGGTTGCATAGACAGATTAAGTATATACCATTTAAGTAACCAGCGGCGGGGGAGTGGGTGGGAGAAGTTGCTCCAAAAACTGTTTGGGCAGCAACAGCTGTTTTGTATTCATGTCCTTTATTACTGATCTAATAATAAAAATTCCTATTATTAGCCAAATTCCCAGTAGTAAGGCGGTTACTCCAAAAATAACTTTTTTGGTACGGCGATTATCTCCGTATCTTAGAACAACGGTCCCGGCCAGTTTGTCGTGCCATGTTTGATTATTTTTGTCCAATAACATCCATATGTATCCCAAATAAAAAATTCCCGACAAAAATTTTGCCCAAGTTTCTCTTGTGATAATTTGCCACAAAGTTAATTTTCCTTCCTTTTGGCTAATAACCGCCAGTTTAAGGATCTTTTTGCCTGGAGTGGCGCTTTGGATGGCGGTAAAGTAAATAAAATAAACACTGGTAAAAATACTTAAGCAAACATTGGCCAGAGTAAGACCGTTTTCCAGTGCCGGATTGTTGTTTTGTACAACACTTTCTAAACTTATCGTTGGAAAGAGTTTAAGAAGAAGTACCATAAAAATACCGGCCGCGATTGGGAGTATTATTAGGCCGTCCATTGCTCTTGCTGCTAAACGATCGCTGAAGTTGGCTAGGGTGACTGAATTATTTGCCATTTGGTAATTATACCTTTTTTAGCGGGATATTGAAAAATCGGTTGATATCTCTTATAATTATTCTCATCGAAATTAATAAAAGCAGAAGGAGCGAAAAAAGTGTCCGCGAAAACTAGATTTTTTTTGCTTTTGGGGACAGTTGTAGTTTTGATTTTTGCGGCACTACCATTTTTGTGCCGAGGTTTGGTGAGCCTTAAACAGCCGGTTGTTCCGCCGCCTATTCCTTACGGTCCGGTTGGCGGCGCCCCTTTGGTACAACCGACCGCGACCAGTCATCTTTTTGGTTCACCGCCAAGCAATACTTTGCCGGCCCCCACTGTTTTGCCAACGGCGGTTACACTCATGCCAACCAAAGAGCCGGGGATAACCATTCTCGCTCTTGGTTTGGACGACTGCTCCGATTGGCAGTCGCCTTACTGCGAAAACAGAGGGCCGTTGGGTGAGAAGTATCTTTATCCTGGTTCTAACACCCCAAAGGAGCGGAGCCGCGCCGATGTAATCGCCCTTATCCGCCTTACAAATAGCAAAGTCACTGTTTTGCGTGTTCCTCGTGACTTGCTGGTGAGGCATAAAAACATGCTGGTTAAAAATTCTTCCGGTCAGTATGAGTGGGCGGAAGGCAAGGATCGCTTAAATGCCGGCTACTATTATACTGGCGTTACCGGAATGAAAGAGGCGTTAAAGGATAATTTTGATATAGAAGTTGACTATGTGGCAGTAGTTACTTTTAACGCCATTTCGGCCGGATTTGATTGTTTGGGCGGGTTGGAAATAGATGGAGTTGTTTACAATGGTAAAGAGCTGGTAGAAAAGGCCCGTCTTAGGCGGGGGATTGGAGACATCGCTCGAATTGGCAATCAAAATGCTTTACTTTCTTTAGCGCTGGACAAGTTCAAAAATGAGCTTGGTTTTGCCAAGAAAGCCGGGGTTTTACTGTGTGTATGGTCTAACGCGGATTCTTATTATGTTACCGATTTGCCTTGGACCACCGCTTCTCAACTGATCTTGCGCTATACCGACCATGCGCAAGAAGTGCCGGTGGTTTGGAGTGTGTTTCCCTGTGTTTATGGTCCGGCCTACCAGGGAAAATCAGTGCTGTATTATGGATCCGGTTGGGAAACGGCGGTGGAGACATTTCGTTGAGACCTCTCGTCCAAAGGAGTTTTTTTTGATTCTCCTTTGGGCTTTTTGTTTGGAGTAAAACCGTTTAGAATGGAGATAGGGTCGCCTTAGCTCAGTTGGTCAGAGCGATGGTTTTGTCCCAGCAAAATCTTGCCAAATTTGCTAAAATTTGGCTTAGATTTGCGGGATCCCGTAAAATCGGCTTGCCGAGATAGCTCAGCGGTAGAGCAACTGTTTTGTAAACAGTAGGTCCAGGGTTCAAATCCCTGTCTCGGCTCCAAGACGGCAAGCTAGATTTGTACTGGGATAAACCGTTGATCGGAGTTCGACTCTCCGGGAGGGCTCCAGCTTTGGCAGGCGGGTAAACCATAGGTCGCCGGTTCAAATCCGACAGGCGGCTTCATAACAGGCGGCGGTCGAAAAATAACTTGTCATCCCGAGTCCCGCCTTTGGCGGGACGGGTCTTGGCACTTTGGAGGAAGCGAGTAAACCAGCTGGTCTAGTTTCGCGATGTTTGCTACCATGTAAAATATGACAAAAAAGTCTGCCCAACAAACGGTTTACGCCTTTATTGACAGTCAAAACCTAAATTTGGGTGTAAAAAGTCAAGGTATTACAAAATTCGTTAAAACAAAAAAAGACTGGCATTCGCGGTCGGTCGAAACCTTAGGCTAGTCCAGTCATCGTGATAACTATTTTATACCAAAAAGGAATATATTTGTCAACCTAGCTTGGCGATGGCAGCCAGATGTACCGAGTCGCGGCTTTAAAAAAAGGAGGATCTTGAATCGCTGATTGTAAAGAAAAGGAAAATATAAAAAAATCCTGCGAAGACCTTTCAATGTCGCAGGAGATTTTAGTAACCAAATGCTACTATGCTGTTTAGTCTGTTTAATCTTAGCGCCAACCCATTATTCAATCTTTTATTTATTCTCATCTACTTAATGGTAGTAGTAGTTTCTTTGACTGTTCACGAATGGGCTCACGCTTGGGTGGCCTTAAAGCGGGGAGACCCGACTGCCAAACTGGATGGGCGCTTAACTCTTAATCCGCTGGCGCATTTGGATCCTTTGGGAACGGTTTCTCTTTTGATCTTTGGTTTTGGTTGGGGGAAGCCGGTCCCAGTTAACGAATATAATTTGACTAGGCCAAAAAGCGACGGGGCGCTTGTTTCTTTAGCTGGTCCAGTAAGCAATTTTCTTTTCGCTTTTTTGCTGGCGTTGTTGGTGAGGCTTTTGCCGCTTGGGTCGGTTTTGGGCGGCCTTTTTTATTCCTTTTTCCTTATTCTTATTCAGGTGAATCTTGCCTTGGCGATTTTTAATTTGCTCCCGCTTTATCCTTTGGACGGTTTTAGGGTAGTGTTGGGATTTTTGCCGTATTCCCTGGCTTCCCAATGGTCGCAGATGGCGCGGTTTGGTCCTTACCTAGCTTTGTTTTTAGCTTTTACCGGTATTTTAGGTAGGATTATTAGCGTCCCGATTGCCTGGCTGGTTTCTATTTTTTTGCATTGATGATGAGTAAAATTAAAGCCAGTCTTTGAGCGCTTTGGTGCAAGCTAGCTCTAGACTGGCTATTTTTTTTATCACACTTTAGCTCTGAACATACTAAAACAGGTAGCGATACTCGGTTTGGCGACCTAACCTCTCTGCTTTCTTGATTTCTTTTTCCATATCATCGGTAATGCCGAGGTTGCAGTAAACCACTGTTTTGGTAGCGAGTATCCTCAGCATAAATCTCCTAATCATTCCCGACTCTTGCTCTTCCTTTGAGTTATCATTTAACACTTGGGGAAACAAAACACGCGAAGCAAAGGGAATCTCGTTTCTGCCTAAGCAATCTTTCCTATAGGCATCTAGGAATTTTTTGTAAGTAGAACCGTTTCCTGAAAATTCTGAAAATGAAGATTCTACCATTATTACAATCTCGCGTCCCTCATACTCGGGAAACAATAGTCTGCTGATGATTTTGGTAAGCCCTACTGTTGCCTTTCGTAAAAGTTGGCAAATCACTATATTTTTGTGTTCACGGTTACCCCCTTCCTTTTTTGGCGTTGTTAGCCCTGCAATTCCCGGACGACCGTTCTGATAAAGAGCAGGGCCATACAAAATAGTAGACCAAAGTCTAACGAGACTAAAACCGCCGCCCAGAACGATTGGCGGAAAGAGATCTGCGCATTCATGAAAAGAAATCCAATTACTGCTCCGGCCAGCAAACATACATAACAGGTTTCTAATGCGGCCCCTTTCGGCAGGTTCCATATCGTTAAGGACATGAGTATACTGACGGCAGTTAAGGCAATCAGGTAGGGAAAGGGACGGAAAAACCAGTTAATTAGGATCTTTGGATCGCGGCGTTGCTTCTCCAACAGATGCTCAATATCCAATTTTGCCACTGTGTCTCCTCCTGTTCAGTTTTGCTTATTATACCACTCTTTTTGATTTAGCATACTAGCTACACCTTGACCTTTGTAATTAAAAAGTTTAGCTTAGTAATTAGTAGTCAACCTCGCAAGAGGTTGGCCGGTACCCTGGAATGATCCGCTTGTTTGGTGAAGTGAGGCTCCAAAATTAAACTCGCGGGGTCCAGATAACTTTAATCTTGCTTTTAAGGTTGAGGACACCCATTCTGGCTTTCTTGAGCCACTTCTACTAAACGAAAAATGGCATTCCGGGGCGGGATTATTACCGTCCGTCAGGCAATTTGGCGGACGGTTTTTTTGTGATGATGAAAGGTTAGTTGTTACTCTGAACCCGCCAAAGGCGGGACGGAGGATTCTACCTCGGGATGACAGCGTCATTCTGAAGGAGCGAACAGCGACTGAAGAATCCCCCCCGATTTTACCTCTTGCCTAAAGCCAACCTTTTGATTATCATATAAAGCTGTTATCTTCTAAACTTTGAGCTTTGACATTTGAGTTATATTTATTTATGTCTCGTATTTGTCAGCAGTGCGGAAAAAAATATTTGCGAGGCAACTTGGTAAGCCATTCCGCTCATAAAACTATTCGTCGCAGCCAGCCTAATCTTCACTCGGTGCGGGTACAGGTTGGCAGTATTGCCCAAAGAATGAAGCTTTGTACCAAGTGCATTAAGCAAACAAAGGTTACCACCTCTTGAACTAGGGGTTTTGTTGCTCCTCCGTCTTCTCTTCCTTTTTTGCCCAATCATTATAGTCGGCGGTTAGCATTGTTCTCACGTTTGATTTTAGAGTGTAGGTTTTGTCGCTGTCCGGCTGGCTAATGTAGGTAGTTTGGGGAACCATTGCTACTTTGCCTATCCAAAATTTAGTGATTTCCTCGTTTTGGTTTTTAATCTCAATCTGTAATAAGTGCTCCTCATCTAGACCAAAATCGGTTCTATGAGAAGGATTGGCCGAGGCAAGATTGCCGCATTGGGCGGTAGATAATGTAAGCAAAACCTGCTTTATTTTCTCCTCATCGGCGGGTTTTCCTCCTTCGTTAGTAATTACTTGCCAGGCGCCGTTTTGTTTTATTAATTCTGTTTTGCTTTCTCCTTGCTTTAGTGTAATAGATATTGCGTCCGGCTCCTTTATTTTTGACAGAGGTAAATCTGGACAGTCGCCAGAAAGTTGAGTATTTTGACGTCGCTGCCAACCCCGGCCAATCAAAAAAAGCGCCAGCAATATTGCGAAAATATTAAACATTATTAACCAGGATTTTTTGGAATTCATAGCTGTTAAGTTTAAGTTAATATTTTTGACTTTTGCCTAACGCGTCGTTCTCTGGTTGTTATCCAAGAAATTCCCAAGATTAAAACAACCGCGCTGATGCCAATCATATTTCCGTATTGTAATAAGGCGGTTTGATTCTTTGAGCTTATTATTAAAGGTGAGTTAAGGCGGGAAGTATGTTTGATTTCCGCAAGATCCAAGCTGTTCCGCGTGAGCCAGCCCACCATCTTGAGTCCAAAAGCTAGGTTGGCAGGAGCGTTGCCAACAAAATCTTGCGTTAAAAAATCGCTGTCGCCAACTACCGCCAGTCTTCCTTGATCAACTTGGGCTCCCAATGCAAGATTAAGCAGACCCAGATTTTGCTCGCTCCATTGTTGGTTAGGAGAAATATTGTAATTTTGGGTTTGCTGTCCGGCGTATTGGCTGGTGGTCAATAGGGTGATTGTTTCCAGATCATTGTTGCTGGCCTTTACACTGCTTGGCCAGGGTAGCGTGACATAATCTATTTTGAATGACTCATAGGCAAACGCCCGCAACCACATCGGATAGCGGACAAGCAACGGGAGCGGTCCGCCTAAATTAACGCTTTCGTTTGAAGCCAAGTCATAAACTAGATTGGGGTTAATGGTTATACCCAGCGCTTCTGGTATTTCCTTGCCGCCGTTGGAATTGGCATAAGCGGACATGGTTTGCGGGCTGGCGATGACTGTGTCAACCAGCGCTAACAGTGCCCCGCCCTTTTTAACATAATCAATTATTACTTCCTGTTCTTTTTGATTAATTTCTTCTGTAGGGCCGGCCAGAATTAAAGCCTTTGTTCCTTCCGGAATTTGGGGATCGCTTTCATCCAACTGTTTTTCTTCCACAGTGTATTGTTTTGACAGTTCATTTTTAAACTCGGCCAATTCGGAAAATGTGGTCTTTTCACCGTGGCCGGAAAGAAAGATAACGAGCGGTTTTTCTTTTTTAGTTAGTTGGCTGATTAGGCTAGTGAGCTGGTACTCCAGATCGTCGGTAGTTTGAATGGAAGGAATCGGTTCTTGACTGTCTAAATAATTTACGCTGATTCCCAGATACCCCTTTTTAATTTGATACTCTTGCTGGCTGACAACATTAAATTGCAAGGCGGTGATTCCTTGTCCAATGGCTTCGTTTTCTAGCGCTGGGTCTTGATCGGGGTGAACGATTTTTATATTTATTTTTCCATGGGCGGCTTTTTTGTAATCAAGAAGAGTATCTGTTGTATCTCTAACTAGCGGCGCGATCTGATCGGGCAGCTGTTGTGATTGGTAAAAGGTGATGTTAACAACATCAGGCAGATTTTGAAGAATCCGCTTGGTGGTATTGGATAGCGTATAAATTTTGTTGACGGTAAGGTCAAGGCGCCCTGGAATTTGCGCTCCCACCATATTGATCAAAATAGCGATGGCAGTTAGGGCTATCGCAGTTAGCCAAAGTTTCGCAAAGTATTTGGTTTTGGAACCAAACTTGGCGCGCAAGAGCGACAGCCAGGCGAATACCAAAAATATTGCCGATAAAGAAAGAAAATATATTAAGTCTCGATTGTCAATTACGCCGCGATTTAGGGTTTGGGTATGTTGGTTAAGGCTGAATTGCTGGATTACGGAATAAATCTGGTTGGGGATATTGCTGGCGGTGCTTTCTTGACCAGAAATTACTAGCAAGAAGATACCGGCGGCGCTGGCTAGCAAGGATAGAACCTGATTTTTGGTTAAACTGGAAATATATATCCCGAGGCTGACAAGCATTGCTAAAGTCAAAATTGCCCCCAAGTATTGGCAAAAAGTTACGCCCCATTCTAATCGCCCAAAATTACTAATGGAAAGAGGAATGGCGGCGCTTAATAAGATTGTAGAACCTAAAACAGTCAAAATTGCTAAAAATTTACCAATGACCAGTTCCAATTCGCTGATTGGTTTGGTTAGGAGTGTTTCCAAAGTGCCTTCTTTTTGTTCGGCGGAAAAGCTGGCCATGGTAAAGGCTGGCACGACAAAAACCAAAAACCAGGGAAGAATGTTAAATAAGTTGCGAACAGAAACTTCGCCAATTAAAAAGAAGTTTTTAAAGAAAAAATATTGCCACAATGTTAAAAACCCAATAAGAATTAAGTAAGTGGTGGGGGAGTTAAGATAGGATACAAGCTCTTTTTTGGTGATTTTTAAGATGTTCTTTATTGTCATATTAGCTATTTGGTCAACTCTTTAAAAACTTCTTCCAAACTTATCTTTTTTTCGGTTAGCTCCCAAATTGTCCAGCCGTTATGCCCAGCTAATTCGGTGAGCGGCGGTTGGATGGGGGTTTGAGAAGAAGCATTGATTGTTAGCATTTTCTTGTTTTCTTGCTCCTCTTTTTGCGTTACCTCCCGCACCCCGCCGATTTGACGGATTCTACTAAGATCGGCGGCGCGGTCAATTGTCAATGATAATGTGATTTGCCCTTCAGCCTTTTGGCCTAATTGGCCAATGTCGCTATCACTAACGATTTTTCCTTGGTGAATAATTATTACTCTTTGGCAGATTGCCTCTACTTCTTCCATAATATGAGTGGATATAAGCACGGTGCGATTTTTCCCCAACTGTTTTATTAACCGGCGAATTTCCCCTCTTTGGTTGGGGTCCAAGCCTTCGGTTGGCTCGTCCAGCACCAAAATTTTGGGCTCGCCCAGCAGAGCGCAAGCCAAACCCACCCGCTGGCGAAAGCCTTTGGAAAGCTCGCCCACCGGTCTGGCTAATACCGATTCCAGTCCGGTTTCCTTGATTATTTTCTTTAAATCATCATCGCTTAACTTTATATTTTTTAGCTCCGCTGTCAGCTCCAGCATTTCCAGAGCCTTGAGTTCTTTATAAAGGGGATTACCCTCCGGCAGGTAGCCGATTTGCTGTTTTGCCCAGGCTTCGTGATCTTTTATGTTTTTGTCTTTAATATAGATTTGCCCAGCGGTGGGGGACAGGTAGCCGCTGATGAGGCGCATGGTGGTGGATTTGCCGGCGCCGTTTGGTCCCAAGAAGCCGATTACCTCGCCTTCTTTGGCTTCAAAGCTTACTTGGTCAACGGCGGTAATCTGGTTAAATTTTTTGGTTAGGTTTTCCAGTTTGAGCATGATTCTAGTAGCTGGGGGCTGGGAGCTAGTTACCTGCCTGCCGGCAGGCAGGCTGGTAACTGGTTGCTGGTTACAGCCAAGTTCTAAATAATTTAAATTCTAAGCTCTAAATACTAAACACCTGTCTGCCGACAGTAGAGAACGACATTTAAACCTATGGAATTTTGTCATCCTGAACTTGCTTGCCCGCCGAGGAGGAGGGTTTCAGGATCTAATACCCAGTAAGATTCCGAAATGAATTCGGAATGACAAACTACATACTTTTAAACTGCGATGTCTAAGGCAGGAATTCAAATGTTCAAAACTTATTAAAAGTCAAAACTCAAAGTTTAGAAGATAACAGCTTTATATGATAATTAAAAGGTTGGTTTGAGGCAAGAGGTAAAATCGGGGGGGATTCTTCACCCGCCTTTGGCGGGTTCAGAATGACATGGGGAATGGGATTCTTCAGTCGCTATTCGCTCCTTCAGAATGACAGACAAGATCCTTCCCCTGTACATCGTCGCATAGGGTGGGCTTCCATGCCCACCATTCAGATAAATCCGCCGGTTGGCGGATCAGTGGGGATCATCAAGACCCGGTCTTTGCAAAGACCGGGTCTTGGCATTGCCGGAATGACGACTATCCCTCCGTCATCCTGTGCCTGCCCGTTTACCCGCCTCCGGAGGGCCTCCGGAGGGCCTATGGTGGGAGGAGCGTTAGCGACGAAGGATCCCAACAACGGAATGAGATTCTTCGCCCTCGCTTCGCTCGGGTTCAGAATGACGACTACCCCTCCGTCATCCTGAGGCATAGCTTGTCATCCTGAGGAGCGTTAGCGACGAAGGATCCCCTTCGGAATCAAGTCCTTTCGTCATCCTGCCTGCCCGCCTATGGTGGGAGGGGAGCGTCCCGCCTTTGGCGGGTTCAGAATGACGAGGGAATGGGATTCTTCACCCGCCTTTGGCGGGTTCAGAATGACATGGGGAATGGGATTCTTCAGTCGCTATTCGCTCCTTCAGAATGACAGACAAGATCCTTCCCCTGTACATCGTCGCATAGGGTGGGCTTCCATGCCCACCATTCAGATAAATCCGCCGGTTGGCGGATCAGTGGGGATCATCAAGACCCGGTCTTTGCAAAGACCGGGTCTTGGCATTGCCGGAATGACGACTATCCCTCCGTCATCCTGTGCCTGCCCGTTTACCCGCCTCCGGAGGGCCTCCGGAGGGCCTATGGTGGGAGGAGCGTTAGCGACGAAGGATCCCAACAACGGAATGAGATTCTTCGCCCTCGCTTCGCTCGGGTTCAGAATGACGACTACCCCTCCGTCATCCTGAGGCATAGCTTGTCATCCTGAGGAGCGTTAGCGACGAAGGATCCCCTTCGGAATCAAGTCCTTTCGTCATCCTGCCTGCCCGCCTATGGTGGGAGGGGAGCGTCCCGCCTTTGGCGGGTTCAGAATGACGAGGGAATGGGATTCTTCACCCGCCTTTGGCGGGTTCAGAATGACGTGGAACAAAAAAAAGCGAACCCGGCTTTAAGGTTACAGCCGTGTTCGCTCGGCGATTCGAGTTGTACCAAATTTAGAGGAGGTGTACTTCCACCGTGTACCTCCCGCTGCCTTCATTTTCCTCTTCAGCCAGCCGCCCCACCGCTTCTTTGATTTCTTCGCTAACCCCGGGATCAACGACTACTACTACGGTGTAGGGTACATGGCTGATGCTGATGTACCCCTCTTCTAAAGCAAATGTTCGATGAGTATTTTGCTCATCGTACAACTTGTGCCAGCTTGGCAAATAATAGATCGGACGAATGCAAAGCATTCTTTCCAAGCTGTTCCGGATATTGTTTTGAGGCTCTACCGGTTCCGGAACTTCCTCCGAATCAAAGCTTACTATTTCTATTCTTCTAGCGCCCACTTTCCCTCCTCTGTCTTATCTGTCTTACCATCACTAGATTGCATGCTATAAACCCATCCCAAAACCCTTCTATCCTGCTCACCCATATCCTCTAATTTGACTCTCCCCTTTTAAATACAACAAAATAGAGCAGGCCCCTACGAGTTAAGGAGGTGACCTGCCCTTATGTACGATATTACTAAACTAATATCTCAAGAACAATTCGATCAGTTGTTGTTACTACTACCCACACCCAGACAAATGGAACAAGGAAGACCTAGATGTAAGAAGGAACCTTTGATTAACGGGATTTTGCAAGTATTGATTAATGATATACCGTGGAAGAAAATAGCTGATTGTGGTTGTTCTCCCTCATCGTGCCACCGATACTTCCAAGAACTGCAAAGACGAGGTGATCTCAAACTCATATTTAGGATACTATCCAAACAAAAAACAAATATCATGGAGTGTGCTATCGATACTGATTCCACTACCTCCTTCAGGTTTAGAAATGGTACTGGGTGGGATGGAAAACATAAGAAGATTAGTACTAAGATTTCTCTATTAAGTGATGTAAATGGATTACCGGCTGATGTAGAAATAGACAAGGGGAATAAACATGATCTACGGTTTGTACCAGATCATATTGAAAACACTGCTGGGACAAGAAGGAGAACCATTAATGCAGACAAGATATATACTTCAGCAGATATGAGAAGAACATTAAGATCTAAAGGCATACAACTAAATATCGAACCGAGGAGGGGTGATTATGTTCGAAAAAGAGGTCCCAAATTCAAGTTTGATAGGGATAAGTATAAAGTAAGGTTTAAAGTGGAAAGATGTTTCGCGTGGTTAGAGAATTTTCGAAGGTTACGATTGAGAAGAGAATATCACTTAGCGATGTTTAAAGCCTTTGTTTACTTAGCTTTAATCATAATACTTATTCGTAATTAGAGTTTTGGGATGGGTTTTATGTAGAATAGCATGGAAGCTACCAGCAACATTGGGTAGGCAATTAGTGCCGCCTTCCCCAATTCCGCGCCGCGCCATAAAATGGGAGTGACGATAGCAGTTGCCGTTGCATCGGATACGGCAAATGCCACTGCCACGGAAAACAGCACGACTCTCCAGAAACCCCGCATTCTTCTGATCACATCGCCTGCGGTAACTACACCGCATGCTAGCGGCTGAAGAAGCAAGGTAAGAAAAACCAAAATCCCCACCACTTTCCAGTCCATGTTTGTCTCCTTTTCTGCTCTGCTCTGCAGACACTATTCAATCCAAATCCCGATGCTAGTATACTAAACTCTAGGGTCTTTGTCAAGATACCCGTTAGCAAATTGCTGCCAGGTGATGGGATTTTTCCCCGCGAGTTGGAGTATTTCAACAAACAGCGAGGGTTGGTTGGTTTGGCTGTTTTTGAGAGAAGTTTTAATCAAGTCTACTTTAATACTGCCGTTGACACCATGTTTAAGGATTAGCCCAAAATTTTTTGCCAATTCCGCCAGAGTAGTATAAACACCTGGCCAGCTCTGGTAAGCGCGCGTCATTCGTTCAATTTGCTGTCCCGAGTGGGTTTGCCAGTTAATCAAACCATCTTCCTTTTTAATGATTTTGGTGTAAGTGGCTTGCTCATCATCTTGCGGTTTGGTCAGCAAGTTAAGCTGCTGCTTGTTAGTGATCGTTTGGAGCGAGTTAAGTGTTTTAATAATCAGCTGTGCTCCTAGATCGGCCAGTTTTTGGGAAAGGGTCAAAATGGTTTCGTCTGGTTCAATCTTTAAACTTTCTTGCGCCAGTATTGGGCCAGTATCTACTCCCTCGTCCATTAACATAATTGTAGCGCCAGTTTCACCCATTCCTTTTAGAATTGCTTCTTGGATAGGGGAAGCGCCGCGCAGTTTTGGTAAAAGAGAGGCATGCATATTTAAACAACCTAGACTTGGCCAGTCTAAAAGCCACTTTCTAAAAATTTTGCCGTAGGCAACAATGACTAGCAACTGGCAACTGGCAGATGGCAGCTGGTTTTTTAACTCTATCAGCTTTTGTGGCGTGAGAACAGGGACTCCCAGCTTTTCGGCTAGGACTTTGACTGGCGAGGGGGTAAGTACTTGTTTTCTGCCTGTTGGCTGGTCAGGTTGAGTTACAACAGCGGCGGGAACAAAACCCGCGTTTACCAGCTTGCTCAAGATAGCGGCGGAAAATTGCGGGGTGCCAAAGTAAATAAAAGTCATATATTCAATTTACTGATTGTCGTTATCCAACTCCGTTTCGTCAAAAAGTTTGCCCACCAATTTATCAATAAATAGAATACCCTCCAAATGGTCAATCTCGTGCTGGATTTCAAAAGCGAACATATCTTTGGCTTGAAAAGTAAATTCTTTTCCATCTTGATCCAGCGCTTTAACTTTGATTTTTGGCGATCGTTCCACCCAGCCGTATTTCCTTGGCACCGATAAACATCCCTCAAAAGATTTTTTTTGTTTTTGCGAGGCGTTGATTATTCGCGGGTTAATTAAAACTTTGACTTGGGTTTTGAGTTGATGGGGATTTTGGCGGTCTTTGTCAATTTTTTTTACTACAATTACTCGGCGGTTGTCGCCAATCTGCGCGGCAGACAAACCCACTCCTTCAGGGTCTTTGGCCGCTTCTAAAGTCTGTAATAGATCGTTGATAAGTTTTTTAACATTTAAATCTATTTTATTGATTGGCAAAGACTTATTTCTTAAAGACGGGGCAGGCTCAACCAGGATTGTTTTGATCATTTACCTATTATACCGTGTATTTTGGATAATGGGTAGCGGGTTAGGGAAACTATTAAATCAATGCTAGAGCGGCTAGTTGATAAGCAATTATTAAATAGGTTATTTTTACTCCTACCTTGATTGCTTTGCGGCAGTAGAAAGCGATCCGTTTGGTTTCAAATCTTGATCCAGCGCAAAAGCTTACAATACAAAGGGTGGCTAAAGCAAATGGTATGGTAGGATAATACCACCAGCCGATTTTTTGGTAGAGCATAACCCCGGCTAAAAATAGGCTCGCGCCAAGCGCCAGCGCCCCTAAAATCAGCGTTTTTTTGTACCCTAATACCGTGCCGGTGGTGGTTAGATTGGCTTGGCGGTCCGGTTCAATATCTCTCACTATGGCTAGGAGGTTGCTGGCAAGGGCGAGAAGAAGAAAAAACAACAGTCCTAGCCAATTGATTGAAAGTATTGAAGCTTTACTTAGCCAGTAGGGGATAAGGTATGGGATAATTATGAACAAAAAGGCGAGCGTAAAAAAGTCCCAAAGGGAGCGGTTCTTGGTTCTCAACGGCGGCCATGAATAAGCAATTCCAGCGAGGAGCATGATTATTCCTGCCCAGAAAAAACCTTGTCGCGCGGCGATTATTATTCCTAGAATGCCAAAAATTGCAACCGTGGCAACAAAAGAGGTTGAGTTGATCGTCGACATTGGCTGTTTGTCTTGGCGGAACTGATCGGTATCCTTGGCATCAATATACTCGTTGACTAAAAAAGAAACAACGGAGAGGAATACCAGCCCCACTCCAGAATAGACTAAACGGTTTAGTTGTTGTTTAACAAAACTATGACTGTCCAGCCAACCGTATAGATAGGAAACTAGAACTATTGATTGTTCTTCCAGTCGCATTGCTTTGATTAGCGGTTTAATTTTTCCAAAAACCGTTTTTAACATATTTTGATTCTAGCACATTAAACGACCCCTATCTTGCCCTTCTTAATGATGATACATTAGTTAATAAACACTTGTTACCTAAAGAGTAACTAATATACTCAAAGTACAGTTTACCAATATGTTTAATCGTCTTTTTAGCATGTTTTCTTACGATATTGGTATTGACCTTGGAACGGCCAATACTTTAGTCCATGTTAAGGGTAAAGGCATATTAATCCGCGAGCCGTCGGTGGTGGCGATTCACGCTAAAACCAAAGATATATTAGCAATCGGTTCAGAAGCCAAGGAAATGGTGGGAAAAACTCCGGCCAGCATTGTGGCGATAAGACCCTTGCGCGACGGCGTTATTTCTGATTTTGATACCACCGAAAAAATGCTCTCCTATTTTATTCGCAAGGTTCACGAGCTGCCCTCTCGCTATCCCAAAATTCCTCGTCCTCGGGTGTTGGTGGGCGTGCCATCTAGCGTAACGGAAGTAGAGCGCAAAGCAGTGTTGGACGCGTCCCGTTCGGCTGGGGCGCGGGAGGCATACTTGATTGAAGAGCCGATGGCGGCGGCGATTGGCGCCGGTCTGCCAGTGCAGGAGCCAATCGGCAGTTTTATTATTGACCTAGGAGGCGGCACTACCGAAATCGCGGTTATTTCTTTGGGCGGCATTGTCCTTTCTAAATCTCTCCGCTTGGCCGGCGATGCTTTGGATCAGGCGCTGATTGGTTATGTTCGCGGCAAGCATAATCTGCTTATTGGCGAGCGGACTGCCGAAGAATTAAAAATCTCGCTGGGCAGTGTTTTTGGTGAGGGGGATGGTACTTACACTATTCGGGGGCGCGATCTAAAAACTGGACTGCCTCGCGGTTTTGAGATTACTGGTTGGCAAGTCAGGGAAGCAATTTTACCGGTGGTAAAGACCATTACCCAAGCAATTAAAGATGTTTTGGAAGATTGTCCGCCAGAATTGATTTCCGATTTGATGAAGGGGGAATTAGTATTAGCGGGAGGTACCTGTCAACTGCGTGGTTTAGATAAATATCTTTCTGAAGAAGTTGGTATGAAGGTTAGATGTCTAGATGATCCTATGACGGCGGTGGCGCGCGGGGCTGGCGCGGTTTTGGATAATCTCGATTTGCTTAGAAAAGTTACTATTAAATAATCATTACTAACTTTGTTAATGCTATGTCAAAAAGGGGTTGGTTTTTACCGTGGCTGTGCTGCCTATTTATTATTTTATTAGGAAGATTCTCTTTTATTGCTCAAATTAGATCCAAAGCACGTTTGGTTCTTTCTCCTGTATATAATTTGGGATGGGATTGCGGCAACTGGGTAGTTAAAAGAATGGCGTTTATCAAAAATATTTCCAGCTTAAAGAGCGACAACGATTTTCTAAGGAATCAGCTGAACTTAGCCTATTCCCAGCTGGTTTTTTATCGCTCTTTGGAGGAGGAGAATCAATCTCTTAGAAAACAGCTTTTGGCTGCGAGAAATGACCGAACATTTATTCCTGTTTTGGCTAAAGTCCTTAGCTCGGGCGTGCTTGGGTCATCCACAACATTTTTTTTGGATCAAGGCGCCGCTTCCGGTGTGCGAGTAGGAGATTGTGTTGTTAAGGAATCGCTGCTGTTGGGTAAAGTGGAGCAGGTTGATAGCAACTTTTCTTTAGTGCGATTAATCACTGACCCTAATTTGCGGCTGGGTGCTTTTGTGGATCACGGTGTTCAGACCGGCGCTAAAGGAATTGTGCGCGGGGATTACGGCAACAGCTTAATAATGGAGCAGATACTAAGCGATTTTCCTCTTGTAACCGGTGAATTAGTGGTGGCGTTGAGCGAGAGCCCCCAAGTGCCGGAGAATCTTATTTTGGGCAGATTGGAGAAGGTGACTTCCCGTGATCAAGACCCGCTAAAAACCGCCCGATTGCAAACTTTAGTTGATTGGCTTTCTTTGAGATCCGTTTTTATTATGACTTCAAAATAATGTATGCGTCTTATTTTTGTTTACCTGCTAATTTTGATTTTTTCTTTGGCGGAATACTGTTTTATTCCTCAATGGTCTTGGTTATTTCCCGCTATTCACTTAAGCCTACCTTTTTTGCTGGTATTTTCTTACCAAAGTTCCTCCAAAGATGATAATGCCGGCCCCCTCCTCTGGTTGGCTTTTTTTTCTGGGTTTTTGGGCGATATTCAGTCAAATCGTGTATTTGGCCTTCAAAGTCTTTTTTTTACGGCGGCCGTTTCTTTTTACATTCTGCTTATCCGCGAGATTAATGCTTCTCTAGTGGTTTTTTGTCTTTGGTTCGGGTTTGTTTTTGCTTTGCTCACAGTTTGGCAATATGGTTGGGGGTATTGGTCTGTGATTGGAGGAACCTGGCTAGCCGACCTTGGAATTGGTGTTCTGCTTTTTTACCCGTCAAATTGGTTGGCGAGTTGGGTTTGGAAGCACCGCTTTTTCCAGCTTTCTTTTTGATTTTCTCTAATGAAAAAATCTTCTCGCGCCAAAATTTTTTTTGATTCGGTTTTACGAGGTCCGTCACTTTTTTCTTATCTTAAAAATCAATCTAGAAGACGGGGCGTTTTTTGGTTGGATTACTTCTGCCCTCCGATTCTGAGCGAAACAGTTTTGCCGGAATGGCTGTTTAGCTTTAAGCGGGTAGGTTTGTGTGTGGTTTTTTTGCTTTTTATTATTTTTAGCGGCCGGTTGATTTATTTGCAGGCTTTTTTAGGTAAATACTACTCGGAACTGGCTTCTCAAAATAGGCTGCGCCAATCATTGGTCAGGGCGGAACGAGGGGTGATTTATGACCAGCATGGTCAATCTTTAGTGGAGAATAAAGCCGGTTTTAGAGTTTCGGTCGAGCTTCCTAAGTTGGAGGAGAATGAAGATTGCAAAGAAGCTTGGGAAGAATTGGGTAAAATTCTGTCTTTGGAGCCTTTGTGGATAAGCCAACGAATCGCCCGTGCTCAAGAACAGCTTATGAAAAAAGTGGTTTTGGCTTCTTCCATTTCCCACGACACCGTCCTTTTAATTGAAGAAGAATTGTGGCATTGGCCAATGGTCACAATAGAGATTGATCCGGTTAGATCCTATCTTTTGGGGGAATCTTCCGCTCATGTGCTGGGTTACTTGGGAGAAATTTCTTCCCAAGAATTGGAAAAAAAGAAGTGGTTTTACTATGACATGGGGGATTGGGTGGGTAAGCTGGGTCTGGAAAGTTTCTATGATCAATATTTGCATGGTCTTAACGGTTCGCGGATTTACGAAACTATGTCTAATGGTTTAGGAGTAGCAGAACTGTCAATTGATTTAGGGAGATCGGGTTTGTCCTTGATGACAAATCTTGACGCTAACTTACAAAAGGCCGCTTACGATTACTTAAAAGAGCAGGTTTCGCTGTCAAGCGCGTTCGGTGGGGCGGTTGTTGCTCAAGATACAAGAACCGGCGCGGTTTTGGCGCTTGTTTCTTATCCGTCTTTTGATCCGAATTTATTAAGCCGTTCTTTAGATGCCTCTTCATACAAGGAGTTGATTTCTATACCAAATCATCCTTTTTTTAATCGTGCGGTGGAAGGTTTGTATCCGCCCGGCTCTATTTTTAAATTAGTGACTGGTTCGGGTATTCTTGAAGAAGGTATTGCCAGTCCTGATGATTTGATTAACGACGAGGGCGGTATAAGTGTGGGAATTTACCACTATGGCGATTGGAAGCCAGAGGGGCATGGCCGGGTTAGTTTTGTTAAAGCTTTAGCGCAATCTTGCGACACCTACTTTTATATATTCGGAGGCGGCTATAAAGAACACTTTGGATTAGGGGTGGACGGAATTTTTGCTTGGGCCAAGTATTACGGTTACGGCGATTATTCCGGTATTGACCTGCCTGGGGAATCGGCTGGTTTAGTGCCAAATGCTGAATGGAAACAAGAAAACATTAAGGAAAAGTGGTACCTTGGCGATACTTACCACTATGCTATTGGTCAGGGTTACTTGCTGGCTGCTCCTCTTCAAGTTAATAATGCCACCGTTGCGGTAGCAAACGGCGGTACGCTCTTTGAACCATGGCTGGCTAAGGCTATCCTTTACTCGCCTGGGGAAATAAAAGAGGAATTTTACCCAAGGATTTTGCGCCAGAACTTTGTTAGCGCCGAAACATTAAGCTATGTAAAAGAGGGGATGAGGCAGGCCGTGTTGGAAGGGGGAACCGCCTACCCGTTGCGTGATTTTAGCATCGCCTGCGGTGCCAAAACCGGTACGGCCGAGTTTGGCGACCCCGCCGGTAGGACTCACGCTTGGTTTACCGCCTTTTGTCCCTTTGAAAATCCGGAAATTGCGGTAACAGTTTTGCTTGAAGCGGGCGGAGAGGGTTCCAGTCAAGCCGGGCCGGTGGTGAGAAAGGTAATGGAGGAGTACTTTAGCAATAGATTGGACTTTTGATTGTCTAGGACACGAAAGATCCAGTACACCCTGATGGTATATGAAAGGTTTGTACAATGGCGTAACTATGAAATTAGTTATAAAATGTGTTATAACCTATGTTAATTCGGTTAGCAAAGGAGATTGAAAATGAAGTTGGGTCGCACATTTCGTTGGGTAGAAGGTTTTGTTATCGCCTTTACTATTTCTGTGGCAGTAAAAGCAAAGTACTTTACACTGACTCCGCAGGAGAATTTTCTCGTCACCAATGCGGTTTTTGTTCGCGGTTACTTGAGCTACTCCCGAGGTTTTGTAGCGGCCTCTGATTTTGTTCAGGGGTTTAGTCTTGAGGTTGATGATACTTACATTCAAGTTACTGCCGCGGGAGTGTGGGTAGGTCCCCTGCCGGCGGAAGGAACTCATGTGATGATGGTCTCCACGACCGGATACACGCGGGATGTTTTAATCGTAAACATGGACACCAAAAGGGAGTACTTCTCTGTTCCCCACCATGTTTACTTTCCCGCCAAGAGAAGCTACTTTGTTCGGGTAACCGACCGTGCTTCGGGGACAGTTGTTGTTCCTGATCTGATTTTTTCGGGGTTCGATTCTTTTGATGTTATTCAGCGCCACTCGTGGCTGTGGCGCTACATCAATGGCTTTTACTGTGTTCAGAGTTGGGAAACGGGCGAAGAAGCGCCACCCTTATTGTTTCCTTAGAGAAAAAGAAGTAGCCGATTTGATTTTACTAGCACTCGCATTTTGTCGGCGGGTGCTATATTTTTATTTATGGAAACTGCTCCGTTGCCGCCAGAAGAATTAGCGTGCCGCGTTGCCTTTTGCTGTTTGGAATTTGTTGGCTCTTCAACCTTTGGTCGTTTGATGGGCTATTTTGGCAGCGCTCAAAAAGCATGGCAAAATCTTGACCGTTCCAACGGGGAAAAGCTAGGAATAGGGGAGGATAGTTTACAGAAATTCCTAGCTTGGCGTTCAAAGTGTTCGCCAATGGCGTTAATGGATAAATTTAGCCGTCAAGTGGATTATATTTTTCCTATTGAGAACAATCTGTACTCAAGCAACCTCAAAAACATCTCTGATCCACCCTATCTCCTTTTTGTTCGAGGCAATCCTTCTGTTTTAAACGGAGAAACTTTGGCGGTTGTTGGCAGCCGCCGAATTAGCCCTTATGGACGGCAGGCAGTTGAAATTTTGATTTGTGATCTGGTGCGAGCTGGTTTAGTGATTGTCTCTGGCTTGGCAATTGGGGCAGACGCGTGCGCTCATCAAGCGGCGTTAGACGCGGGCGGGAGAACATTAGCAATTCTAGCGTCGGGGGTTGACCAGATTACTCCTTCGGCTAATTACCAGCTGGGTTGCCGAATTCTTTCCAGCGGTCAGGGGGCCATTCTTTCCGAGCGCCCTCCCGGTTGGCGAGTACAAAAGTTCTCCTTTCCTTTGCGTAACCGCCTAATAGCGGGTGTTTCGCTGGGTGTGCTCGTGGTTGAAGCGGCAGAAAACTCCGGTTCTCTTCACACTGTCGCTAGCGCGTTGGAGCAGGGAAGAGAGGTGTTTGCTGTGCCGGGTCCTATTAACAGCCCGGTCAGCCAAGGCACTAACCGTCTTATTCAGCAGGGGGCAAAATTGGTGGCTAAAGCCAGCGATGTGTTGGAAGAACTGGGGATGGCTTCTCCTCCCGAATTGGACGAGCCGGGCAGCTTATCGTCGACCCTGTCTTTGAGCCCTGATGAAGATCAATTCCTCAAAATTATTCGCGGCAACCAGGGCAGTTCGTCCGGTCAACTAGCAATTATCGCTGCCATTCCTGCCGATCGTTTGAACGGCATTCTAACTTTGCTTGAGCTAAAAGGAGTTATTTCTTGCCAAAGCGGGTGCTGGTTCTGCCGGTAATTTGGGGTCAACTTTATAATTATTTAGGCCCTAGACTAGCGCGATTAAACAAGTTTGCTAGTGAAGATTTGGGTTATCTCAACAGAAAAGGGGATTCTTCAGTCGCTATTCGCTCCTTCAGAATGACGACTACTTTCTGTTCCTCTTGGACAAATAAACTTTCAATTTCCAATTCTCAATTTACAATGATCCATTCAAAAATAACTTAAAGCTCTCACCATAGACCCCCCAGAGGCGGATAAACGGATAGGATGAGATGCCCTCTCGTAAAGTGTGGTAGGATGCACGCATATGAAATTGGTAATTGTTGAGTCTCCCGCAAAAACAAAAACCCTCGGCCGCTATTTAGGTGATGGGTATCAAGTTGAAGCTTCGGTAGGGCATGTGCGCGATCTGCCTAAAAAAGGTATGGGTATAGATATAGATCACGATTTTACGCCGCTTTATGACATTGTAGAAGGTAAAACCAAAGTTGTTTCTTTATTGCGCAAGGCGGCTTCGGAAGCGAGCGAAGTATATTTGGCGATGGACCCGGACCGTGAGGGGGAAGCTATTGCCTGGCATGTGGCTTACTTGCTCGCTCAATCCAAAAAGAAAGTGCCTCCGGTAAAAAGGGTAACTTTTAACGAAATTACCGAAGAGGCGGTGTTGGAATCTTTTAAAAATCCAAGAATTATAGATCAGGATTTGGTTGACGCGCAGCAGGCGCGCCGTGTTCTTGATCGTTTGGTTGGCTATAAACTCTCTCCGTTGTTATGGAAAAAAGTTCGCTTTGGCCTTTCTGCCGGGCGAGTTCAATCCGTCGCCCTGCGGTTAGTGGTGGAACGGGAAAAGGAGCGCCAGTCTTTTGATCAACAGGTGTTTTTTACCCTGGCGGCTAAATTATCCGGCGGCAAGAAAAAAGAAGATTCTTTTGAAGCTCAACTACTGGCTTATCAGGGAAAGACAGTAGAAGTAAAAACCAGCCTTGATCTTTTTGCCGGACCCTACACTTTTACCAGCAGCATTTTTAGCCAAAGGAAAGATTTAGATAAAGTGGTACTTGATATAAAGGGAAAAGACTTTGTAGTTGACAGTATTCAGGAAAAAGAGGGCAAATTATACCCAAAACCGCCATTTATTACCAGTACTATGCAGCAAGAGGCCTCTTGGAGGCTCGGCCTTTCTCCTCATCAAACAATGAGAGCGGCCCAATCTCTTTACGAACATGGTTTGATTACCTATATGCGTACCGACTCGACTAACCTTTCCCAAAAGGCGGTTGGTCAGGTCAGGTTTTTTATTAAAGACAAATACGGTGATGAGTATCTTCCCGCCAAACCTATTTTCTACAAAACCAAGTCCAAACAGGCCCAAGAGGCTCATGAAGCAATTCGTCCTACTGCCACTTCGGTTTTTAGCACTTCGGCCAAAGTGGCTAAATTAGGCAAGAATCAGGAAAAGGTATATAACATGATTTGGCAGCGGTTTGTTGCCTGCCAGATGAATCCGGCAAAAAGTTTGATTACCTCGGTTGATATTTCCGCCGGAGAAGCTATTTTTAGAGCGCGCGGTCTGCGGGTGACTTTTGCCGGATTTTTGAAAGCATATCCTCATGTTGAGAAGGACACGATTCTTCCCAAGCTTTCTGTGGGTCAGAAGATGGTTTGTCACGATCTTCTTCTTCAAGAACGGCAAACCACCCCGCCGCCGCGTTACAGTCAGGCCGGTCTCATTAAAGAGCTGGAGCGGTTTGGAGTGGGGCGTCCTTCCACTTACGCTACAATAATAGAAACATTAAAGGGGCGTCGTTATGTGATGATTGATAACAAACAAATAGTTCCTGAAGATGTGGCGGTGGTGGTGAGCGATCTTTTGTCTAAGCATTTTCCTCAAGTGGTGGATATTGGATTTACCGCGGACATGGAGGATGATTTGGATAAGGTGGCTCAAGGGGAAAAAACCTGGGTGCCTTTGGTTAAGGAGTTTTACGGGCCGTTTTCTAAAAACCTGGAGCTTAAGGAACTAGAGCTTAAGAAGACTGATGTTACTACTTTGGAAATTACTGATCAAAAATGTCCCCAGTGCGGCAAGCCTTTAGCGGTAAAATTGGGAAAGTACGGTCGGTTTTTATCCTGCACCGGCTGGCCGGACTGTAAAGTGGCTATTTCCTTTAACAGCGATGGGAAGGCAATTGATGAAACCCAGATCAAAGAGCCCTGTCCGCTTTGCGGGGAAAAGATGGAGCTAAAAGAGGGGAGATTTGGCAAGTTTTTAGCCTGTACAAAATATCCAAAATGCAAAGGGACAAAAGCCTACTTGGACAAAATCGGAGTTGGCTGTCCAAAATGCGAGCAGGGAGATGTGGTAATTAAAAGGACAAAGAGGGGACGGGTATTTTACGGGTGTTCCCGCTACCCGGATTGCGACTACTCTTCATGGAAAGATCCGCGGCAAGATGAAAAGACTGGAGGTAGGAAAACGGTCAAGTCTAAACCCAAATCGTAAAGCGGTACGCGGTATAATTGATCGCCATTACCCAAGCTTTGATTGGCGATGGTTCACCGGAGGCAGTGATTGAATACGCCGGCCGAATTTGCTATCGCAGCGTACCTAAAAGCGAGTCTTCCCGCGAGCGTTTTATCCGGCGCCGAGTTATGGAAGGCCACGAATCAATAGTTGAGCACGCGGCCGCTGCTTTTGGGATAAGCGGTATTTCCCGGGCGTGCAGTCACCAGCTGGTGCGCCATCGTTTGGCTAGTTACAGCCAAGAGAGCCAGCGGTATGTGGGTATGTCCAGCCCGGAGTGGGTAGTGCCGGACAGTATTGATTCGGATCCTCAAGCGCTTGATATTTTTAGGCAGGCGCTGGAAGGAGCCGCTTCCGCTTATCGGGCGTTGGTATCTCGGGGGATAAAAAAGGAAGACGCGCGGTTTCTTTTGCCTAATGCCGCCGCGACCCGAATTGTCGTGACGATGAACTTTAGGGAGTTGCTGCACTTCTTTAGAATTCGTATTTCCACGCAAGCGCAGTGGGAAATACGACAATTGGCCCTGGCAATGTTGGCGGAAGTTTATCCATATGGCCCCAGTGTTTTTAGGGGCGAAGTACTCCGGGCAGAAAATGCGTTTCTCGGTGAATGGGTGATGGCTAACCGGATAGGGTGAGAGGATGATAACGAGCAGTACCATAAGTCCCGGTCTCAAATGCCAAAGAGACCGGGCTTTTATTTTTTGGGCAAAAAGAGACCCAACGCTTGGTTAACCGCTTTGTTAACTTCGCGTTGGGCGGATTGAGACACTTTAGCCACTCCTTTTGGGTAGGAGCTGTCTCATGGCTTTAAGTTTTTTTCTGCCGGTCACCGCGCCCGATGTTGATCGGCGCCGGCTAAAAACTAAAAAATCGTATTCATGGCCAACATCCTTTCTTTTCAGGCGAGTCCA
The DNA here is from genome assembly GCA_002774225.1 of candidate division WWE3 bacterium CG08_land_8_20_14_0_20_43_13. Classification (GTDB taxonomy): domain Bacteria; phylum Patescibacteriota; class WWE3; order PEYW01; family PEYW01; genus PEYW01. The sequence goes on along the minus strand of PEYW01000036.1, from coordinate 686 downwards.
TTTTTTTGCCGCCGCGCCCTTGGTGTCTGCCGCGCCGCGCCCGCGCCCTCTCTGCCGATCAAGTTCTGGCAGTAGGGTGGGGGTCAGAAGGCAGTGCGCGGCGGCTGTGTAGGTTGATCCGCGCTTTTCCCGGGTCCCTCTCCGCGCGCTTTCCGCTGGCGGAAGGAGTTCTCTCCCGAGAGGCTTTGGGTTCCTTTTATTGATTTGTCAATTAGGAACCTTTTCTTAACCCATCTACTAGCCACGCGCCGCCGATCCCGTTCTTGGGGGCGGAAAGGTGGTGTTTGATGGGTTTACTGTCTTCCAAGCACCTAAATCGCCACTTTAGGTTGCTTGTTCGGGGTTCTCCGCTGTGGAGGGAAGACAACCCCTAAGGAATAATCAATAAGCCAACATCCTTTCTTTTTCGGCCGTTGAAAGGCGCTTGGCTCCCCAACGCCCTATACGGGTTTGGAGAGCTGTCCTACGAACCACGGCCGCGATTTTTTGGCCTTGATCTCACACTGTTTGCAGTGTGGGCCTTTGCGCGCTCATCGCCAGAGGTCAGAATTTTCGGCAATGGCGCCCAATTGGCGGCGGTTCGTTTCACAATACATATATTAGGGTATGTCCCCTCTTTAACCACTAACTATGTTAATATCGTATTGTGAATACAATAAGAAGATGTCCCAAGTGTGAAGAAAGGA
>PEYW01000023.1 GCA_002774225.1 candidate division WWE3 bacterium CG08_land_8_20_14_0_20_43_13 | reverse complement strand
TATAATCATCGAGGACTAGAGGTCAATGATCAAGTCACTCGTTTATTTAAAAAACTAACTAAGTTTAGTGGTAAAAAGAGGGACTAACCCTTCCGGTCGTTTCCTTGTCGTCCGCCTTCATAGTGTCCGGAAAGGCTACCCAGCTGACTGGAAAGTCCATAGTAAAGCCACCCTGGTCGTGAAGGCACTCCATCGTAATGCCGTCTTTTTCCTTGGTTGGCTCTGGCACTAATGTGGGAGTTTGGGTTGGCCTGACGGTTGGTGTAGCCGTTGGCGCAAGCGTATTGGTCGGTTCTCTGGTCGGCGTCTCGGTCGCGATTGGTGTTTTGGTCGCGGCTGGTGTTGCCAAGGTGATGGGAGTCACTTCCACAACGACCGTCACTTCACGGATGATCTCGATCGGAGTTGGCGCCGGAAAAAGGCCGCATCCAAAAGAATAAAATGCCAGAAGAAGTACGGCGATAAAAACCCCCCATCTTTTTGTGACCACTGTTCCTCCTCCTCCTTTTTTTGGATTTGCCGTTTTGCAATGCCAACTATAAATCTTATTTTTTAATGACGCAAGAGAGAGCTTTGGAGATCCTTCGTCCCGCCATGGCGGGACGGGGAAGTAGTCGTCGTTCTGAACTCGCCAAAGGTGGTGTCACCAAGTGGTACCACGCGCTTGCGCGTGGGGCTCCATGTTGTCGCGTAGGGTGGACATTCTTGTCCACCATTCAGATAAGTCCGTCTTCGGTGGACGGGTCTTGATAATTCCCACTGTCATTCTGAAGGAGCGAATAGCGACTGAAGAATCCCATTCCCCATATCATTCTAAACCCGCCAAAGGCGGGTGAAGAATCCCAATGTGATTCTTTGGGCTAAAGCCTTCAGCATGGCGTCTTGACGCTTCTCGTTTGTCTTATATCCAAAGATTCGGCGAGGAGAGTATACTCAACTTATGCGTGTTTTATTTCCTATTGGTGAGTGCACTCCCTTGGCCAAGGTCGGCGGTTTGGGCGATATAGGCGGGAGTTTGTCTAAGGCTTTGCAACAGCTGGGATTGACGGTGGAAGTGATTATGCCCCGTTACGAAACGGTTTTGTCCAGCGGGCTAGTTTTGGAGCCAGCGGAGTTTCGTTTTGGGGTTGATTGGGAGGGTAAACATCACTTGATATCTGTTTATACGACGGTTATTCCGGATAGCGGGGTTAAGGTTTGGCTTTTGGAGAACGAAGAATATCTTTCTCGCGGCCCCATTCACTTTGGCTCTAGCGCGCTAGACGAATCTCGGCAGGGTTTTAACCGCTTTAGTTTTTTTAACTTATGCATAGTGGAATTCTTAAAGAAATACAGGGAGGAGTACCAAGTGATTCACGCTCATGATTGGCATACCGGTTTGCTTTTTCCTTTGTTAAAAATGTCTGGAATCAAAATACCCACTTTGTTTACAGTGCACAACATGTATTATCAAGGATGTTGGGATAAATCCTGCTTGGAGGATATCCGTTCCCTTATTGAACCATATTTGTACTCGTCGCCTCGGTCTGGCGAGCAAGATAAGGTTAATTTCTTAGCTCAAGGTTTAGGATTGGCGGATGCTATTAACACGGTATCTCCTACTTACGCTAAAGAGGTATTAACACCGGAATTTGGCGAAGGCCTGTCGCCGGTTATTTTGGGTCGGCCGGATGGAATTGCCGGTATTTTAAACGGAATTGACTTAGATTTTTTCAATCCCGCCACCGATTCGTTTATTGCTAAAAACTATAATGTTGCTTCTTGGCGGGAAGGTAAAAATGCCAACAAGCAAGCGGTATGCCGTGAATTAGGTTGGGATGAAAGTAATGTAGCGCTGGCGGTAATGGTGGCTAGACTGGGAGTGCAAAAAGGGGTGGAGATCGTGCTGGAGGCTTTTGAACATTTGCTGGAGCGGCCTTGGCGATTGGTAATTTTGGGGATAGGAGACGATTATCAGGAAAAACTGCTTACTCAATTCAACCGTCATCATCATGGGCGGTTTATGGGAATAGCCCGTTTTGACGAGCCGTTGGCGCATCGGCTTTACGCGGCGGGGGATTTTTTTCTCGCCCCCTCGCGCTTTGAGCCATGCGGTTTAACGCAAATGATTGCTATGCGCTACGGCGCCCTACCGATTGCCCGAGCGACCGGAGGTTTTTTGGATACTATTCAGGATGGTATAGATGGATTTTTGTTTAATAATTACTCTTCGGAGGATTTGGCGGTACAGCTTGACCGCGCTCTTGGAATTTACCGCCATGATAGCAATTTATATCAAGCCATGGTCGGCGGGGCGATGGGGCGTGATTTTAGCTGGGATGACTCGGCGGAAAAGTATGCGGAGGTGTACCGTTCTTTAGTATAACTACTTATCTCCTTGCCCATTCAGGAATTTGATCCTCCGGCCAGATTTTTGACAACTCTTGCGCCCACAGTTTTTGGGCATCTTCCCCTTCTAATTTTCTATCCTGTATATGCTTGATAGCATCTCCAACTATTGTGATGGATTCTGGGAGTTTATCTATATTATCTGGATTGCTGTTAAGTATACAGAAGCATAGCGCCCTAATTTCGTGCGTTGGTCTTTTTTCTTTGATCTGCTCAACTAATATATCCATACCTTCTTCAAAAACAGTTGCCAATTCCTCGTAATATTCAATCTTCTCAATAATAGCCCCATTTGTGCCGCTATCCTTAATCCTTTCTACTTCTTCTTTATATTTCCCGAGCCTCTTTTTCCTTTCTCCATACTCTTGTGTTACTCTAGTAAAATATTCCTCATCTAAAGGAGTTAGTTTTTCCGGAAAATATGCATCACGAATATCTCTCATGAGAGTAGCATAGGTTAACGCATCTCTGCTTAAGTGTAAACATACATTTTCCACAGGGTCTTTAAGCTCAAAATCTTCTCCTGAAATTGCTTTAATCACGGGAAGCATACATCCTAGATTGATAAATCTATGATATTTCTCCTCGCCGAGAGTGTTGTCTTGACGTCTATAATCATGGATATCTACCCTTTGTATTAGTTCTTGAGATTCCTCTAACTTAGCGTAATATACTCCCGAAGAGCTATACTTGGTAGCTGCTGTCATCATTATTTGATTTGCTTTAGCTTTATAATTCCCTTCTTCTTTATAAGTTTTTTCTGGCGCCGCAACAATTCCATCCAGACAGGTTGGTGAAAGTACTTCGTAGCTACTTCTTCCTGGGTGCTCGATATCATTACCAAGTAAGTAATTATGTTCTGTTCGATCAGCTACTTCCAGTATTATATGGTCTATCGACTGAACTGTATCTTCTAAAGTTGCCCCTTCCTCCACCAAGGTTTTCATGGCGGTAACAATAGCGTATTGCGCTCTTTTAATATTATGTTTTCCTACAGAAAGTCTTATGGTAATAGGTCCTTTGGGGTAATTTTCGTCAAGAGTACCAGTTCCTTTAGTAGCCATATGATGTTCGTAGCCCATTCTCGCTAATTCTACAAATGTACTAATAGATCCTTCTGGAATTGAGGTGGAGATAAATGTTGATTTTCCTGTAATTTCTCTCTCATGCTTTGCTATCTCTGGAAGGTCTGGGTCATCTAGCGGGTCGGAGTCTAAGTAAAGAAGCGCCTCCCCGCCCGCCTCATTAATTTTTTCTATAGCTTTCTCTACAGATTCCTTTGTGAATACAGCCTGTATACCACTGTTTTCTTTGGAACCAAACATGCAAAATCGACACCCACCATTGCAACCATAGGTCATTTGCAAGGCAACTACGTTTTTCCAGAAGATATTTTTATCTACGCCTTCTGGTATTTCTTCTTCTATTTCTAGAATAAGATTGATCTTAGGGGTCTTTTCATTTACCACAAGTTCTGCTTTCCCTTGTACTAATGCCTTCACTTTACTCTCTATTGGTTTATCAATCTTTCCGTTTTCAAAAAGAGAATCAATACCTGTTCTGTCCATTACTTCGTTTATCCTTAGTAGGCTTGATGATGACCATGTACTTCGCACTAGCTGATCTGGTGCTACTCTATATTCCATAATTCCTTGGAGGGTATTTAAACCTGTAGATTTTCTTGTGCGAGGGGGTTCTATAGTGGTGTTTGAACCTTCTGGTAACATAGTTTATTACTAAATTACATCGTTTAGTGTTTTGATCTTTTTGTTATTTCTTGATTTGCTCTTCTCTAAAAAATTCCTTATTTTCTTAGCAAGCTTATCGAGTTTTTCTTTACTTACTGGCATAGATTGTAATTAAACTAATATCTTCTTTTAATAGACATCGCCGTTTAAAAGTATGCAGTTTGTCATTCCGAATTCATTTCGGAATCTTACTGGGTATTAGATCCTGAAACAAGTTCAGGATGACAAAATTCCATAGGTTTAAATGTCGTTCTCTAAAGAATAGCTACTTGGTTGGGGTTAGTCAATGATCCCTTAATACTTTCTGCTACTTGACTTCCTAATCTTCTCCCTTATACTAAAACCAACACTAAAGACAGCGGGTGCGCAATCTCGGGTCCTTCGACAGGCTCAGGACTTCGCTTAATTTCCCGCCGAGGATGTTCTGGTTACTAGTTGCTGGCCGCTAGTTGCTGGTAATTGGTTTTAATAAATCGATCCTTTTTGTCTTCTCGTGTTGCCACGAGTTTTTTGTTTTAATAGCTGCTGGCTATTTGCTTGTTTCTACCAGAAACCAGCTCCCAGCTGCCAGCTACTAGTTTGTGCCTAATCAAAGAAATCAGCAGATTGTTAGTGATCTGGCGGAGAAATTAAGTAAATCACAGTCGGTGGTTTTTACCACCTACACTGGGTTGAGCGTTCCGCTTCTTCAGACTTTACGTCAGAGTGTGAGCAAGGTTGGCGGGGAAGTGACTGTGGCGAAAAATACCTTAATAAAAATTGCCTTTGAGCAAGCTGGATTGCCGGCCGAATCGCTTAGTCTTTCCGGACAAACCGCCTTGGTTTTGGGTTATGAGGATCCGATCAGTCCAGTAAAAGCGCTGTTCAATTTTAATAAAGAGAATAGCTTGCCGATTATTGCTGGCGGATACTTTGAAGGGTCGTTGCTCGGTTTTGACGATATGGAAGGTCTTTCTAAACTTCCCGGTCAGCAGGAGATGTACAGTATTGTCGTTGGTACTTTGATTGCCCCAATCAGGAATTTTGCCGGCGTTTGCAATGGGGTTTTGCGCGATTTTGTATCTGTTTTAAATCAGCTGGCCGAAGCAAAAGCTCAATAAGTTTATTTTTAATTGTTATATAGTTTAAGTCTTACTTCCTAATTTTCAAACAATTTTGAAATTTGAGATTTGAGATCTAAAATTTTTTATTTTATGTCTGATGAACAAAAGAACGTGCCAGAACTGGGCGCCAAAGCCGAGAAAATTTTGGATTTGGTGAGCGAGCTGTCTGTGTTTGACCTTTCCAAGTTGGTTAAAGCGATGGAGGTTAAGTTCGGCGTGTCGGCCGCCGCTCCGGTTGCCGTTGCCGCCGCTCCCGCCGCCGCTGATTCGTCCGCCGCCGAGGAGAAGTCTTCTTATCAGGTAGTGTTGGACGGGGCTGGCGATAACAAAATTAATGTTATTAAGGCGGTTCGTGCTTTGAGGCCGGACTTGGGTTTGGCTGATGCCAAGGCGTTGGTAGAAAGCGCCCCTAAACCAGTACTAGAAAATGCGCCAACCGAAAAAGCCAAGGAAGCGAAAAAAGCTTTGGAAGAGGCTGGCGCTAAAGCGAGCTTAAAGTAAACTCGCGTTTACTATCAAAAAGTAGATTAGGCGGTGGGAAGCGGAGGAGCGAAGGATGGGAAATTTTGTGGAATCGGCTTTTTTATTCGTGATAGGGGTGTTTATTGTTCTTGGGCTGATTACTTTGCTCTGGTTTCCTGAATGGTTGGTTGTGTGGCTGTGGCTGGGCTTGCCTGTTTTAGCCTTTATTTTGATGGTACTAGCATTAGTATGCCCTTTATTGGTAAGGGAAAGAGCTGTTCGTTAGGTCTTTTATTTCCCGCGTCGGTGAGGCTTTTCCGAGGCGGGTTTTTTTGCCCCTTTTTCATTTTTGGTCAATTTATTTTAGACTGGTTTATTAGTTAATTTTATATTCACGCAAAATTATGAAAAGATCCGGAACTCCAACTCCCAGTCCTACCGCGCGCCGCCACGCTAAAAATCTAATTAAAAAGGGCTTGTTAAAAAAAGTAAAAGACAGTCATCACAGTTTGGAGTTAACGGATTCTTCAAAAACAGGCGCGCCAGTTTCCTCCTCGTCCGACCGCAAGAAATCAACGATTGGCATAATTGGTTACGGGATTGTGGGGCAGGCGGTTGCTTACGGTTTTTCCCGTCACCCTATTCTTTTTTACGATAAATACAAAGAATCCGCTCCTTTGAATAAGGTGGTTGATCAATCCGATTGTATTTTTGTATGTCTTCCCACGCCGATTAAAAGTGATGAATCTGGTATAGACCTGTCAATCGTTCAAGAAAATATTTCTTTAGTCGCTTCTCAAACCGCCGGCACCGATAAAATTATTGTTATCAAATCCACCGTCATTCCCGGTACTACCAAGTCATTCATTCAAAAATACCCCCGATCCTTGTTTTGTTTTAATCCCGAATTTTTAACCGAAGCGTCTTTTCTCCAGGATTTCGTTAACACTGACCGAGTGGTGATTGGGGCGGAGAATGACTTGGTGAGGCGGCGGGTAGCTTCTTTGTATCAAGGGCTTATTCCCAACACGCCCATATTCCATACCGACCCAACTACGGCGGAAATGGTTAAGTATATGGCTAATTGTTTGCTGGCCGCGCGGGTGATTTTTGCCAACGAAATGTACGATATTTGCCAAAAACTGGGAGTTTCCTACGAAGAGGTGCGCCAGATGGTGGCTGCCGATAAGCGAATTGGTTCTACCCATTTGGCAGTTACCAGCGTGCGCGGTTTTGGCGGAAAATGTTTTCCCAAGGACCTGCTAGCTCTGCGCGCGCTGGCAAAAACTTTGGGGGTAGATACCAGTATGCTGGACACGGTATGGAAGAAAAATTTGGCGATTAGGAAAACTCGCGATTGGGAAGAGATACCTTTTGCTGTTAGCCAAAATGGTTTCGGCCACCGATGTTGACAGTTAGAGGATTTTTTCTAAAATAATTTTATAAGATAAGGCGCAAAGACAACCACTCCTACTACGACCGCGCATACCGCAGACATTAAAACCGCGCCGGCGGCCACATCTTTGGCTACGCCAATCAAATAATCCAGATATTCTGCCTTGTCTTTATCACGAATAAACTTGGTAACATCGGTGGCGGCCTCAATGGCGGTATTAAGAGCTTCGCTAACAAGCACCATAAAAGCGGCCAGCCAAACGGCCAAAAATTCAAAAGCGCTTATTTTAAAGTAGGCGGACAAGACAATAACTCCAGTTAAGGCGGCTAAATGAAAGACAAAGTTGGGTTGGGTTCTAAAGGCCCATTTAATGCCGTTTTTGGCGTTATGAAAGGAAATGGTATGGCGGCGGATGTAGGTGTTCATACTGCTTTATTATTGTTCATCAACAAAAAATATGCAAGACGCGTTGAGCAAGCACTCTGTCTAGGTTCATATACCTTCAGTACACCTATGTTTTTGGAATAGCGTCTGCCGGCCGGCGAGGCAGGCACTTTTTTACCCGCCTTTGGAGGGAGTGCGCGATCACATTGTCATCCTGAGGAGCGCTAGCGACGAAGGATCCCATTTGAAGGAGATTCTTCACCCGCCCTTGGCGGGTTCAGAATGACGAGGAAATGGGATTCTTCAGTCGTTATTCGCTCCTTCAGAATGACAGACATGATCCTTCCCCCGTACATTGTCGCGTAGGGTGGGCTTCCATGCCCACCATTCAGACGAAAATCCCATCCGAAGAAGATTCTTCACCCACCTTTGGCGAGTTCAGAATGACGACTGTCCCTCCGTCCCGCCTTTGGCGGGACGAAGGATCTCATTTGAAGGAGATTCTTCCCCCTCGCTTCGCTCGGGTTCAGAATGACGTGGAGATCATCAAGGGAGATCATCAAGACCCGGCCTTTGCAAAGGCCGGGTCTTGGAACCGCTGGCGGGTTCAGAATGACGACTATCCCTCCGTCATCCTGCCTGCCCACCTATGGTGGGAGAAGCGCTAGCGACGAAGGATCCCATTTGAAGGAGATTCTTCACCCGCCCTTGGCGGGTTCAGAATGACGAGGAAACTCTGGACTGCTTGTCAAGTATTTGGACATCAGACATCTGTCAAGTTCTTCCGAGAGTGGGTTAAATCCACCTAGACAATATGCCAAAATCAGAAAACTTAATTTAGTTAACCGTGCTGGAGGTAGTGAACCAGGACATAGACATCGCAGTTTAAAAGTATGTAGTTTGTCATTCCGAATTCATTTCGGAATCTTACTGGGTATTAGATCCTGAAACAAGTTCAG
>PEYW01000015.1 GCA_002774225.1 candidate division WWE3 bacterium CG08_land_8_20_14_0_20_43_13 | reverse complement strand
ACACTTGGGACATCTTCTTATTGTATTCACAATACGATATTAACATAGTTAGTGGTTAAAGAGGGGACATACCCACCGGAATAACAGCCATCAGGTTTGAATCAACATTTGAAGGTAACGGAGAAATTGTCCTTGAAGCTTCCAGAACACCGCCGCACAGTGACGCAATGTTGGCAATAGCCAACAGATACGAAGGTAGAATGTGGGGTGTTTTGGTCATCAATATCAAGAGGGATCACAGCAACGCTTACTTCAACGAAGAGGATGTAGAAAAGCTCGTCGTTGACGGCCAATCGGCAATTAGAGTGTTGCTGCATACCCCAGGAGACGAGGCCGATAAAAAAGATCAGGCTTACTACCTCTTCGTCGCCAACCACCCCAAGGGCGGTACAGTTGTGATCATCGCCCTTGCCGACAGGTGGCCGGAGGAACTGTTGGAGGAGGTGGACGGCTTGGCGGCAAGCCTTTCGCTTTCCCTTGTAAAGGAGGCTTTAGAGTTTAGAAGCGCCGCATATACTTGTTATTCATAAGGACAAAGTCAATCCCATCGATTTTGTCCTTTTTCCAAAATGCTGCCAAATGAATACCATCCTCCAATATGCTGCAAGGGTTTTTTGAACTATCGCTAGAGATTACTAAGGAGGTCGGAAAAAGGAGACTAACATGAAAGGCTTTCGGCATTTAGTTCCTTGCGGCTCTGTTAGCCTAGGCGCCCGAGGAGAGGTTCTTGCCATGGAAGAATCCTGCCCATGGCACGGAGGCTGTAAAGGCGCGCTTTGCGCGATTAAGCTGGCCAGCGATTTAGCCCAATCAAATCCGGGCTTGATTGAGGTAGAGCTTAGCCAAACTCTCATGTTAGGCCGAACGTTCATCGATATAAAAGGAGACTTGGTAACATTGGACGAGGAGAACATAGTTAATTTGCGAATGAGAATCCTAAAGCTTATTCATGAGATTCGCGAACTCATTGCCGAATAAAGATTGTGTTGCCAATGAACTTGATTAGGACTGTATTTGTGGTAGAATAAACAAATAATGTATGTAAGGTCGAGCACAGCAACAGTGCTGGGTTCGGCCTTTTATTATTGCCTATTATAACTGTTAAAGCTACACTTGACATCAACTCATCTTCTAAATAACCACCCACCGCAAATGGCATCTGCTAGTATTTCCCCATTGATTACTAGCTGTCCCTCCTCATCTCTAACCAAACCCAGCCGTAACCAATCTTGCCTGTCCTGATCATCCAAAGCATTTTTGCTAATCTCTGTATCTTCCACTTTCTTCCCCGCTTGGAACCAATTTCTGTTAAGAAAGTAATCCTCCAGCGTAAAGGTGCTCACAAAAGTATCCACTTTTTCTGGATTATCATTAAAATAGTCAATAGCAAAACCAAACACCCTTCTTGTTTGAGTAGAGTTACATACAAATTTAAGGTTATCCCTGTCCTGCAAAAGTTCTTGGAACATAGCACCAGTTACCTTCTCTGAAGGCTTTTCTACTCTAGCCTGGCGTATGTAAAGTTCTTTGATTAGTAGATTTACCAAAATAGCCTGGTCGCCGGCAAGTTCCATTACCGCCACCCCCGCACTATCCTCTACTTCTATCCCCAGCAAAGACGCCGGCTCCCCACCCCGAGGATAGCTAGTACCGTGCTTCAATATCCGCATAATTTCCCCTGTGACCAGTGGGGCGGGTTTAACAATACAATCCTGAGATAATTCCAATGTTTGCAAACCATTGTTGATCGCTTCGGGTATATCGTGAATTACTAAGGCGGTTGGGACACTATGACTTTTGGCAGCTTTAACAAGCCGCACTAGTGGCAGCATAGGCTCCGGCACATCTTCTCCGTAGGCAAGAGCGGTATACTCATCCACTAAAAGTATGATATTGCGTTCCTTCAGTTGAACCGCGGCATCTTCAGCCGAAACCCACTCTTGATCAAAACCTAGCTTTTGTCGCAAACAATCTGCTGTACCGTCTGGATCTTTTCCCCACACCACCTGTTTGTCTATGTATACAGCCGTCCGGCCACTCTCTTGTGCTAGCCCCTCAATCTGGCGCAAAAGGGTTGATTTACCGCAACCCTTTACGCCAGAGATGATAAGAAAAGCATCGTCTTCAGCTAATTTAGCGTAGATATCCTCTACCTGATCCTGCCTAACAACCGTCTTCCTATCTGGAAGAATCGGATTATTGGTCTCTACGCATCTAGCAAGCGCCATGTAACTCTTTCTTAATTCACTTTCTTTTTTTTTCTTTTGATTCTTCGCTGTTAGGACTCGGCTGCGGAGTTTCTGGTTGCGCGGCCATATTATGGATATCTCTTAAAAACTCTAATTAAACAAATGTTATCAAATAGGACTATAACACGGAGCGCTGCCGTAAAAATAGGTTTTGAATTCATCCCAGAAAACACCCCCCAATGGAAAAGTAGTTATTGTCGGCACCTCAACCCCCAATTACTTTGCTACCATACAAACGCAAGCCAAGTTTGGTGATCTGATTAATTAATTGCGAGCAACGACGACGATCAGCCGCACTGGCATCAGGCACTTGCGCCACCACCCGACGGAGCAATTGAAGATTTTCTTGAACCAACAGAGGATGCCAATAAGGATTGCGGCTTGACCACCAGAACAAATCGGAGCAGAGCGATTTATCCAGCAATTCCCTAGCCACTAGCCAATTAAGCTGTTTTGGAGGCAAAATGGCACCGGCCTGATAACGATAAAAGGCTGAATCAAAATCGTCAAAACGGCAGCGAGAGCTATTAACCAGTTTTATAGCCAAACTGTGCAATTCCCATTCTTTTTGATGTAAGGGATTATTAGGCAAATCCCAACGAGGGTACAGTTGACCTTGCAATTTATTTTCGGCGGTAGTTCCCCATGTTCCCTCTTGGGCATCCACTTTTTCTATCTTGTTATCAAACAAAGGAAACAACTGCGAAATTGTACAGAACCTAATTTCCTCATCATTTTTAAAAATTCCGGAAAGTATCTCCAATCCATCTTTTAGATGGTGGCCGAATGTCTCCGCGTCCATGGCGGCGATGATATACTCTCGTTTTCCCAAATGCTCCTCCAAAGCCCGCCGAAAACTATGTCTAGTTCTAATACAGCCAAAGGCGGTTCTCAAACTCAATTCGTTATCTCTAAAAAAACCGAATAGGGAAATGTCCTTGATTTTGTAGAGCCTCTCATCGGGAATGTCCAGTGAAGGATAGGAGCTTTCGCTAAGTAAAACCCATTTAAAACCCAAACGATCAAGCACTTTGCCCACAATTTTACTGTAAGCCAACTCCGGAGGAAAAAAACCTTGGTTGGGAATTGGTTTCCAAGCCCCGCCAAAACAAAAACGATTAATCTTATCATTCAACAATATCTGGCGGCGTATTTCATCTTCGGGCAGTTTTGACAGCAAGGGGTGATAAGCGGCGCTGCCTACCAGCTCAAGCTGGCCGGAAAGAGCTAAACGGGAAAAACGATCCAGCAGGTCTTTATATCCACGAGTCAGCAACTGCTCGCTTAACGAAGCGCAAAAATTGGCGGTAATAATAGCCTGGGGGTGGCGCTCCAAAAATTCCAAAATCGGTATGTAGCTTTGGTGTACGATTCTATCAAGCACCGGCTGATACTGTATAGAAGGCTGATAAAAATGCAAAAATAGGCAGAAGCGCATAGTTTATACTAGTATACATCATGAGGAGTGGAAGAAGGTAAAAAAATACTAGCCACTTAACCTTCCCTTCCTTTCCTAAAAGACGGTGGAAAACACATCCAAAACTGTAACAAAAACCAAGGAAATGTCAACTGCTAAGTAGTTTATATCAACGGCCCGGACCCGCGACCAAACCGAGAAGTGACGACACCCTCATTTACCAATTGATTAAGACGAACCTGCTGGGCTCTTTGGTAAAACTGGGAGTATTTTCTTGCCGAGCCTTCCCAGCTAAAATCCTGACTCATACAACGTTTAACTAAAGTCCGCCAGATATTCGGCTGATTGTACATCTCCAGCGCCCTTACTAACTGGGCAAAAAATTCCCAATGGTCATAATTCTTAAAAACAAAGCCGTAGCCTTCACCAGTGCGCGGGTTGTAGTTTTGAATGGTATCGGCCAAGCCGCCGGTTGCTCGAGCGACCGGTACTGTCCCGTAACGCATTCCTTCTAACTGGGTGATGCCGCACGGTTCAAATTTGGAAGGAAAAAGCATAATATCAGAGCCAGAAAAGATCAAGCGGGGCAAGGTAAAATCGGGCATCAAGTGCACTCCTACTTTACTGGGAAAAGCCTCTTTTAAACTGCGATATTGGCTGGCAATATCGCTTTCCCCACCACCTAGCACCACCAATTGGGTATCAAAATCTTTTAAGATATGCCACATTATTTCCAAAATCATGCTGTGACCTTTTTGCGGATCAAGGCGGCCAACCACCCCGATTACCGGTATTGTTTTGTCAACCGGCAAACCAAATTCTTTCTGCAACTTCTTTTTATTCTCGTAACGAAGATCTAATGAATCAATATCGTAGTTAGCTTCAATAAACTTATCGGTAGCTGGATTAAATTCTTGGTAATCCAGTCCGTTCACTATTCCGGTAAGCTTGCTGCGCAATTCCAATAGAAGCTGATCAAGGCCCTCACCGTAATCTGGAGTAAGAATTTCTCTAGAGTAACCATCGGAAACTGTATTTATCAAATCAGAGTAGAGAATGCCACGGCGCATAAAATTCTGCTTGCCTAAGCGGTCGGAGAACAAAGAGGCAATCGGAGAATGTCCGTCATCGCGATCCAATTCGCTTACATTCTTGTGGTCGTACATTCCTTGAAAGGCAAGATTGTGAATAGTAAAAACAGCGGCGATGTTCCTTAATTTAGTATCTTTTGAATATTCAACACGCAAGAAATTGGAAGTTATACCAGTATGCCAATCATTACTGTGAATAATATCGGGCACCCAATTTTGAGCCCGAATAAATTCTAGCGCTCCGCGGCACAAAAGGGCCCAGCGCACCGGATCATCGCGGTAACCGTAAACATTGGCTCTGATTTCGTAATATTCTTTGTTCTCCAAGAAGTAAACGGTAACTCCAAAAGGAGTAACATGTTTTTTAACATTGCAAATCAACTCGCCGCCCCCGCCATCTGGAATACGCAAGCCCTCCAAAACCATCTCGTTTTTGTATTTTTCTTCGTCCAAAAAGCCGAACTTGGGCATAAAAATACGCACATCGTGACCCATGTTTTTTAACGCGCGAGAGAGATAGCCTAAAACACGAGCAAAGCCGCCCACATTGGCAAAAGGGGACACTTCCACCCCCACGATAAGAATCTTAAGCGGAGAGGAAACCTTTCCTTCTTCTAAAGGGGAAACTAATTTTTGCAATTGGCTTAGTAAGTTTGGCGCCATAAATTAACACTACCATTCTAAAACAAAAATCGCCTATTGACAAACAACTATCATTTATTGGAACCTTAATCAAAGTAAGAAAAGGTGGTTCGCCGGAGACTAATTTTAATAAAGAAAAGGAAAGAGATAACTATTTGACAGCTTGTGGTTGCTAATTTATATAATAAGGAAAGGAAGGGAAAAAAGATGAATATGGCCTAGAGAAAGGAAGCCCCATTCAAGGAAAGTTCATGAACACCAGAAACCTGTCCACTGGTGGTTATGAATTTACCTTGAATGGGGTTATTTTTTTATCTTCCAGCAAATTACTGCGCCAGACCAAGTAAGGAAAAACAACTACCGCGCGAAAAATACGTGTAAATCTCCCCGGCTCCAAAAGCAATCTCCATAGCCACTCCAAACCAAGCCGTCTAAAAAAATACGGCGCGCGGCGCACGCGGCCGGAAAGCATATCTAAAGTTCCCCCCACCCCGATAACCAACCTGCACGGTATAGATTCAAAATTGCTCGATATCCAGTACTCTTGTGCCGGAAACCCGTAAGCCACCAATAGGATATCTGGGTTAAAGTTAGAGATTATTTGCAGAGTTTTGTCCAACTCACTCCTTGTTTCGCTTCGACAATCGGGGGACCCTTGAAAGTGATTTAAGATCAAACCCGGATATTTAGCTCTAAGATTGGCGGCTGTTTGCGCACCTACTCCAAACCATCCTCCCAACAAAAATACCCGCCAGCCTTGTTCGCGGGACTTTTGGCACAAATTACCAACAAGATCAACCCCAGTTATTCGCTCTTTTAAAACTTTGAAAAAGGCAGGGCAGAAAAGAAGGGCCAAACCACAAACAATACCATAAAAAAAACTGCCTGCTAAACATAGAAGCTTTGAATTAGGCAAGGATCGCATATAAAAAGAGTATTGGGCTGCCGTTAAAATACCAACGCCGTCAGGCACCGCTAAATCGGCTTTACGCAAAATAGATTCAAACTCACGATTGTAGTAAGATAAAACTAAAAATTCCGGGTTAACCGTTACAATTCTCTTTTTACCAGCTTTAGAGACAAGCCATTCTTCAACCAAGCAGATAACTTCCTCCATTGTTAACCGCGAAATAGGAATACCAAGAGTTTTAACAAATTCAAGAGGTATCATAAATAAGACTTTTAAGCAGCGTTAAAGTTCTCTCCGCCGCCTTTTGCCAAGTAAAATCGGCAGCTCTCTTTAAACCATTGTTTATCAATGTTTCTCTTTGTTCGGAAGTCATTTCCAAAATGCCGACAATCCCCTCGGTAAGACTGTTGATACTGTAAGGGTCCGTCAGCACGCCGCATGAGCCAACCGCTTCGGGTAAAGAAGATATGTTTGAAGTAAGAACAACCGTGCCGCAGGCCATGGCCTCCAGGGCCGCTAAACCAAAACCTTCATACAAAGAAGGATAGGTGAGCGCTAGCGCGCCAGTCATTAGCGAAGGCACATCATGGTCAGGAATATGCCCCAAAAATAATACCCGATCCTCAACTCCAAACTTTCTTGGGGAGTCATATATATCGCGGTACTGCCACCCAGGTTTACCCACTAAAACTAATTTTAGATTGCGGTATTTAGAATCTTGATTATAACGACGCGCCACTTTAGAAAAAGATTCAATTAAACGAATGTGGTTCTTACGGGGCTGAATGGTAGCTACATTAAGCAAGTAGGGATCGGTAAGTTCGTATTTTAAAAGAACATCTTCAACTTTAGAGCTTTCCACCGGGTAAAAAACCTCCCCATCGTAGCCGTTCGGAACTACGGTAACTTTTTGCTCCTCAATATTTAACTGCTCCACCAAATCCCTCTTGGTAGAAACCGAAACTGCCAGAACCTGATTTGCCCGACGAGCCGAATATTTAACAGATAGATTAAGGTAAAAACGACTAAATAAATCGTAGTGCCGTTTTAAAAAAACAAAGGCCAAATCATGAACCGTGTAAAGGCAGGGAATTTTAGAAGGAAGAATAAAGGGCAGCGAATGGGCGGGAGAAAAAAACACATCAATTTTATCGTGAACAAGATGGCAAGGCAAGCCCAAATGCGTCCAAAAACGGGGCATGGTAAAATAAACCAATCTAAAATTGTCTTGTTGAGGTAGGGGGCGAATAGGAAGATGGTTAAAATATAAGTAGTACTCGTTACTTTTATCCATCTTCGCAAACTCATGGATAAGATAGTACGAGTAATTCTCCGGCCCTCCCCAATGCGGAGAAACCGCACTGCTGGCATCAATACCAATACGCATATACTTTAAATAATTACGGATAAATCCTTGGCATATCAGCAAATATGAATAAACGACATACTACTTTTTAACTACAAAGCGATGATAAGATTCAAAATCTTCCAAAGCTTGGGCAATACCACGCACCACACAGTAAATAGGATCTCCAGCAACATGAGCCGGCACACCAATCGTCTTGGTTAAAAATAAATCCAAATTGCGAAGCAGTGACGTGCCTCCAGACAAAACAATCCCTTTATCTATAACATCAGAAGCCAATTCCGGAGGTGTTTTTTCCAAAACGCGATGCACTGCCAAAACCATCCCTTCTAAAACATCTTTGATCGCTTCGGTTATTTCTTCCGAACTTACTTCAACAGTTCTTGGCAAACCAGTTAAAGAGTCCCTTCCCTTAACTTCGGAGGTTAACCGTTTCTCCAGGGGAGCCGCGCTGCCAATATCAATTTTTAAACGTTCTGCCGCCTGCTCACCAATAACAAGCTCATACTTTCGCCTCACATAACTAGCAATCGCTTCGTCTAAGCGATCGCCGGCCAATCGGGCGCTTTCTGAAACTACCACCCCACCCAAAGAAATAATAGCAATTTCGGTGGTCCCTCCTCCAGAATTAAAAATCATATTGCCCGAAGCCTGTTCAACAGGGATACCTGCCCCCAAAGCCGCGGCCAGGGGCTCCGGCAAAAGGTAGGCTTTTCCTGCTCCTGCCCCCAAAGCCGCGTCCAACACTGCCCGCGACTCCACCGAAGTAACGCCCGCCGGCACCGAAAGCATTATTTGAGGTCGCAAGAAGCGAAAACGGCCGCAAGCGCGCTGAATAAAATAAGAAAGTAGAACTTCGGTAATATGATAGTCAGCAATCACTCCGTCACGCAGAGGCCGTGAAGCTTGAATATTGGCGGGCGTACGGCCAAGCATTCGTTGGGCTTGAGTGCCAACTGCCAATACCCTATTGTCATCAAGCGAAACAGCCACCACTGTCGGCTCCTGCAAAACCAAACCCCTCCCCACTTCAAAAACAAGCGAATTGGATGTTCCCAAATCAATCGCTATTTTTCTGGATAAAGTCATAAATCCGCCTCAATGGATACGCAATCTATTGATATCACATTTATAGATCGCACTAAAATCAAATCACGCAACCGCGTAGGGTGCCTGCCCGTTTACCCGTTTACCCGCCTCCGGAGGGCCTCTGGAGGGACGAAGTATCCCATTTGAAGGAGATTCTTTCCCTTTACATTGTTGCGTAGGGTGTCTGCCCGCCGGAGAGGTGGGGGCTTCCATGCCCACCATTCAGACGAAGGATCTCCTTCGGAATCAGGAAAAAGACAGAATCTAAGTTGATTCTTCAGTCGCTATTCGCTCCTTCAGAATGACGAAGAAACCAATCTCGTCATCCTCTTCGGAATCTGCTCATAGGGGGATTCTTCACCCGCCTTTGGCGGGTTCAGAATGACGACTACTTCCCCGTCATTAGACAATGTAGTTTAAAAGTATGCAGTTTGTCATTCCGAATTCATTTCGAAATCTTCTTAGGTATTAGATCCTGAAACAAGTTCAGGATGACAAAATTCCATAGGTTTAAATATCGTTCTCTAATCTTTCGGAACCAGCTCATCTCGTCATCCTGCCTGCCCGTTTACCCGTTTACCCGCCTCTGGAGGACCTTTGGCGGGTTCAGAATGACAAGAAATTCTTTCGTCATCCTGAGGAGCGCTAGCGACGAAGGATCTCCTTCGGGATGACGAGGGAATGGGATTCTTCAGTCGCTATTCGCTCCTTCAGAATGACAGACAAGATCCTTCCCCTTTACGTTGTCGCGTAGGGTGGACATTCGTGTCCACCATTCAGATAAACCCACCTCAGGCAGACGAAGGATCCCATTTAAAGGAGATTCTCCCATTGGCTGATTGCCCCCACCGGACAAGAGCTAATTACCTGCTGAATTGTTTCTGCTGGGTCCGCCGGTTGAGAATTATCACTAACCACTTCAGCTTTGTTTTGCGAATTAAAGCGAAAGGTCTTGCCAGCCAATGAAACGCACAGACCACAACCGATGCACAAATCTTGATTGACTTTTAGTTTTGACATAAAGCTTAACGCAAACTGATAGTATATAAATCGGGTACAGTATTATTTTTAAAGCTGGCTAAGAAGATTAACCGATCGCCGCTTGGATTTGAATATACGGCGCTGGAAGACATATTACCGCTATAGACTTCGGAACGGTTAGAACCATCAATTTCTATTAACTCAATCGTGCCTGTTTGACCGACCTCATCGTAGCTTACTAATATTAAGTGGTTACTATCGGAATACCAATTAACCGCCAAATCTGTATCCTTATGCAACCTTAAGCTTACATACTCTTGCTGACCACCCACCGCCAGCGGCTGTTCAAAATTAGCCACGCGATACTCAATGTAGTCGTCATCCTGTTTTACATACAAAAAACGCTGCTCGTTAGGCGACCACAATGTATCTGAATCAGAAGCCATTGGAATTAAATACTCTGGTATCTTTAAATTCTCCACAAAAGCGGCTCTTTTTTTAAGCAAGGTTTCTTCCCAGCGAGCTATCGTTGGTTCGCTGCTGCTGGTCGCTTGATAATCACTAGAACGAAGATCAATCAAAAAATAACCGGAGTCATTCATCTTAACCAATAATTCATCTTCTTGAGGAGACCAAATAAGCTCCTCGCCATTGGAAAATTTAACAGTGGGTATATCTTTAATTAATGGAGAAGCGCTAGTTTTAAAGATATTTAAAAAGGGTTGCCCGGTAAGGGAGAGACCCCAAATTCCGGGGTATTTGCCATTTTGGGTAAAATAAACTAAACGACCACGACTGGGAGATAGCACAGGATAACGCGCCCCGCCGCTTATTAGAGGTTCAATTCGACTGGAAATAGGTATAAGTAAAGCATTAACTTCGGTAACAAGCTGGGGGAAAACCTCAATATCCTTCTCCCAGGGGGTATACCCATCCTTGATAAGTTGAACATGGTGTTTTCCAGGGACTATTCCAGAAACGCTGCCGTTCGTTACGGAAGCAACCTCCCCATCCAAGGAAACTTTAGCGCCAACAGGGAGAGAGTTAAACGCGATCATTCCCGTACTGTTTAAAGATTTCTCCCGCCAGTTAAAACGATAGCCCATGGACCAACCCATAACCACCAAAGTAACTACCAAAAGAATCAGAAAAGTAATCAAGGAGTATAAAATGTGTTTTTCTTTTAAAAGAGACATATTTGTGTAGCTCAATCATAAAAACAATTTACAATAAAAGCAACCGCCTCTCTAATAAAACTAGCTATTTACATTTATAAACAAATTATTATACATTTAAGTAAGATTAGTTGGCCTCAATATTTATGGAAGAACATAACAATACAAAGCTATTAAGTATCGGTGAGGCGGCCGATTATATTGGAGTATCCAAGGACACATTACGAAGATGGGAGCGTGAAAATAAGCTCATGCCTTTTAGAACACCCGGCAATCAGCGGCGTTATTCAGTAATGCTGCTTAACGAAGCGCTAATGAAAAAACAATATCCCAAAGAAACGGTAGAGGAAGAAAAGCCCTCAACCAAAACAAAACCGACGGAAGCGGCGGAAGAAACGATTGTTCAATATGAACAAATTAAGAGTGAAAGTTACGCGCCGGCTAAACCTCAAACAGCCGCTGAAGAACCTCAAAAATACGAAGATTTGTCTACGAATCTGTACTTACCCCACCCTTTCCTTGAGCAACTAGAGCAGTCAATTTCTCAAAGCTTAAATCAGGCGCAGGAGATTATGGATGATCTGGAGCAAAACAGCAGTTTGCAAAAAAAAGCTCCGCTAGAAACTCCGGCCAAAGAGTTCTTTGGAAAGTTTTACCAGCCAAAAAACAAAAAGGCAAATTCAGCGCTAATATCCTCCATCGCCGCGTCTTTAGTCGCCCTTGGTTTAATTGCCATTGGCATGTATACCTTCACCCATCTTCAAAGTAACCGCGCTAACACCAATCCCAAACAAAAAATTATCTCCCCCCTGCCCCAATACTAATCCGGAACTACTTCCATTAAAGAGTAACTAAACATATTTTCGATATGGCTGGCAATGTCAGCGAATGCTTGCGATAGTTGGGAGGCGTTGGAAACAAAAAAGTAATGCTCTGGCGAAGAAGCAATTTCCTTCAAAAGTTCACCGTTAACATCTTTACCTAAACCAATTACATAAATAATAGGGCTCGAAGCAGGAGCTTTGATACTGTCAGCAAAATCAGCCGCGTATTTACCGGCCACACAGTAACATATGGACGAAACTGCCCCATCCGTATTCGTGTTTAAGGTAACGCAATCGCTATCACCGCCGCCGTTTTCCCTAATATATTCGGCGCAGCCGCTAAGCAATTCATCAATAAGAAAACCGCTCTTTGCTTTTAAAATAGGTTCGCACGGCTGCACCTTAGAAAAAGCAGCCGATGAACTACATTTTTGATTGATATATTTGTACGGAGGATTAACCGTTTTAGGAAAATCGGTTATTTTTGAGGGGGCGACCGTAGGTTGCCCGTCAGTCAAAAGAATAATTATCTTTAGAGCATCCTCCCTGCCATAGAGCAACAAACTTTCGTTGCTAACTTTTAAAGCGTCACCGATATTAGTGCCTCTAAGGAGAGAGTGAACCAGTGTTTTCGCATCCTCCACTGCTTTGGTAAGAGATAAACGCAAGCTTGAACCCTCGTCCTTAAAATCATTTGTTAAAACCTGGTAAACTTCGGCGCGGCTGCCATAGGAAACTAGGCCAAAAGAATCGTAGTCACTGGAAAAGATATCGGTTTCCAAGAGGGAAACACTCGCCTCTTTAGCGCAGTTTAATCGCGAATCAGCCAAAGTACACGACGACTCTTCATATATTGTTATTGTTGGTAAACAACAATAACCTTTGTTACCACGCACAAGAGGATTTGGCTTCCCCGGATCGCGGCAGCAATCGTAACCGCTGCGGAAATTAGTCGGCGATTGGTGCCCCATTGATCCGGATACATCTAAAGTTAAAACTATATCTAGTAAATTTCTTGACTCCGGCTGGCGGATTACGGTTGCTGCCATCTTGCGCGGCAATTTGCCAGAACGAGAAGAGATAGTAATTGTATAAGTTAACTGATTCTCATCATTATAGGAAATAACCACCTGCCTGGCGATCATGATTCCGTTAAACTCGTACTCGTCCCCCCAAGCAACCGGATCATCCCCTAATTCTGGCAAATCTACCGGCGGCCAAGACGAGTTGTTTTTGAGCAAAGACATGGTTTGCGCCAATGTCCCCTCCGCCGCGTAAAAAGCGGCTTCGCTTGCCCCGCTGGTTTGGGATAACTGAATGGAAGAACTGCTAACCAACCAAAGTCCGCCCAGCAAAAACACGGCGCAGCTGATTAAAATAATCATGGTAGAAAGTAAAGTAAATCCCTGTTGATATTTTTGTTTCATAAGGCTGCTTTTTGCTTCTGACGCAAAGAAATTATTCGGGAAGTCTCGTAGGCTAGGCGCGGATCGCTGGCATAATGTAATGTTAACGAAATTTGATAACTGCTAATGCCATCACCTTCATCTAAAATGTTATTAGTCCTATTTTTCACAATAAAGGAAGTCGCTGCAATAGAATCGGCGGTTAATTGATAGGTATCGTCCCCCACCTTTTTTACTAGATAGGCGGAATCTTCCAAATCCGGATCATCAATAACAAGATAGGAAGCGGCGGCATCTCCAATTTGCAAAACCAAAGAAGAATCTTCTTCGGAAATTGTGACAGAGTCGGCCCAATGAATTTGATGTACCAATTCTTGCATTACCGATTCGCCGGAACGGTAAAGGCGGTCTTTATCTCGCGAAACAGCCCAATTCTTGGCGAAATTGTAAACCACTCCTCCAACCGAAACTGCCAACACCACCCCCATACTCATAGCGAGCAGAAATTCTACTAAAGTGAAGCCCTTTGAATCGTTAGGACGGCGCATAGAGAACGACATTTAAACCTATGGAATTTTGTCATAATGACAAACTACATACTTTTAAACGGCGATGTCTACATAAAAACCTAAATTTCAGAAATATAAGTATTCAGAACAACTTGTTTTGACTTATTTGCTCCCCAACTAACGGTTACCGTCACTAATTTGGTAAGATTGTCAGGCAAACGATCATCAGCATCCTCCAAATAAATGCGGCCTTCAGCATCCCGCCACACAGAACGAATAAGTATTTGACGAAAAAACCCTTTGCGCAAAGGCAACACATCGACGCTTGGGGCCTGGTCATCAACCACCTTCTCCAATTCCCAATATTGCCCGCCTTGATTGAGAGCTAAATAGTAAGACCCGTCCGCGATTACTGACCAATCGTCCTTGTATATAGCGTAAATCGCCTCAAGGGCATCCTGGGCGTAAGCGCCAGCTTGGGATTGATCAATCGCGGTAAACTCAACCGATAAAGTGCTTTGGTAAAGGCTGTAAATCGGAATAAAAACACTTGCCAAAAGGGCCAAAACCACCAGCAATTCCACTAAAGTGTATCCGGAAGATTCAAAGTCGGGACGCGCAATCATATACTTAATACTAAATCTTGCTAATTTTATCAGAAATAACCGCCCCATGGCGATTAACACTAAGACACACCTTTAAATGACGATCAAATAAACATAGTCGCGCCGGATCATCTACATCCTCGCGCAAGTAGCCGGTCAGTTTGGAAAAAGGAATTAAGAGGGAAGACTCTTCAGCTACGCCAAAATAGTAATCAGAAGAAGACAGTGGGTAGTTTTCAACCACATTGGAAGTGTCATCAGCGCTGTAGGAGACTAAAGAAAATGAATCGTGGGTAAAAATCACGCCGTAATATAAGCCGCTCTCCACAACCATAGACTTATTTCGCGCCGTATCCAAAGCCAGTAATACTTTATCCCGCTGATCTTCAAAAAAAACCTTTTGACGGTAGGCCGCCAACGAAATGCCCGCCGCGGAAAACACAATCGCCGCCAAGGCAAGAGTAATTATTAATTCAGGAATAGTAAAACCGGAAGAGGCAGTAGATAACATAAAAAATTAGGCAACCCGCCCGCCTTCGTTGCCGTACAGGACTTCGTCCAGAACAAACGGATAATCAATAAGCTCACTCTCTTTAAAATAAATGCTGATATCAGACTTTGCTTCCTCAAGGTCGCCGGAAGCATGGACCAAATTACGGGCCGGGTGCCCCAATTGATCGGATAAAAAATAGGATTCAACAGAAAAATCGCCCCTAATAGTGCCGGGAACGGCCGCCAAAGGATTGGTGGCGCCAACTGTCTTGCGACCTAATTCTACCGCGTGAGCCCCTTCCCATACCATGGCGAGAAAAGGTTTACCAGCTAAACCGTTAATTAATTTTTGACGGATATCTTGACCAATCTCAATCGGCGTTTTATCAACTTTTATACCCTTGTCCGCGTAGCCAGCCAGAGTTCTTGTACCCAAAGGAACGAGCCAGCTTTCTTTGTTTGGATACTGCCGGGCAAGCTGCTCCTCGGTACGAACCAATAACTTGCAGCCAATCATTTTTAAACCGCGCCTCTCAAAACGGCCAATAATCTCCCCTATCAACTGCCGTTGAATACCGTCCGGTTTAACCGCGATAAAAGTTCTCTCAATCGGCAAAGCCGCTTTTGTTTCCTCGTCAAAAACCATATATTGACATTTACCCCGTTAGAGATTGGGTTAGCCACTACTAGATGTAACATTGCCTCCTTCTCTTTGAAGGAGATTTTTCACCCGCCTTTGGCGGGTTCAGAATGACGACTATTTCTCCGTCATCCTGAGTCCCACCTTTGGCGGGACGAAGGATCTCCTTCGGAATCAGGAAAAAGACAGAATCTAAGTTGATTCTTCAGTCGCTATTCGCTCCTTCAGAATGACGAAGAAACCACTCTCGTCATCCTCT
>PEYW01000040.1 GCA_002774225.1 candidate division WWE3 bacterium CG08_land_8_20_14_0_20_43_13 | reverse complement strand
AGTGCTGCGGCGCATGTCGTACCACTAAGTTCCACCGCCGAAGGCGGTGTCACCAAGTGGTACCACGCGCTTGCCCGCCTTCGGCAGGCTTGCGCGTGGGGCTCCATACACAGGAAAAAGATTGGTTAGTTCTGTTGCTTCCTCTTTTATTTTTTTCTGAAGCGTCAGATCATCTGATTGATGTAAAAGTTGGCTTATCCAACTCCCAATTTTTTCCATTTCCTTCTCTTTCATTCCCCTTGTAGTAAGAGCGGGGGTTCCCAACCGTACTCCAGAGGGTTTGAAAGGAGTTCCGGTTTCAAAAGGAATAACATTTTTATTGGCATAGATGCCTGAATTTTCCAAAGCCAGGGTTGCTTTTTGCCCGTCTATGCCAAGCGGGCGGACATCAACCAAAACCAAATGCGTATCCGTTCCTCCGGAAACCAACCGCAGATCGTTTTCGGTTAAAGATTTAGCTAGGGCTAAAGCGTTGTCTAATATTTGTTGAGCGTATATTTTGAATTCCGGCTGTCTCGCTTCCAGAAAGCAGACGGCTTTGGCGGCAATGATATTTTCCAGCGGCCCGCCTTGCACGCCTGGAAATACCGCCCGGTCAATTTGTTCCGCCAACTCTTGTTGGCACAGGATTATTGCTCCCCGCGGGCCGCGCAGGGTTTTGTGGGTGGTGGTAGTTACAATGTCAGCGCTTTGGCAGGGGTAGTGTTTTCCCGCTACTGCCAAGCCAGCGACATGGCCAATGTCAGCCAAATGAAAAGCCCCCACTGTTTTGGCAATTTGTCCCACCCGGTCAAAGTCAAATTGTTTTGGGTAGGAGGTGGATCCGGAGATTATGAGTTGAGGCATTTCTTTCTTGGCAATCATTTCCAAATGATCGTAGTTGAGTTGCTCCGTGTCTTTTTCCACTCCGTAACTGGCAATATTATAAAATTTTCCGGTAAAGTTTAACCGACTGCCATGACTAAGATGTCCTCCGTGGTTTAAGTCTAAACTCAATATTTTATCTCCTGGCTTTAGTAATGCTAGAATGACCGCTTGGTTAGCGGTGGAACCGGAATGAGGTTGAACATTGGCATGATCAAATCCGAATAATTTTTTTGCCCTTTCTATCGCCAGTTCTTCAATTTGGTCAATAAATTTATTGCCGGAATAGTACCGTTTACCCGGGTAACCTTCGGAATATTTATTGGATAGAGGCGTTCCCATCGCTCGTATAACAGATAGACTGGCGTAATTTTCTGAAGGGATTAGTATTAACCCCTGTTGTTGGCGAGTAACCTCTTGTTCAATTAGGCTAAATATTTTCTGGTCTGGTTCTTTTGAGTAGTCCATACAAATAATTATAGCCTAAGTCAAAGCGACACTGTTTAGGAGATTTTCTACTTGCGGCCAGTTTTTTGTTTGTAATAATTTGATTCTTAACTCCTTTGCGCCGGAAAAGTTACGGCAGTAGCAGACGGCGTGTTTGTAAAAAGACTTAAAACCACGCGGTCCGTAGAATTCCTCTACTTTACGGGCATGGTCGGCTATAGTTTTAAAAAGTTCTTTTTTGGTAGGAGTATCGTTTTGACTAAAAACCCAGGGATTGCCAATAGCGGCTTGTCCTATCAAAACTCCGTCTAGATTGTATTGTTTACATTTCTCTAGCGCTTGAGTTCTATTTTTTATCCCGCCATTTCCCAGTACCAATTTTCCTGATCCCTTAATAATTTGAGCCCCTTCGTTAACTCTTTCCCAATCAACCGGTCCGCTCAACCTTTGTTCTAAATCTCTACCATGAAGACACACGAGATCAATGTCCAAATCAGCCAATGCTTCTGCCCAGCGGCAGTTTTCTTCCTTTTCCCCAATTATTCTGGTTTTAATGGAAAGAGGCAGATTGCCTTTTGTTTCTTTTATGGCGTTTTTGCAGCCGTTTACTATTTCTTGAATTAAATCGTTTTTACCAATCAAGCTGCCCCCCGCTCCCCTTTTCAAAACTCTGGGGTTTGGGCATCCGGCGTTAATGTCTATTCCGTTAAATCCCAGCGGGGCGACGATTTTAGCCGCTTGGTAAAAATATTCCGGATTGTTTCCCCAAAGTTGTACTATTAATGGCTGTTGTTCTTGATCAAATTTAAGCCTGTTTTCTTGCGCCTGCGGTTTTTTTGTTAATCCTTCCACATTAATAAACTCGGTGTACATTAGAGCGGGCTTTGCAATTTTTGCTTGTATTTGTCTGGCCGGGTAATCAGTTACCCCATCCATCGGCGCCAAACCGATTATTTGATTATCCCTTGGGTAAGCGGTGTAATACTTCATAGGGGATATTTTAGCATTTTCGCCTATTTTCCGCTTCTTTTTTTTCAGAAACTTCAGAGATACTGCGTGATAGCCCAGACTGGCCGGTAGCCTTTCGCCCTTTTTTATTTGCCGTTAGCTGTTAAATCTGATAAGCGCTTATTTGGCCTTCTTCGCTGATCAATTTTCCTCCAAGCACTTCCTTTATTAAGTTTTCGGTTTCTCCAAGTGGTATTTTGGTATATTTGTCTTTGTGGATGACGATATACTTTATATTTAACTGCTTCTTAAAGGTTTCCTTAACTAGTTCCTTGTTCAAGTCATCGCTGTCAGGAGTGTCGTTTGGGCTAAGCAGGTATTTAAAAAGTGGCAGTTGGCGGTAATAATCAAAAGCGCTTATTGGCAAGCGAGCGACCGTCCCTCTAAAAGATGGATGTAGATGGATAGTTTGGAAAAATTGCAGCGAGCCGATTGGTGTGACACCCAGAGCGATCTGGCCGCTGTTAAAGCCAATCGGCAAATTCAAAACAGAAAAATCTTCCCGGTCTTTGGCAATTTGCTGGTAGATTTTAGGGGCGCGTAAATCAGTGGTAGGAAAATCTATTGGCCACCTTTCTCCAAGGACAAAAGTTGCCAAACAGCCGGCGAAAACAGTTACGAGAGTTGAATTTTTTTTACTTTTATAGACAGTAAGCAGTTTCTCTATCATTAGTGCGCTAATAATGGCCAGTCCCAGCATCAAATAAGGGTTCATTCTGGCTGGCTCCTGCGTGCCGCCGATGATCGGGACTTTATGGAGCAGAGCGTAAGGCAAGTATAAGTGAATACTTTTTCCCAGTATTGTTAAGCCGGGAGCTTGGTTGTTAATTTTGAGCCACGGCCCCAAAGAAAAAATAAAGAAGGCGATAGTTACAGCCAGCCATGTTAGTAAAGTTTCCTTGTCTTGATCAGCCCGCTTTCTAAAAAGAAGAATTACTGCCGCTATTGTCAAAATCAGTGGCGCGTAACCGGGGAAAACAGTTGCTTCAACTGTGCCTTGTTTGGCGGTAAACTGCCATTTTTCTCCAAAAAATTTTAAAAAGTCCGGCGGTTTAATAAAGCTGATTAAATCAGCGGACCAAACCGCTTGAGTTTTAAGATCAGCATCAGGAGTTAAACCGGATTGGTAGGCTTTAAGAGTGGGAATTAGCGCCGGTAGAAAAATAATCAGTGATAGTACTCCTGCCATTGCCAAAGGAACAAGAGGGATTACTATTTCCCTCATTTCCTTCTTTTCCGTTTGTCTTTTTACTATGTTATTGATAACTTTTATGGATATGTATATGGTAGTGAAAAACATCAAAAAGGCGGTGTAAGTTAAGTCATTGTAGGCTTGAAGCGAGATCAAAATTCCCGTCAGCAGGACAAGTGTGGGCACCATCTTGTCTTTAAGGCCTTTTTCCAGTGATCTTTTCCACAGATTTTCCAGCGCTAGGGCGTAAAAAGGAATAATCCAAATTGAAGTTAGATTAATGTGCCCGTCAATTGCTTGGGCAAAAACATAAGGGGCAAAAGCGTAAATAACGCCAGCCATTGCTGAAGCGATCTTCGACCGACAATAGTGGTTTGCTAACCAGTACATTCCTAATCCTGATAAGGCGAAAGAGAGCAAAAAGATTATATTTGAGGCAAAGATAACGTTGTTAGTTACTAGCTGGATGGGAATAGTCAGCGCTCCAAAGACAAAAGCATTGGCGTCAAAAGCCAGTGGTACAGTTTGAGGATAGAAAATGTAATTGGTGTAGAGAGGGTTTTGTTTTAGGTCAAAAATGGAATATTTTAACCACCAATTATGCCAAATGTGGTAAGGAGAATCTTCGTCCACCCCAAAGCCGTGAGTGGAGATGTTTTTGGCCAATGGCCAAGTAAAAACAATCGCGATTGATAAATAAATTATTGTCAAACCAACCACGGTTAATATTTTTTTGGTGACCATAGTTTAATTATACAAGAAATGGGCGACCGAGTCCCGATCTTACATCGGATGGGACTGGGACTTGAGGGATAGTTTTTGTTAAACTGTAGCTATATTGGTTAATGAAGATACTAATCGTTAACGACAAAATTAATCTCGCCGGCGGGGCGGAAGTATATGGTTGGACGGTAGCCAAAGGTTTGCGCCAGCGCAGCCACTTGGTTACTTTTTTGGCGGGAGAAGGTACTCGTCCAGATGATATTGGCGGGGTAGAGGTGCTTATGGCCAAAGATTTGCGGCTTGACAGGCTAGAGGAAACTTTGGAAGGGAAAAGTTTTGAGATAGCTTATTTGCAAAATATTTCTAAAGGCGAGGTAGTGGATTTTTTTGCCAAACGATATTCCACCATTCGTTTTATCCACGACCACGCTACTTACTGCCCGGGAACCGCCAAGTATTGGTTTGCCAAAAAACAACCATGTGATCAACCGCTATCTTGGCGGTGTTGCAAATATGCTTGGTGTCAAAAGTGTATGAGCCGCAATCCAAAAGAAGCTTGGTCAAAACTAGCTTCTCTGCCAAAATTACTTAAAGCTTGCCAAAAGTTGAATAAGTTGGTGGCGGCAAGCGAATACGTAAAGAGTCAACTAGTGCTTAATGGTCTGATGGAACAGAAAATTGATGTTAATCCTTTGTTTGGTTTTGAAGATCCAATTGGGCATTCTGTTCCCGAACTTGATCAAACCGGTGATGGCGACAAGCCGGCAGTTTTATTTGTAGGGCGAATCTTTTTGGAAAAGGGTTTGGGGCATCTGCTTCGCGCTTCTCGAGTAATTAATACTCCTCATCAAATTAGGGTGGTGGGGGACGGTTGGGATTTGGAACGGTGCAAAAAATTAGCCGGTTGGTTAGACATTAGTCATCAAGTCAAATTTCTAGGTTGGTTGGAGCGGGAGAAAGTGCAGGAGGAGATCAAAAAATCATATCTGTTAGTGGTGCCTTCTTTGTGGCCGGAGCCATTTGGCTTAGTGGGAATTGAAGCAATGTCTTACGCCAAGCCGGTGGTAAGTTATGGAACCGGTGGTATTGGTGGATGGTTAAAAGATGGACAGAACGGGTTAGTGGCGCAGTACGGGGATATTTCGTCTTTAGCGCAGGCGATTGATCGTCTTTTATCTGATCCTAGCCTTGCCTCTCGCTTGGGTTCTCGCGGTTTAGAGATGGCGAAAACAGAGTTTAGTTTGTCTCGCCACCTTGATCAATTAGAGCGTCTTTTCCTGAACTACATTGAGTGATACAAATAATTCAAAAGTATATAATATAATCATGTTTCGGCGTTGGAAAATAGTTTTATTAACGGTTTCTTCTTTGATTGTTTTTCTTGTCATCGCTTTTTACAAGCCGGTAGTAACGGCTATTTTTCCCTTGCTCGGTCGTTATCGAGTGGTTGGCCGGGTTACCGATATTAGTACCGCCAGTCCAGTAGAGCTGGCGGAAGTAACTGTTAATCAAAATAAAACCTATACAAACTTTTTGGGATTTTTTCATTACGAGAATTTACCTTTTTCCCCGCAAATTGAATTATCTTTTATCCCTGATCTTGAGCTGGCAGAGAATGGATTTTTTTGTTCAGAAAGTTATTCAATAGCTACTTTTGATCTTTTGAGCTCTTGTCGTTTTGAGGTGGCTCCTACCCTAATCTCGACTGCCCGCCGTTTCGCGCAATCCCGTTTACAGGAAAGCCGCGAGCCAGATTTCTCAATTGACGAGCGTAATCGAATTTCTTGGCAGATCGCCTATCCTCAAGATCGCTCTTTGTGGGAGGATAATTTAGATGACTATTTACTGTGGAATCGTTATCAGGATTGGATTGATGACCGCTTGGAAAAAAGAATTGTTTCTTTTTCCTTTTATTCCGACCCTATTGAATTAGGTTCTTGGACAAACCCTTTAACTGGAGTTTACTATGCCGATGGTGTTTGGGAATCGGAAACAACTTGGGAGCGCCAAGATGGTTCCACGCAAACAACAAAAGAGCATTTTAGAAAAGAGGATCGCTGGTGGCGGCATTTTATCTCGCAGGATCCGGATCAATTGCGCTTATATGTAATGGAAAATAATTGGATAATTAAGCTGATTGAAAAAGGGAAGATGTAACAAGTTAGCAATTGAATGCGGAAGGTTGGAAGTTAAATTAATTTCTATGAAAGCTAAAATTAAGCCCTATTTAGTTTGGTTTTTAATGCTATTCTTTTTTGTCCTTTACTCGGCATGGTCTATCAATCGTTACGCCCATTTTCAAACAGACGCGATTGATTTGGGATTATACGCCCAAACCATGTGGAAATACGCCAATTTCAAGGCGCCATTATCAAGCATAAAATACGACACTTTTCCCGGCCCTAATATGCTGGGGGATCATTTTCACCCTGTTTTAGTTTTATTAGTCCCGTTCTATTGGTTATGGCAGGATCCTCGGATGCTTTTACTGCTTCAGGCGGCTTTTGTGGCTTTGGCGGCTTGGCCAATCTACATGGTCGCCAAAAAATTCAGCGAACACGAATTTTTTTCTCTTTGCGCTTCTTTTGCTTACCTAGCTTTTATTGGTGTGCAGACAGCGATTGATTACGATTTTCATGTGGCTGCTCTTTCTGTTTTGCCATTGTCTTTGACGGTTTACGCTCTTATTTTTGACAAAAAATTACTGTATTGGCTGGCGTGGTTGATGGGCGTTTTAACTAAAGAAGATGTGACTCTTTTTATGGTGGTGATAGGATTCTTGGCTATATTAAAATTCAAAAAAGAGAAATTGGGTGTCGCTACAATGATCTTGTCAATAGCCGCTTATCTTTTGGTTACCCAACTGGCGATTCCGTATTTTAAGGGCGATAAATTCGCTTACGAAGAACTGGATCCGTCCTTGGGAGTTTCTACTGTAGACATGATTAAAACTACTGTTGTGTCTCCTTGGGTAACGGCTCGGGTACTTTTTCAGCCAGCGCTAAAGTTTAAAACTATTACCAATCTTATCGCCCCCTTTTCTTTTTTGCCTTTATTTGATCCGCTGTCTTTGCTTTTGCTGGGGCCAAATTTTGCCAGTCGTTTTTTGACTGTTCTTTCCCAGCGTTGGCTGATTCGCTATCAATACAGTGTTAATATCGCTCCTTTGCTGGCGTTTGGAACAATTTGGGGAATGGCTAATTTAGTTAAGGTTACCGGCGCGGTTAAATTTATTGCTAGACGAACTAAGTCGCTTTACTGGTTTGGCGGAGCGGCTTTAATTTTAACAACATTGATTCAGACATATCGTACTCAAACTCCTTTATTTAGAATGTTTAATCCCCAGCTTTACCAAAGCGAGCCAAGGTTTACGATCAATAATCAGCTTTTATCAAGTATTCCCAAGGACTCTTCGGTAATGGCGCAATCTTGTTTTGTGCCGCAACTGGCTCATCGCGACGCTATTTACCGTTACGAAGATACATTATTTGGCAAAGGCATTTATCCAGACTACATTATAATGAGTTCGACAGAACATTCCGACCCGCCTTGGTCGCGACCGGAGTTGGAAGAAAGAATAGGGAAGCTGCGTGATAATCCAAGATACGAGGAGTTGTTTTGGGATGGGGAAAGATTGTTATTGAAGCTATTGATTAAAAAGGATTAGCGCACTTTAGTGCGCGCGGAAGGTAGTAAAAACATTTTATGCGGCATATTGCCATCATGAACAAACGTTTAGGTTTGATAGATAATACCCTCTCTTATGAGAAAACGATCGAAAGTCGTTGGTACAAAAATAAATGTTTCTGTACCTTAGTTTTTCTTGAGAATCCTGTTCCAGTGAGGTCATTTAACATTAATAAATCTGGTTATGGTAGTGCCTGTGCTTGGTTGTGCGTTGATGATGTGGGTAAGATTAGTTTGTAAAATCTATGGCAAAAACTTTCATCTTCTTTAAAAAGAATTGGGTTATTTTAACGATCTTGCTGGTTGGCGGCCTCCTTCGTGTTATTTACGCTTTTGCCCCAACTAGCCAAATTTCTCCTGATGAATCAACCTATGGTTTGGCCGCTTTGCATTGGGTGAAGGGAACGGATTTCCCGATCTTTTATTACGCCCAGCCATATACCGGCACCTTGTCCGCGATTATTTCCGCTGGGTTAATGGCTGTTTTTGGAATTACTCCATTTTGGTTAAAAATTGTGCCTCTTTTGTGCTCGGTCGCTTTTGTCTATACCAATTATCTTCTTGGCAAGAAGATTTTTAAAAGAGAAGCGGTTGGTTTGTTGGCCGCTTTATTTACCGCTCTTTGTTCGCCTTTTTTTCTCAACTGGTCTGGCCGCGCCGGTTCCGGTTATCCGGAGATGATTTTGATAGGGAACTTATCTTTATTGCTGATTTTGAAAATTCTTTATCCTGAAGTCCGAGAAGCTCAAGATCCGGTCTCGCTGAAGAAGCGAGATCGTGTCTTGTTAGTCCGTTATCAGAATTACGCTATTCTTGGTTTACTCCTTGGTCTAGGCTTTTGGATTCAGCCAAGTATTGTCTACTACGCCGTTCCGGTTCTGCTCTTGTTGTTGCTATTCAAACCATGGCTGTTTTTTACTTTACCCGGCTGGTTGTTGATTTTAGGCGCGGTTCTTGGGTGTTCTCCGGTTATTTACTACAATATTGTTTATCACGGCGCTACCTCATTAGCTCTTTTCCACGATCCTTGGGGTATCAAGAATGCCGCCTCTTCTTTTTGGACAGTCGGTTTTCCCATTATTGCCGGTTTGCGCGCTTCCTGGACAACCGCTGATTTTTTTAAACCGCTCTCTATTTTAATTTACTTATTCTATTTTGCCGCCGGCTACTGGCTTTTTTTTAGTTTAATAGTTAAATTTCTTTGGGAAGGGACGGTCGGCTGGTCCCTGTCTATTTTTAAGAAAAGCATCTCGTTTATTTTTTGCTTGGCACATAGGCTAAGATCCTGCCTTTCTAAAAGGCCGAGTCTTGTTGGTACTGATGAATCAGGCTCCGGTGTTGCGTTTGGTGCCAAGCTGGTAACTAGAACCAGTCTTTGGTCTCAAGAACTAGCTCGTCTAATTGACCCAGCTTGGTTAATTTGGGGAGTATTGTTTTTCACTTGGTTAATATTTTCTCTTTCCGGCCAGTTTGGGCAATTCGTGATTGAACCCCGTTACATTCTTTCTCTTTACACAGTTTTGCCTTTGCTGGCGGCTGGTTTTATTATTAAAGCCTCGCTTGTTTTTTCGGCTATCCGTTATTTTTTGATTTTGTTAGTGTTGGCTAGTCAGCTGATTGGGCTGGCGCTTGGCGGTAAAAATACCCGTCCTGATACTTTCCTGAATCAGTATTCTTTAAAACCGCTGATCAATTTCTTGGACTCTCGAGATATTGGTTTTGTTTACGCTGACGAAGAGATTTGTCACCGCCTGATTTTTGAAAGCAATGAGAGGATTATTTGCACGCCTATTACCGATTGTTTTACTACCAATCGTTACCCGGCGTATAAAGAAATGGTAATCAATGCAGACAAAAAAAATCTTGCGTATGTTAGAGCCCCCGGAAGAACTTATCACACGCAAGAATGTTTAAGCGATCTCAATCTCCAAACGGATCCCTGCCATTTTGAGCAAATAGGGGAGTTTGGAATCTACAGTTACTGATCTTGATATGCCGGCAGATAAAATGTCACCTCGCCAGCGATTTCTGGAACTTCGAATGGTACCGTTTTTGGCTCAATATTAAGCCAATGATACCCCTGTTTTTCAAACCAGCTGGGGGAAGTCACAGCGACATAATATTCCCCCGGAACCAGTTCTACCCCAGGATCGGCTAAAAGATTGGCCGAGCCACTGTATAACTCGTGCCCTTCTCCCATTAGTTTGGCACACAACTTGATCTGGAAATCGTCGGGGTACAAAGTATCTCCCGTCTCAATCCAGATATCCCCAGTCCGATAAGTTTTATCCATGATCGGGAATTTGATCCGAGTAAGCACTTTGAAGCTCCTCTTTTTTTGCAAGAATCTCGGGGTTTGTGCTGGGCTCTTCCAAAAGATCCCGCATCGGTTTTTCTTTTGACACGGTAGTATGCCCGACCATGATCCCGATGGCAAAAGCCGCAAGCACAAGCACAAAGCCTAGGGCAAATTCAATCTTTTTCATTTTCTCCCTTCCCTTCTTATTCTTACGATTCCTTTTATACTATATCGGTTGTTTTAACCTATATTTGTTATTTGTCAACTTGGAGTTGGTTTGGTGGTGTCTTCCTAAAATGCATATCGCTCTCTTACCTGATAAAATTAGAATATGAGGATTACTCAAGTTTGTCCAAAGTATTTTCCCGCTCTTGGTGGGGTAGAAGAGGTGGTTAAGCAATATTCGGAAAGATTGGTTAAACGAGGTTACATCGTGAGTGTGATCACTGGAGACGCGGATCTAACCAAGGCCCGGTCCCGCCTTGGCGGGACCGGGTCTTGTCATAATAGTCGTTCAAGAGAAGCTGAAATTATCAACGGTGTACAGGTGCGTAGAGCCTGTTCTTTGCGTCTGCCATTGGAAGCGCTTTCTCCGGCGCCGGGAATTGTTCCACTTTTGCTTAAAAGTCAAGCGGATATTTTTCATCTTCACGCTAACAAATACTTTACAACTGATTTAGGGGCTTTAATCTGCCGATTAAAAAAGTGGCCGTTTGTTTTTAATCCTCATGCCGGCACTTTTGGTGATAACTCTTTGGGAGTTATTCATAACAACACCATCGGCCGTTTGGCGCTGGGGGCCAAAATAG
This sequence comes from candidate division WWE3 bacterium CG08_land_8_20_14_0_20_43_13, assembly GCA_002774225.1. Lineage (GTDB taxonomy): Bacteria > Patescibacteriota > WWE3 > PEYW01 > PEYW01 > PEYW01. The sequence continues at coordinate 5,160 of PEYW01000040.1, read as the reverse complement.
TAATTTGTGTCTCTCAATATGAAAAAAGCTTAATACAGAATTCCGGTATTGCTGTTAAACGACTGGAAGTGTTGCCTAATGGCGTAGACACAGAGGAATTTAGCACCCCGGTTGAATTTAACTTTTTTAGTAAACTGAACTTGGAGAATCGCCCGATTATTTTTTACCTTGGCCGATTGGCTGTTCACAAAGGCTTAGATGTTTTGCTTAGTGCCTGTCGGCAACTGTTTGATCGTAACAGCGCGCCGGTTCTGGTTATATCCGGTCCGGATGTCGGCGCTTTGGAATCCCTCAAGCGCCGTTCAATTAGTTTGGGTTTGGAAAACCGCGTCTTTTTTACCGGTAAGCTTAATCATGAGGAAAAAATATCCGCCCTGCAACACGCCAGTGTTTTCTGTCTGCCTTCCTATTCTGAAGCTTTTGGGGTAACGGTAATTGAAGCAATGGCGGCGGGCTGTCCTGTTGTCGCTACCAACATTATGTCTTTGCCAGAGATTGTTGCCCATCAGGAAACGGGTTTGCTTTTTAGGCCCGGTGACGGCCAGCTTTTATTTGAAAATCTTAAATATTTGCTTGATAATAAAGAAGAACGTGGTCGTTTGTCCACCAATGCCAAAATCAAGGTAAAAAGAGATTACGATTGGGAAAATATTGTTGATCGATTAGAAAGCTTATATAAACAAGTTATTGCCTAGTCAATATGGCCAAGATTGTTTTCTTAACTTATGACTTGCCATACCCCCTTACTTCCGGTGGTAAGATTAGAGCTTTTCATCTGATTAAGGCTTTATGGGAGCACGGTCACCAGGTTGCACTTATCTCCTACAGCCGCCGCGGGGATGATCTTTCCGATTCCGATAAATTAAAAGAATATTGCTCTTCTATTCATGTTTTTCCTAGGCGATGGGTTTGGCACCCATACAATTTTTTAAAAGCTGTTTTTAGTTGGCTCCCTTTTCCGGCGGTTAGTTATTTGCAACCATCGCTTAAGCGTTTTTTGGTTAAAGAACTGAAAGACGGTTCCTATGATGCTGTTTTTTTTGAATCTTTTTATCCGACTGTTTACCTGCCGGCAGCAAAAAAATATAAAGTCAAAACCATTTTGGGGAACGAGAATTTGGAATATTTGGTTTATCAACGTTTTCGTCAGTCCGGCAAGCTTTTTTTTCTTTGGCCGTTTCTTTTTCTTGATAATTGGAAAATGAAAAGAATTGAGCGGCGGTGGTGGAAGATGGCCGATCTAAATTTGGCAGTTTCTCCGGAAGACGCAAAAGAAATATCTCGTGTTACTTGGAAAAGTTGTGAGCTAGTTCCGAATGGCATTGACTATGAATTTTATTCGCGGGCAAATCTTAAGAAGTCTGGTGATCCGGTTCTAGTTTTTTCCGGTAATTTGTCTTACTTGGCCAATCGGGAGGCGGTCTTGTATTTTTTGGAGAAGATATGGCCTAAAATTGTTGGCAAGGTAAAAAAAGTTCATTTGGAGATTGTTAGCAAAACAAAACCGGCCTGGATAGAAAGATATTTAAAAGACGGGCGGGTTAAGCTTATTCAGGATACAAAAAATCCGGTTCGCGATCACTTGGCGCGAGGTGATATATTTGTAGCGCCAATGACGGTGGGCAGTGGTACCAATATTAAGGTTTTGGAGGCAATGGCGGTGGGTTTACCCGTGGTGGCCAGTCCAAAAGGAGTGGAAGGGTTGCCGGTAATTCCTGGGGAAACTTTATTCGTGGAGCCGTATTCCGAAGGATTTGCAAATGCTGTCCTTACACTTTTAAGCGATGTTCAGCTTAGAAGCCATCTCGGTCGTTGTGGTCAGGTTTTTGTGGAAAATAATTTTAATGTTGCTCATATTAATAATCAATTTGTCTCTAATCTTGGAACTTTTCTAAATTCCTCTAATTCAATTTAATTTGTGGCAAAAGCTTTTAGACTAATACAAAAGGTTTTATTGATTGGTTTTGTTGCCACTCTTCCTTTAATTAATACCGATCTTTTTTCAATTATTCATCCTAAACTTTTTCCGGCTAGGCTGATTTTAGTTGTTTTACTACTCCTATCCTTTTTGGGCGGTATGCGCGGTTATTTTCTTGCTTGGCGGAAACATCAACTACCCTCATTAATCAAAGCCCATTGGGCAAAAATCAAATCTGACAAAGTTTTGTGGTGTTTGATGTTTCTTTGGTTGTGGAGAGCGCTCTCTTTGCTAAACAGTCTTAATATTAGTGCGAGTTTAAATTTACTGGCTTTTTATACCGCCATAGTAGGTTTGTACATTCTTTTACTTCATTTGTATCAAGAACAGCGAAGTTTTTTAAAAATATTGTTTTTTCTACATCTTGGGGTTGTTTCATTAATAGGGCTTTATGGATTAATTCAAATAGCCACGCCTTTTTTTGGAATTAAGCTTCCGGGAGTGCTTATTGGCGGGACTTTTTTTAGAATTCCCGCTACCTTCTATGATGCCAATCATCTACCTCCTTATCTTCTTACCGCGATCCCTTCATTATTGGTAGGTTCTTGGATACTAAAGAGCGGTTGGTGGAGAAGGATTTTATTTGTATTGACAGGGTTGTTGTCTGTTGTTTTAATGTTTACCTTTTCCCGCAGCGGGCTTTTGGGATTTTCTGGCGCCTGTTTTTTTGTTGCCCTTGTTTGTATTTTAAAAGGATACTGGCGTAAAACCGTCTTTTTTGCCTCCATCGTTCTTGTGTTGGGTGCGTTGGTAATTCTTTCCTCCCGTACGCAGTACTCTTTTACCAAAAGGATTGCTTCTTCTTTGAGCGGCAACGAGAAATCTACAGTCGCTCACGGACTTCTTTTATTTGGCGAGTGGAAATTGTTTCTTTCCAGCCCAATTCTTGGGGTTGGCTACGGCAGTTTTAGCGAACACTTCCGCGCCAGTACGGTTGGCCAGTATCACGCCACAGTAGATCCTGCTTTAGAAATGAGAATTCCTGCTCACAGTTCTTGGATGGAAGCTCTGGCAGAAACAGGCTTGCCTGGGTTCCTAGCTTTAGTTTGTTTGGTTATGTTGTTGCTCGAGGGCAGTTATCGGCAAGCTTTATCAAAAGGAGATAAAGTGCTTCAATTGCAGGCAGCGGCACTTTTTGCCGGTGGTTTGGGGATTATGTTAGGGGCGATTTATTACTCTTACAACCTTGAGTTTGTTTGGTTTTATCTTTTCCTAGTTTATTTTTTTAATAATAATCATATTCTTTCCAATAAAATATTAGTGAAAAATGATGTTGAGTCGGTGCCGTGGAAAGAAATCCTGCCCTTCTCGGTTTTGGTTTTGTGGTGCGGCTTTTGGTTGTTTTGGAGATTAGGTGATAGCTACTTGTTAAGCTGCGCGGAGGGGTACTACTCGTTGGCTGCTAAAGGTGTTTTGCGCAATGCCTTTGTCCACCTGCCTCGCTGGTGGCTGCCGAACTGGGCAGGTTCCGCGTTCTCATTCTTTCCGCCGCTCTTTTCTTGGGCGCAGGCGTTTTTTATGTTTTTTTATTATGTAACTTCCTACGCCGCTCGTTTTTGGAGCGCTGTCTTTGGTTTGGCAGGCGCGGTGATAGTATATTTTTGGTTTCGTTACGCTAGTGGAAAATGGCAATATGGGGTAATTGGGGCGCTGTTTGCTTTCGCCGCGCCCGGTTTTATCTCCGCTTCCCGTTTAGCAACGCCGATGACAGGAGGAGTCTGCCTGATTTTGCTCTACGGGTTTTTTCTTTATCTTTCCCTTAATAAAAATCGTCTTTGGATGTTAACTCTTCCGTTGGTGATTGGTATTTCTTCCTATTACGATTGGGTAGTAACATTGAGTCTGCTTCTCTTTTCTTGTTTACTTCTTATTTTTAATAAGGAGAAGCGAGATTCATTTTTGATGGTTATTTTTGGCTTAAGTGGTTTGCTATTTTTGATTCCCTGGATTTGGTTGGCTTGTCGATCCGGCCTTTTTTGTCTTGGTTATTTTAGAGATTATTTTTTGCGCTATCCGTGGGGATGGTGGCCATGGTTATCCTGGCTAATAGTTATATGCGCGTTTCTTTTTTCGCGCGTATCTTTGATTAGAAAAAGGACTAAATTTGGTTTTTCTTTATCTTCAATTGTTGCTTTAACAGTTATTATTTCTTTGTTTTCCGCGCTTGATTACCACTATACTGATTGGGAAGGCGCTAATAAGTATCAGTCTTTGATAGAACTTGTTTTATCACGTCAGCAGACTAGCCGTGTCGGTATTCATCCAAATGTTGCAGATTCGGAAGTTCCATTGCCTGTTATATATTATAGCGATGTTCCTTTTGAAATTTCTTCGGATTTTTCGATTCTTTATAAAGATCGTTCTGATGGAACCAAATATTATGCTTTTGTAAATGGGGCGCGCGCTTATGAAATTCGTGCTAAACTTAGAGAAGTAAAAATTGGGACTAAGATTATTTCTAGCTATCATGATATGGTTTTGTTGGAAACTTGGTAGTTGCTTAAAGAGCCTATGAAACCAAATATCTCCGCCTTTTTTCCTGCCTATAACGAAGAGAAAAACATCGCGAACACGGTACACAAAGCGAAAGCTGTGCTTGAACAGCTGGCTGGCGATTACGAGATTCTGGTTATTAATGATGGTTCTTCTGATCAGACTTTAGCGGTGGCGCGTGGTTTGGAAGCAGAGTTTCCAAAAGTAAAGGTTATTAACCACGAGATTAATCGCGGTTACGGCGGCGCATTAAAATCAGGTTTTTATAACGCAAGGTATGAGTGGGTGGCTTTTACCGATAGCGATGGTCAATTTGATTTTTCTGAACTGTCAAAACTTTTGGAAAAATCATCCGATAGCGACTTAGTGGTTGGTTACCGGCTTAAGCGGGTAGAAGGTTTTATTCGCAAACTTAATGCTAGGTTATGGGGTATTTTGATCTGGCTTGTATTTGGTCTGCGCGTTAAAGACATAGACTGCGCTTTTAAGCTTATTAAAAGAGATGTTTTTGACCGTATTCCCAAACTGGAATCAAATGGAGCGTTGATCAGCGCGGAGCTTTTGATACGATGCCGTAAAGCTGATCTTAAAATTGCCCAAGTTGGTGTTCATCATTATCCCCGTTTGGAAGGAAATCCTACCGGTGCCAATCTTAATGTCATAATTAAAGCTTTTAAGGAGCTTCTTTG
>PEYW01000042.1:2431-7540 GCA_002774225.1 candidate division WWE3 bacterium CG08_land_8_20_14_0_20_43_13 | reverse complement strand
CTCAAAGCGGTGTCTCGGCCACCTTTGGAGATTATCAAATCTTTGCCTTTACTTTAGACTACCATTTAAAAAATGAAAGTTTATCAAAAACAACTCAAGAAATCACTCTCCCACCCGATATATTCGGCTATCAAAAAATAATATTTGCTGACATCAGCGATCCGCCTCAAAGCGTAAAGACTGACTTGGATGGCAATTATTTAGCTTCTTTTCAATTAAAACCTAGACAAACTCTTAATATCAGCCTTTCCGGTTTTGTTCAACTCTACAGCCGTTATATTGATGAAAAACAGGGAGGACAAGGTAAGAACATACCAATCAATCTGGTTAATCTTTACATTAAAGAACAACCTTACTGGCCAATAAACAATGAGGAACTGCTTACTTTGGCAAAAAGGTTAATTTCCCCAAGCAATACGGTGGCGCAAAACGCTATGGAAATATATAAGTATGTTACGCAAAATCTTAAGTATAACCAACAACGCGCCAAAACAGAGAACTTGGATCGACTGGGGGCGCTTGAGGCGCTAAAACAACCGGAGCTCGCCGTCTGCACCGAGTTTACTGATCTTTTTATCACCCTCGCAAGAGCGGCGGGCATTCCGGCTCGAGAAATTGACGGTTACGCCCATACCGAAAATAGATTTTCCAAGCCCCTGTCGATACGGTTGAGCGGCGGTGACGTACTACATGCCTGGGCGCAATTTTATGATCCAGCGTTAGGTTGGGTACAGATTGATCCTACATGGGCTAGTACCACGAATGGCTTAAATTATTTTAATAAACTTGACACCAACCACGTAGCGTTGGCTATAAAAGGAGTATCAAGCGAACAACCGAGCCCGGCTGGCTCATTTAAAACAAGCGAGTTTGAAAAGAATCAAGATGTTAGAGTTGGTTTGGCTCAAAGCGATCAGTTGCCGAGTGAGGTTTTAAAACCAAACATAGATTTTAATCCGCCAAAAACCATTATTGCCGGACTTGGCCGCCGCTCAAAAATCAAAGTATTAAATGAGGGCAATGTTACCATTTTTAATAGTAAAGTGGCTACAACACTAGGTGATAAATCAGACAAGAGAGAATTAGCTTTAGAACAAACTTTGCCTCCCTATAGCAATAGTGAACTGACTCTTAAGCTGAACCATCCGTGGGTTTGGAAATCGGAAGATACGTTACTTCAAGTCATACTATCTTATGAAGGCTTTGATGGTAAACCTTATCAAGAAACACACGAATATACGGTTAAAGTTATCCCCTTTTACTTGACTGGCTGGTTTTGGCTGCTAAGTGCTTTTTTAGGTACATTCCCGTATGTGATGCGGCACTTTGGCAGAGGTTGGTTACTGTTCCGGTGGCAACAACTTGCCCACCTTCTTCCCCGCCCTCCGGGCCGAGATCAATAATCCAGTCAGCATTAGCAATTACATCTAAATTATGTTCAATAACAAGAACCGTGGCGCCTTTGGCCACTAGTTTCTTTAAGACTAAAATAAGTCTCTCCAAATCAGCAAAATGCAAACCAGTAGTGGGCTCGTCTAGTAAGTAAAGAGTCTCAACCGAAGTTTTTTTAGCCAGCTCGGAAGCTAATTTTACTCTTTGCGCCTCGCCTCCCGAAAGAGTAGGGGCCGGCTGTCCAAGACGAATATAGCCAAGACCAACATCCTGTAAAGTTTGTAGGCGGGCGCGTAGAGCCGGAATACGGTCAAAAAAGAGAAGCGCTTCATCTATGGTCATATCTAAAACCTGACTAATGTTTTTACCCTTATACTCAATATCCAAAGCCTCCCGATTGTAACGTTTTCCTTCGCAAGCGTCACAATTAACATAAACATCGGATAAAAATTGCATTTCTATCTTAATCTGACCCTCACCTTTGCAAACCTCACAACGCCCGCCTTTTACATTAAAGCTAAATCGTCCCGGGGTATAACCATGCAGTTTAGCCTCCCTAGTCATGGAGAATAACTTTCTTATGTAATCAAAGGCTTTAGTGTAGGTGGCCGGATTAGAACGGGGGGTGCGCCCGATTGGAGATTGGTTAATGTTAATAACCTTCCTGATTTTGGAAGCGCCAAGCATGCCACTGTAAGACTGCGGTTTACGCTCCATTTTTTGCCCTAGTTCCTGGCGCAAAGCTTGATAGAGTGTCTCATTTACCAAAGTTGACTTTCCTGATCCGGAAACACCAGTAACGCATATTAAATTACCAAGAGGGAGAGTAACATCAATATTTTTAAGATTGTGGCCGCGACAGCCTAAAATTGACAACTCACCTTCGGTAGGAGCAATTTTTTCTTCCTCACCAACTCCATCGGATAGTGTTTGATCAGCTATATGCCCAACCTTTTTTCGCCCCGATAAATATTGGCCAGTGATGGAATGTCTATCATGACTAACTTGTTCCGGAGTGCCCTGGCTTACCACCTCGCCACCCATTTCTCCCGCCCCTGGACCAAAATCAACCAACCAATCCGACTCCTCCATTGTCTGCTGGTCATGCTCCACCACAATCACCGTATTCCCAAGATCGCGTAAATTTTTGAGAGTTTGAACTAGACGATCCTGATCACGCTGATGGAGACCGATGGAGGGTTCATCCAAAACATACAAAACCCCGGTTAGTCCAGAACCAATTTGAGAAGCTAATCTAATCCGCTGCGCCTCTCCGCCAGCCAAAGAAGAAGAATTGCGGGCAATGGTAATATAACCAATTCCTACACTCAACAAAAACTTTAATCTGGTTCTAATTTCTTTAACGATAATGGTAGAAATTTCCTGTTCTTTACTGCTTAAGACATTATTTATCAAGGAAAGCCACCAGTCAAATTCCACTACCGAAAGAAGGGAGACTTGGTAAATATTCTTGCCTCCAATAGTGACCGCCAACGCCTCCGGTTTTAATCTGGCTCCATTGCAAGTGGGACAGGGTTCCTGCATCATATATTTTTCGATGTCTTGCCGCATGGAATCAGAATCTGTTTCCCTGTAACGACGTTCCAGATTATTTACTACTCCCTCATAGCGCACCGAATGAACATTTTCCCCATCTAACTCATTCCTGTATTTAATTAGATACTTCTTTTGGCCCGTGCCATACAAAATAACTTTCAGCTTTTCCGATGGTAACTCTCCTAAAGGTTGATTTAGGTTAACTTCATTTTCATCTCCTACTGCTTGTAATATCCTTTTAAGCCAAGTATTACCGTCTCCTATTGCCGACCAAGGGTAGATGCCGCCTTCCAAGATAGATAAGTTGGGATTGATTACTAAATCCGGATCAATCTTTAATTGCGTTCCCAAACCGTGACAAGTGGGGCAAGCTCCGTGGGGTGAATTGAAGGAAAAGGTACGCGGTTCAATTTCTGGCAGGTTAATTTTGCAGGATGGGCAAGCAAATTCCTCTGAATAAAGAGTTTCCAACAGATCCTGCGGTTGCTCGGGAAAATCAAAACCTTTATCAAAAACCTGCGCGGTTACTATGTTTCCCTGGGACAATACGCTGGCCATTTCCAACGACTCTGATAACCTTTTTAAAAACTCCCGCCGCTTGTCTTCCTTTTCCAAATCTGATCTGTTTGTAACTAATTGATCAATTACTACATCTATGTCATGCCGATTAGTTTTTATAATTGCCAAGCCTAAATCCAGTGGGTGCCAATTGCCGTCAATTCTAACGCGGCGGAATCCTTGTCGGTTTAGTTGTAGAAAAAGCTTGGAAAACTCCCCTCGCTTATCGCGCACCACCGGAGAAAGAATCATTAAGCGCAACTGTTTTTGACCGTTATCCTGCAAATTGAGCAGTACTTGATCAGAAATCTGCTGAATAGATTGTTGCTGAATTTCTTGCCCGCATTTAGGACAGTGGGGGTGCCCAATGCGAGCGTAAAGAAGCCTTAGATAATCATAAATTTCCGTTACAGTTCCCACGGTAGAGCGAGGATTGTGAGAGGTAGTTTTTTGAGTAATAGCAATAGCCGGAGATAAACCTTCAATAGAGTCAATATCCGGTTTGTTCATTATCCCCAAAAATTGGCGGGCGTAGGCAGACAGCGACTCCACATAACGGCGCTGACCTTCGGCATAGATTGTATCAATCGCCAAAGAAGACTTTCCGGAACCAGAAACTCCGGTAAAAACAATCAGTTTATTTTTAGGTAGATCAAGATCAATATTTTTAAGATTATGCTCCCGCGCGCCGCGGATTTTTAAAAATTCTGATGCCATAAATTATCGTTCGGTTATGTATTGTAAATCTTTTTAATAGTTATGTCAGGGACAAAAAGAAAAGAACCTCTACAATTACCGATGGAGGTAATTGTAGAGGCCAAGAAACGAATTTTACCTACTGATAATAGGCACCTTTGCCCCAGCGCAATGGGCACATACAAGAGTATAGGGTAACACCCCTAATCGGTCCCTTTCAATTTCGTGACCGCAAACACCAATCAAACTATACATTCCTTTGTTTAGTCTGTCTCTCCAATAATCCAGCGCCAAGCAAACCTTGCGCAGTTCGCTTTCGCCAGCATCACTGTGGTTTTTATCTTCTTCCAGCCTCTGCTCACACTGGGCTAAATCGACTGGGTCAGAACGAGCCTCTACTTCAATCTTTGCCAAACATTCAGAGGAATAATATCTAGTTTCCAAGTACTTCCTTCGTTCTGCCAGTATCCGAATCAGCTTATTGATTTCCTGTAGTTTGGTTGTCATCGCTGATCTGCCTTTTCCAGCAAGCCGCGATTTACCAGAAACTGGCGCGGATCTGGGTCTTTTTTGAGCTCGTCTGGGTCAATACTATAGTTTTCAAGAAGCGCAAGAACCTTTTCCAAAAGAATTTTTGGATTTTTGCGTAAGTCCAATGTGGATATTCCATTCAGGGCAAGTTCCGGGACTTCAAATAAAGCCGCAACAGCTTCTTTACAGAACCCGCTTGAGCCCAAAATACGTTGAACTTGCTGTGCTTGAACTCTTCCATGATTTCCGTAGCACAAAGACATATGCTCTCTTCCTTTCCTTATTGTTGATATTCGGCGAAACCGCAGAAGGAAACTTAATTGTATTAAGCAGTGCCTATACTGTCAACAGGGAAAAGTGAGGTATTGCCAACCT
>PEYW01000042.1:528-2293 GCA_002774225.1 candidate division WWE3 bacterium CG08_land_8_20_14_0_20_43_13 | reverse complement strand
TGGCCACTATGCGACCCCCGGATACTGGTGAAAACTAGAGACGGTTAGTTTATATCACAAAAAGTGCTTGCTCTACAACTGCTTTTTAAGATAAGCGATTTTATCTCGTAAAACAGCCGCTGTCTCAAAATCCAAATCTTTAGCCGCTTGCTTCATTTCTTTTTCCAAATCCAGTAGAATTTTTTCCTGTTTAAAGGGTTCCAGCAAGCCAAAATCTACTAAACGAACGTCCAATTCTTGTTCCGCCTTTTCTTTTACTGACAACTCCTCTTTTTCAATCAGCCGTTGGCGCATTGGTTTAATAATGGTTTTGGGAGTCACGTTGTACTTTTTATTGTAATCAAGCTGAATTTGTCGGCGGCGATTTACTTCGTCCAACGCCCTTTGCATTGAACCGGTAATTTGATCAGCGTACATAACCACCTCGCCTTCCTCATGGCGAGCGGCTCGCCCCATTACTTGAACTAGTGATGATTCAGAGCGCAAAAAGCCCTCTTTATCCGCGTCTAAAATCGCCACTAGCGAAACTTCCGGCAAATCTAACCCCTCGCGCAGTAAGTTTATGCCTACCAAAACATCGTATTTTCCCTCACGAAGATCGGCTAAAATATCCCCCCGTTCCAAAGTATGGATTTCTGAATGCAGGTAAGTTACCTTTAAATCCTGATCGCCGAGATAGACAGCCAGATCCTCCGCCATCCGTTTTGTTAAAGTAGTTACCAAAACCCGCTGGCCTTTGGCTGCCCGCTGTTTAATTCTGTCAATCAAATCCAGTATTTGACCTTGGGTGGGCAAAACTGTAACCAAAGGATCAACTAGACCGGTTGGCCTCACAAGTTGTTCAACAATAGAACTTTTTGGGTAACTGTCTTTATTACTGGTTAAAAACACTCTTTGAAAGCTTTTTTTTGCCTGATCAATTTCCCAATCCCCTGGGGTAGCGGAAACATAGATAACGGAAGGGATCTTTTCTAAAAACTCATCAAACCTTAAAGGACGGTTGTCATAGGCGGAAGGGAGACGAAAGCCAAAATCAACTAAATTTTTCTTACGTGACTGATCGCCGTTATGCATTCCTCTAATTTGAGGAATGCTAATATGAGATTCATCAATCACTAAAAGCCAGTTATTGCCGTAACGATGGGTAAAAAAATCCAAAAGCGTATAAGGAGATTGACCGGGAATACGGCCGTCAAAATAACGAGAGTAGTTTTCAATTCCCTGGCAGTAACCAAACTCCTCCAACAGCTCAAGATCGTAATTGGTCCTTTGTTCCAAACGAAAAGCTTCCACTACCTTCCCTTGCTTTTTGAATTGACTTGCTTGAGTCTCCAAATCCTCTTTTATTTTTGATAATCCTTGCCGCATTCTTTCCTGTGGAGCGGAGTAATGTTTAGCTGAATAAACAAGGATTTTTTGAGGGTTTTCCAAGACCTCGCCGCTTATATCTTTGAGTTTTTGAATGGATACAAGATGTTCGCGGTTGAACTCAAAACGTAATGGCTGATCGCTATAGGCAGGTACCACCTCTACAAAATTGCCTCTCGCTCTAAAGCAGGAACGTTTTAAGTCGCTATCTAAACGTTGATAGTGTAAATTAATCAGCCCTAACATAAAATCGTCACGAATTAATGGCTGTCCCACACCCAGCTCCAAATAAGCTTCTCCGTAATCAACCGGGTTGCCAAGGTTATAAATGCAAGAAACCGAGGCGACTACTAAAACATCGTGTCTAGTCATGACAGAAGTCGTGGATGCTAAACGA
>PEYW01000042.1:0-377 GCA_002774225.1 candidate division WWE3 bacterium CG08_land_8_20_14_0_20_43_13 | reverse complement strand
GCCCAGCTAATGTTTTATTGTGAGACATCACTAAAGTCGGTTTTTGCAAGCGGTTGATTACATTGGCAATGGTAAAAGTTTTGCCCGAACCGGTCACTCCCAATAAAACTTGATGATCCATTTTCTGAATTAAACCAGCGCATAGATCGTCAATCGCTTGCGGTTGGTCGCCGGTAGGTTTGTATGAGGAGGTTAACACAAAAGGGGATGTTTCCATATGTAACTATTATATACAAAGAGTAAAATTTGAGTCATAGATATCTACGCACCACTCCGGTTACCCTGCCTTGAATCGCCACATTAACCGCGTAGATTGGTTCCATTTTGGCGTTGGCTGGTTCTAAACGAACCCGATCTTTTTCCTTAAAAAACCTTTT
>PEYW01000031.1:272-16679 GCA_002774225.1 candidate division WWE3 bacterium CG08_land_8_20_14_0_20_43_13 | reverse complement strand
CTAATCTGATCTCTAACGGGATGAATCTCCAGCCTTACAGGCTGGAGCTTTCTGGCCCCGTACCGTCTGGTACAGGGCTGGCGAAGGAGAGTAAGATGACTGTATATTATGTCAAGCAAAGTTGGGCCTATCGTACAAGGATTACTAATCGGATCAAAAAATGGTCATCGTATGGAATCACGCCGTTCCACGAGTAGAATTGCCCATTTGTTTTTTAATCTTGCCATACCGTTGTCGGTGTTACTGGTTTGGTGGGTAGTTTTTACCAAGGTTTTTTCCGCCCCATTGCCGGAGAATTTTTATTACCTGTCTCGGCCTATTCCTTGGGTATTATTTTGGTTAGGGTCTTTATTTGGGAAAGGCCGCGAGTTTTTGCTGTTAGCGATCTTTTGTTCTTTACTGGCGTTGTCTCTGATTTTTTATTACTGGGCTTGGCAGTTGCTTAAGTATAAATTTGATGCCTGGGCGGCGGCTAGCCTTTTTCCTTTTCTCTGGATATACTGGGCTAGAAAAGGTCTGTGGTTGGGTTCTTGCCTTTCGGGGGCGGAAATTCTTCTTGGCTTCCTGCCGTTTATTCTGGCGTGTGGGAAGTTGATCCGTTTTATGCAAGAAGGAACATGGCGTCATTTTTTTGCTGTAATCTTGTTTTCTTCCATTACCTTGCTTACTACCGGCATTGGCTCTTGTTTTTTGTTTTTAACCATGTTTGTGCTTACGATTTCGGAGGTTTTTTTGGGAGAAGGCAAGGTAAAATTAGGGCGGCTGTTTTTAATTTTCGTTTGTTCTTTGGGAGTAGTGGGTTTTTGGTACAGCCCGGTTTTTTATAAGAGTTGGTTAGTGGGTGCTTGGGAGCATGGATTGTCGCGTGCTTGGTGGGATATTCTTCCGATTGTATTGGTTACAGCACCAATACTAGGTACTTTGTCATTTTTGATTTGTGACAGGCGCCCTTTAAGGCAGGGACGATTCTTTTCCTTTTCCTTATGGCTTATCTTTTCTTTCGCCAATTGGTTCTGGTACAAATTTAACCATTCTTTATTTCTACATTCCCAGAGAACTTACCTTTTTTTAGGGTTATCTAATTGCTTGGTCTTGGCCAGCTTACTTGGCGCGCTCTTTAATCAAATATTAAGATGGGAAGGGCGATTTCTTTCTTGGATACCCTTTAGGTTTAAGGGCTTAAACCTGCTGTCATGCCTTTTTTTATTCGCTTTAGCAGTCACTTGGGTTATACTAATAACAAGTTTCTGGCGGTCCTCGCCGTCTTCCTACGGTCTAGGCGATAATGTTTTTACTAGCCCGGCGGTGATGTGGGTAGGCAATTTTAGTTGGTGGGGAAGTCTTCTCGGGATGTTTTTATCAGCAATCACATTTCTTTTTATTTACTTTATCAAGCGGCGATATGAAGATAAGAATAGTCCTTTTTGGTACAAATTGCTTGCCCCTTTTGAAGCGCAAAATGCTAATTCCTAATCGCCTTTTTCTTTATGGATTCAAATAAAGCCTGGCTAAAAGCAACCTCCCGCCTAAAATATTTCCGTTTGGCGCAAGCGGCCTTTCTATTTAAAAACTGTTCTAAAGAGTATCCGTCTTGCCTGAATGTGGAAGTTACCAATCGTTGTAATTTGGCGTGCCGTTTTTGCCCAAGACCTCAAATGACAAGAGCGGTTGGGGACATGGAGTTAGATTTTTTTAAGCATCTTCTTGCTCAACTTAAGCCGCTTCCCAAACTGTCAAGACTGCTTCTTTACAAAGACGGCGAGCCTCTTTTACATCCCCAATTTGATCTCTTTGTTTCATTAGCCAAAAGGGAGAATGTGGCAAAAAGAATTGAGATTCACACCAATGGATTACTGTTGAACAAGGATAATTACGACCGGATTATTAATTGCGGTCTTGATGTGATAATCGTCAGTTTGGATGCCGTTTCCTCTAAAGGGTACCAAGATTTAAAGGGTGTTGACGGTTTTAATATCGCCTGTTCAAATTTGAATGGGCTTATTAGACGGCGCGATGAACTTCATCGTCGGCTGCCGCTAGTAATCGCTCGAGGCGTTCGTCAGGGAGAACTTATTGCCGGGGAAAAAGAGTTTAGGGCTTTATTTGAAGGCAGTTCTGATTTAGTTGAATTAGCTCCTCTTCACGAGTGGGATGGCTCGGTGCCAAAACTGTCGGACAAGAAGAATGTTTACAAGCGCCAGCCTTGCGTTATTCCTTGGTACAACCCAGTGGTTTTGTGGGATGGGCGGTTAGCGGCATGTTGTGTTAGTTATCAGGATAATGAAATGGTGATGGGGGATTTAAATGGGCAACTTTTAAAAGATGTTTGGCGCGGTGAAAAATACCAATCTTTACGCGAGGCTCATTTGGAGAAAGATTTTACCGCTTGGCCAACTTGTGCCGCTTGTCCGCATTGGCAAGCCCATCCTGGATGGGCGCTTGGTCTTAAACGGTTGTTTTTATGAAAATAGCTATTTTCCATTGCGCTTTTATTTATACTGGCGGCGGGGAAAGGATAGTTCTTGGGCAGTACGATCAGCTTACCTCGGCCGGCCATATTGTGGAGATATGGACCCCGGTTCTTGATAGGGAAAAATGTTATCCGGATATTATCGGACAATATCCAATTAAAACATTTCTTCCTCAACTGCCTTCTTGGCTGCCTTTTCGGCATGCCTTTACACTGGTATTAACTTGTCTGCTGGCGCCTTTATTCGCCAAGAAGTTTTCGCGCGTTGATGTGATTATTGGTGAAAATCAGCCGGGAGTGTGGTTAGCTTACTGCGTAAGCAAAATTTTGCGCAAGCCTTACCTAGTGTACCTTTGCCACCCTAATAAAATGGTATATCCGCGGCCTCTGCTCGACAGGCGCCAGCTATGGCAGGCCGTTAAGGATTTTTACTTGCTTAGTTGGTTTGTAAGTTGGTCGCGTCCTTTAGTGGGGTATTTGGACAAAATCTCGGTGCGGGGTGGCCGCAAGGTCTTAGTTAATGGTTACTATATTGGACACGAGATAGAGAAGGTATATGGAGTAGCCTGGGAAGGTTGTCCTTGTGGAGTGTCTTTTAACCACTTGTCCGCAAAAGATATGTTGATGGAAGATTCAATAGACAATCGGCTCATTGGAGCGGTATCTCTAAATGGGCTGTTCATAAAAAAGCCTTTTCTTCTTTTTACCGGGCGGCACGAGGTGTGGAAGCGCATTGACCTTGCGATTAGAGCGTTTTCTTTGGTTAGCGAATGTTATCCCAATCTTCATTTGGTTATTCCCGGCCCTTTTACCCGCTGTACTTTGCAGCTTCAAGAGCTGGTTAGAAAGCTGGATCTGGTTGATCGGGTTTTGTTTTTAGGTTCAATTGAGCAATCCTCTTTAGCAAAACTCTACCGGGAGGCGGCCGTGTATGTTTTCCCTTCAACTTTGGAGGATTTTGGTATCTCTGTTCTGGAGGCAATGGCTTTTGGCGCGCCGGTGGTGGCTTGGCGGATAGGTGGTCCTCTTGATACTATTATTGATGGTCAGACCGGTTATTTAGCGCAACCTTATCACTTGGAGGAGTTCGCTGATAAAATAGTTAGCCTTATTTCTGATAGAGATAAACTTTCGCTCTTTAGTCAAAGAGCTTATCAGCATGTGGCGGAGAATTTTTCTTGGAGTAATCATATGGTAGTACTAGAAAAAGCCTTGCGTGAGATTTCTTTGTAGTTTGTATGGCCCTTTTATCAGGATTTTTGAATGATGAACACCTGCTAAATGAAGAAAAGAAGGTTGATGGCAGCCAAGTATCATCCACTGCCACTTCTTCTATGGCGGCAATCCACCCACCTTGGTGGATGTGGATGTTATGTTTTCTTGTCTTCTCTTTGGCGCTAGCCGCTCGTTTATACTTTATTTACCATGTAGGCAATCCGGAGAATGCCGGTCTGGGTTGGTATGGAGACACCTACCACCGTTGGCAGATTGCTTATTTAAGTAAAGAGGTGGGTTTTGGCAAGAGCTTTTTACGATTGTGGGATTTAAAGGGGATGGAGTACTTTTGGGGTATCTTTCATCCAATCCTTACCTCTTTTCTTTTTAGTATTTTTGGTTCTACTAATATTTTGATTATCCGCTTAACCAGCGTTTTTTTTGGCTGCCTGACCTGTGTTTGGCTGTTTATTTTGGGAAACCGTTACTTTAATATTGGCGCCGGCCTTGCCCTGGGGGTTTTTGCCGCTCTTTTTCCGGTGGCGATTTTTAATGATGCCACGGGCAGTTTGGAACCGATTGGCATTAGTTTGATGCTGGCGGGAATTTGCTGTTGGCCGAATTTTTCTTGGGCGACCGGAATACTTTGGGCGCTGGCGGCGATGTCTAGGGCGGAAGCGTGGATCTTTTCCGCCGGTTTGATTTTTGCCTGCCTTTTGGCGCGTCAAGTCTCCGGCGGCAAAAAAATAGCTTTGTTGGTTGGCTGGATGGTGATGATGGGCTTGTATATGAAGATTTTGTTGGATCGGACTGGTAATCCAATTTACCCATTTTGGTGGAATTTTTTGGCCAATGCCAAAGGGGAGTGGGAGAATGCTCAAGGTATTACCCCCTTTCAGATTAAAGTTCGCCCTTATTACATAGCCGCTTTCATCGCCAGCTTACCATTTTTGATTTACGCCGTCATTGCTCGCCCTAAAAGTTACCTGCTCACTTTACTGGGATGGGGAAATATTGCTTTTGTGGGAATGATGATGGGCTTAACTTCTTATTTAAAGAGCGTGGTCCCTTATTTTTGGATGATCCGTTTTTTTGTTTGGCCCTACATTTTCGCGGCCGGTTGGTTAATGTGGTCGTTTATTGGCGTATTGCCAAAGTGGCTGCGCTCCCGAAGTTTAATCTTTTCCAAAATAGTTGCCGGTTTTGGGGTGGTATTGGCGGTTTGTCTTTGCGTCTTTAGTCAAATCATGTGGCGCCCCATTATTAAAAATTACTTGGAAACCCAGCCAAACTGGCAAAAAGCTAGCGCTGCGGGGAAGGCTATAGCCGACATTTATCAAGACGGAGTGATATGGTATCCAGAATCATCCACCGAGCTGCTCTACTTTGCAGCCCAAGCGCTGCCAAATTTATCAGGGAGGGTAGTAAGCCAGATGTATGATTCTTTTGCCTACCCGCCTTTTACTGAATATAAAGAGAATGGGCTTGATTTGTTCGGCAACTGGGAGAAAGATCGCCATTTGGTTTTGGAATGGATAAAAAAAGAACAAGTATCCTTGCTTCTTGTTCCTGCTGGTCGGGATTATTACTTAAAACTGGTTTCCTTGGAACCGTGGCTTTTTTCATCGGCCGGCAGTGTCTCCGGTTATGGTACTTTTAGCGCTTATTATGTTAATAGAGACAAAATTTAAATTTGTTTATGAAGGAATCTTTTGATTATGAAAAAAAAGTATGGTCAGCTTCGCCCATGATGCCCAACTGTTTTTATATTCAATATCTTCATTTTTTGTACGCCGCCGCTTGTCTGTCCAAGTTAAAAGAGGGGTCGCGTGTTCTTGATCTAGGTTGCGGGGGCGGTTCTCTTACCGCCGCTTTAGCAAAAGATTTTCCTGGATTAATATTTACTGGCGCGGATATAAGCAAAAATGCCATTAAGGACGCCCAGAAATTTAGTACGGATAACCTGAACTTTATTCATATTGATTCCGAACAGAACTTGCCTTTTTCGGACGGTTATTTTGAGGCAGTTTTGCTGGTAGATGTATTAGAGCACATCTCTCGTCCGGCTGAATTATTGGCGCGGGCGGGGAGAGTTTTGGTTAAAGGAGGTTATTTATATATCTCTGTACCAGTGGAGGGGGCGTGGTGGTGTTTGCATTTTTGGGCGCGCCGGTTGGGTTGGCAGGGAAAGTTGGTTCAATCCGGCCATGTCCAGAATTTTACTCCAAGAAAAGCGCGGGAATTATTGCTAACCGGTGGTTTTAATATCATTGAATCCCGCTGGGGGTTTCACCTGTTTTCGCAAGTTTTGGACATCGCCTACAGTCTCTTTTGGCTGGCGCGGCATCGGCTGCCAAAAATGTCCTTAGAAGGTTACCGTCAGCAATCTTATTCGTCTTATAAGCAGACTTTATTTAATCTCGCCACCAAACCGATTTTTTTGATAATGAATCTGGAATCGCTTATTTTTAAATCCATTCCCGCCATGGGTTGGCATCTAACGGCGCGCAAAAGTTGAGGTTTGATTACTTATGAAAAGCAGCTATTTTGGGTCCCTTCACCACCATTTTTTGCGATTTGGCTTGCAACAGTTAGCTGGAGCGGGAGGCAGTGTTTTGGATATGGGTTGCGGCGGCGGAGCTTTTAGCCGCCTCTTAAAGAAAATGCGGCCAGACCTTCTTATTTACGGGGGCGATGTTAACCGCGCCTCTCTTTCCCGCGCCCGACAAGGTTTTAAGGGAACGGAATTTGTTTATGCCGATATTTATAACATTCCCTTTTCTTCCAACTCTTTTGACGCGGTGATTATACTTGATCTTTTAGAGCATTTAGACAGTCCTGGAGATGCTTTGGAAGAAGTGAGGCGGGTGTTAAAGCCGAACGGTATTTTGTATCTCTCGGTCCCTTTGGAAGGGGATCGTTCTAATCTGGTTGGTCTTCTTTACTATGTTTTTAACCTCAACCTTAAGTCAAGGACCGGCCATTTACAGCTATTTACCCGCCAGCAGATCTTTTACCTACTGCAGGGGAGCGGTTTTTCCATAAAGTCTTACTGGCATATCTTCCATTTTTTTTATCAGCTGGTTTATTTGGTTTACTGGTGGCTGCCTTGGCGGTTTATTGTTCTAAAGGAGTCCAGCGGCCGTCAAGAGTCCCGTTATCCTTGGTGGCTGACTGTTTTTTCTTGTCTTGTTAATTTGGAATCATATTTGTTTAGCTGGTGGCCGGGACAAACAATTTTAATCGCCGCTTCTAGAGTTGGTTAATTTAGTTAGCATGAAGATACTGATTATTCAGCCGTGGATTAGCTATCGCGGTTCGGAAAAGATTAGCGTTGATTTGGCTTGCCGCCTAAGTCGCAAAGGCCACCAGGCGGTTGTGGCGGCGGTCTTTGTTGATTACTGTCGTTTGCCTCCTCGGGGAAATGAGGTCACTTACCTTGCTGCTCCTTGGTGGCTTGCCCATTGGCTTAAACAATCCCGACTAGCTTGGTTTGTATTAGGAATCCCCGTTCTTTTTTGTTTGGTTTTGTTCCACGCCCGCTCCTTTGAATTTTTAAACCCCCATAACCTGCCTTCCCATTGGGTGGCTTGGGCGGTTGGGAAGTGCTGCCGGATTCCTGTGGTATGGACCTGCCACAACCTTCCTCAAAAACCGGCTTTTGGCAAACTAGGCAGTTTTGTTTGGGACACGGTGGTAGGGACTCTGGATCGGGCATTTATTCCTCGTTTTGATCTTATTTTAACTTTTTCCCGTAAAACCGCCGCTCAACTTGTTTACTTTGGCGCCAGAGTGGTCAAAGTTCATTCGCCGGCGGTGGACTGGTCTTTTTACCAAGACATTAGTTCAAATTTTGGTTCTTTAGACTTGCCTCAAAAGAAGGGTTTAACCTTAGCGGTAATTGCTAATTTGCACCCGGTCAAGAATCATCGTTTAGTATTTAAAAGTTTGCGAATTTTGCTTGATCAGGGTTGGGAACTGTCTTTGTGGTTAATTGGCGATGGCTCTTACCGGCAAAGACTTATTTATGACTGCCTTCGCCTTGGCCTTGCCAAGAATGTTTACTTTTTTGGCTACCGCGAGGCGGAGGAAATAAAAAGGATAATCAAGGAAGTGGATTTGCATATTTGCCCGTCTTTTGTTTCGGAAGGTTGTTCCCTAACGCCTTTGGAGTGCTTATGCCAAAATATTCCCTCAATAGTGATTAAAAACTCGGGGGTGGATGAGTATTGGCGGCATTGGTTTCCTCGGTTAATCGCTTACCCAACCGTAAACGATCTTAGCCGTAAAATAGTTTGGGCGGCCAGGCATTACCAGCAAATCAAATCGAGAAGCGCCGAATGCTCGATTGAATTAAAGAAGCGTTTTGATTGGGATGTGTATACTGATTGGTTTGTTAGAGAATTAACGCGCTTTAACATATGAAGATAGCTGTATTTCATTTTGGGTTTTTTTATTCCGGCGGTGGTGAAAAACTGGTGATTGAACAGGCCGAAGGTCTTCGCCAGCGCGGCCATGAGGTGATGTGTTTTGCTCCAGTAGTGGACTCGGGACACTGTTTTCCCGAACTGCTCAACAATTTTTCTGTGGAGCTTGTTGGGGTAAAGATTCCTTCTTGGTGGCCGGATTGGCAAATGCTGCAAGTTCTCGTTAATTGTTTTTTATTCCCTCTTTTTTTCAATCGTTTTAAGGATTTTGATGTGGTGTTGGCGGCTAATCAGCCCAGCGTCTTTTTTGGCTGGTGTCTGAATCGGCGCTGGGGAATACCTTATGTGGCTTATTTGGCTCAACCGACCCGTCATTTGCACCCTCGTCTAATTGATTTGGCGACTGACTTTGGTTTGGTAAAAGGTTGGGGATTAGCTCATTTTCTAGCCAAGTTATTTAGGCCCTTTATAAACAGATTGGATCAAACGAGCATTAAAGAGGCCAGTGAAATGCTAACCAACGGCGACTACATCGGCGCTGTCCTAGAAAATACTTATCAGAGAGGCCGAATTAATTGCCCGGCCGGAGCCCACCCATCGGGACGGGATGTTATTTGTAGAAAGGGTCGTTACAGGCCTCGTCTAAAGGATGAAAATGCTTTTGTCACTAATCCCTACTTGCTGATAACTAATCGCCACTTTCCTCAAAAAAGATTTGACTTTGGTTTGCAAGCTTTAAAACTTCTTTCTTGTGATTTTCCAAACCTTGGCTTAATTATTACTGGCGAAGCGACCTCGTATACTAGAGAATTACGCCGTTTGGAAAACTCTTTGGGACTAAACGGCCGGGTCAAGTTTACCGGTCTGGTTAGCCAAGATTGTTTGCTGAATCTTTATCAAAACGGCTTGGTTTATTTATACACCGCACCACAGGAGGATTTTGGCATGGGGGTGGTAGAGGCAATGATGGCTGGTACGCCGGTGGTGGCGTGGAACGAAGGCGGTCCCTCTTGTACCGTTATTAACGGTTTGACCGGCTTGTTAGCCCGCCCTTGGCGAGTAAGTGATTTCGCGTCTAAGGTGAAAGATATCCTTAATGCTTCGGAAGAGCGTTACAATCAGTGGTGTTTTGATGCTCGTAAGCACGCCGTTAAATATTATTCCTACCAGCGGCATTACGAGATTGTGGAAAATACTTTATTAAAGGCGGCTAAACGGAATATATCTTATTCTCCACCAAAATAACCCGCGGTTTATTGGTCTTAAAACCGCGGGCGCTAGTCAAATACTTCCAATCCGTTGACGATAGTGGTCGTGGCGGCCGGCGTATTGCTGTACGGGTTACAGCACCACGGCTCAGTCTGGTGCACTACGCTGGTGCAATTTCTTCTTTCTTGGAGGGCCGCATTGATCGCCGCGATTAATGCTCCCGCGCCAATCCCAAGATCGTTGCCCCAGCCATTGCTTTCTAGGTGGCGTACCTCGATGTACCGGCCGTTGTCATCCAAAAGACCCTCACCATATATGGGGGGGACAATAATTTCCCCATAACCGCTGAAAGGTCGGCAAATTATTAAACACAGCTCTCCGGTGTGTTTCTCCACACGGAGGACCGCGTCTATTACCATCGCTTTGTCCATTTTTACTCTCCTTTGAGTCTGTTTTGTTAGTAAGATGATTATACTATATACACATCAAATATGCAAGCGCGGACATCTAAATCTCTTTCACTTTAATTACCTTGTCTTGCTAAAATAGTAGCATGGTTAAACTGCCGAAGTTGTCAAGCGGGTCATTTATTAATAAAATATTGCTTTTTTTGGTTCTCGGCGCTCTCTGTTTTCTCTTGGCTTATTTTTTGGGTTGGCGTTACACGCGGGTGGTTTTGGGCAACGACACGCCCGCTTATTACGCTCACCTAAAATGGGTGGATAAGTATTGGCCGAGGATTCCTTATTGGTACGATCTGGAGGGCGGGGGAGTAAGTTTGGTTCAGGGTTATCCAATTGCGTCCGATTGGCTGGTGAGCGGAATTCACCATCTGTCTTCGTTAAATCTCGTCCAGGCAATGCAGTTGTGGGGTTGGTTGTGTTTGCCGTTGACGGCGATTGGAGTTGGTTTTTTGGCCTATTTTTTTATTCCTAACTGGCTGGCCGCTTGTTCGGCGGGTATTTTTTTTCTTCTCTCCCCACTTTCCTGGTCTTATTTGTGGCAGTGGGGTTTTTATGCTGATGTAAGCTCCTATCCCTTTGTACCGTGGGCATGGCTTTTTTTTGCTATGCATTTAAGGCGGATTCGTGAACACGATTCCACTTTTTACTCTAGATTACTTCTTCTCTTGTCAATTATCTTTTACTCTCTGGTTTGGCTAATGCATCCTCTGTCTGGACTAGGTATTACCCCGGTCTTTTTCCTTTTATTTTTTAGCAGCCATCTAAAGATTAAACAGCGGTGGGCTGCTTTTTGCGACTTACTTAAGAATCGCGCTTGGCGTAAATTATTTTTTCCTTGGAAAACCCCGCTTACTCTTTTTATATTTTGTTTTTTGCTAATCAGCTGGTGGCTGATTCCTTTTTTTCGATATAACCGGTTTGCCAATCGGGAAGGCTTAACGGTGGGGGAGAAGAGTTACGAAAGCTTGGTTAAACAAACCGTTAGTTCCAGCACCTTCCTTTCCCTAAAAGAGCCCGCCGAGATGGATAAGGATTATCCTTTACGCAACCTTGCTCTTCCCGTAGTAGTTTGGTCTTTAGCCTCTTTGGGAATAGTTTTGGGTTTTTTTGGCAAAGGTGTTCCTCGCTGGCTATGTTTGTACCTTCTTGTTGGTGTTTTGTCGGTAACACAGCCGCGAATTCAGTTTTGGCTGGTTAATTATATACCTTGGTTTTTGAATTTGTTCTTTTCCCGCCGCGGGATATGGCTTTGCTTAAGAATTCTGGCGCCAGTTCTGGCGGCGGGTGGGTTGTATTATCTTGGCAGAGCATTGTCCGGACTGCTCTTTTACCCTATTCGGCTATGCCGCCGACTTTTCCTCGGAACTATCCCTAACTTCATTGGAGTGATAGTTGCTTTTGCGGAGGATTACTTGTTCACTCCAACGGTGACGGTGTTAGTATTTATTGCCATTCTTTTATTTTTTGGCCACTTGCCTTACAAAGAGGATTTTTTTTGGCGCGTTGGTCCGGAGAAAATTGATACGGTAAGTGTATGGGCTGATCGTCCCAACACCTGCGCCGCAAATGCTTCTGACACGCTTTGTTACCTTGGCCAGATAGTTGATGATATTGATCAGGCTGATTTGTTTTCTGCTTGTTCTCTTTTGAGAAGCGATTTGGTCCTTATTGGGGAGAGCGCTCTTCCGGGAATCTGCTCCCTTAATTTGGATCAGCATGCCGAGGCGCGCCGCTTTGTGGCCGAGTTTAAAGACCAGTGCCGAAAAGGCACTTTTAGCTATCCGGCCTTGTGTTCTTCGGTGCGGCCGACTTTAGGGGAACAGCTGGCTTTTCGTAATTGGCCTCCTTTTCTGTTGGGTGGTCAAGAAGAGGCTTTTGTTGGTAAAGATAATTTGTCTTTGCTGTCTTCTTTGGAGCGCTTTGCCGGCGAAGGCCGTTACGATATTTCCCCCGGAGTGGCGGAACTAATTACAACTTCGCCTGTTTTCTCTTCTACCCCTCGGATACAGCTTTATTTAGCTCAACTTTCTCCAAACCACGCCTATTGGGGGTATCAGGCGTCGGCCTTTTTTTCGCCTGGGGACAGTCTTTATCAAAACAGTTCTATTACTGATAATTTGGCCGGTTACTACGGAATTAACGCGGTGGCTTTCCCCTCATATACTCAAAAATTACTGTCTCGCTATTCCACAAGCTGGCAAAACCAAACTTTTGCCAATAGTGGCGCTACTATTATGTTGGAAAATACTAGTCCTACCAAATTGGTAGATTTTGACCAGCGGAGGCGGGTGTTGGTAATTGCTTCCAAAGAGGAACGGGCCTATGAACAGGTTTTTAGAGCGGCTAACCGCGGCCTTTTTCCTTACCAAAACTACCTTCTTTACGAAGGGGATTCGGATTTTGTTGATGATTACTCTTTGGAGCAGTTAAGTGGTTTTGATCTAGTTTGGTTAAACGGTTACCGTTATAAAAACCGCCGAGCGGGATACTATCTTTTGGAAGCCTACGCCCGCCAAGGAGGCCGCGTTTTTATTGATACCGGTTGGCAATACATCGCTTCCGATTGGCAAAGCGATGGCCTTTCTGCTATATTCCCCGCCTCTTCTTTACAATGGTCCGCTCCTGCTGGAACAAGCACTATCAAGTTTTCGGATAACCTGACTAAGCTTCTTGTTGGGAAAACCGTTTCTTCTGTTGGTTTTACTTACGACTGGGATTATTCCTTTGCTCCTATTTCTCAAATGTCATTTGGATTTACTTCTCTGCTGACTGCCGGCGACAAAGTTGTGATGGCAAAGGCTGATGTAGGGGAGGGGACGGTTATTTGGTCTGGCTTGAACTATTTGGCGTACGCTCTTGGAAGCGAAGAAAATGAAAGAAGGGATCTTATCTCTTACTTATATTTTATTGTAAACGGCCTTTACTTATGGTCGTCCGGTGATACTAATACAAACTTTGATATTTCTTACCAACGTCCCGATCCGACAAAAGCTGTTTTTACTTTGCAAAAATCTACGGTCAACACTTCTACTTTTTACTGGAAAGAGAATTGGTATTTTGATTGGCATGCCCGGCTTGTTTCTCCCAAAGGTTCTCCGCGAGACCTTAAAATATATCGAGCCGGTCCAGGGATGATGGGTTTGGTACTGCCTTCTTTGGAAAAAGGCAGTAAAATTGCCTTTACTTTGAAGCTATCATTAGTTCATTACTGTAGTTATCTTCTAACATTGCTTGGTTTTGTTTTTCTACTCCTTTACCTTTTTAAACCTGGCGTATTTTGTTTGAGGCTGCCTTTCGGAAGACGAGCGAAGAACGTCGCGGGGTAATAATTTTGCTTAGTAAATCTTCCATTTTTCCGCAAGGCGCAAAAAACGCTTCCGCTAATCTTGCCGGCAGAAGATTTAACCAGATAGGCGGCATCACTTCAAATGGCAGGCTATCCACTAATTGGATATTCAAGCTTTTGCATAAGTTTTGTAACTGCCTAGTGTTTAGAGATACATCGTGTTTGCCGCGCGCCATTTTTATTGATGTAATTTTCTTGTGTGTTATAAAATCAGCAATAATGTAGCTTTGACAGACACGAGCCATTTCTGATAAAACCCGCTGTATTTGTTCGGCTGATTTTAGATGCCAAAGTACCCGCAGGGCGATTGATCCTTGTGTCTGGTTGGTACTAAAAGGTAATTTATCCCCTTGATACCACCGCGCTTCCGGCTGGTTTATTTTCTTGGCGTATTCCTTTAACATCGCTTTTGAAGGATCGCAAGGCAACACCGCAATATTAAGCTGGACTAACTTTTGCGTTAGCGCCCCAGTGCCGCACCCGACTTCAATTAGGCTCTTCAGGTTATACTTACTGATAATTCTGCATATCTTTTTAAACTCTTGCCATCTTTTGTATTTTTGGTAGTTTGTGGTATTTCTACTGATATCGTAATTCATCGCGACATTCCCTCGCTCGTAGATGTTTTCGTAGGGTTGAGGAGGTTTGCGAGGGGGGATATACATAATTCTACCTAATAAATATCCTAGTAGATCTATGCACTTGACTACCAGCACGCCAATTTTTTCTATAGATTTTATATCTTTTCTGTTGACTATGTTTACATACCTAACAAGCTTGTTTTTAAGATCCCTCTCTAAAACATATGCATATTTTCTTTTTATTATGGCGGCAGCCCTTCCTCTTTTTAGCATTTTTGAAAAGCTTTGCAGAGGATTACTTACTGCCTTTAGACTCTTTGTATAAGTCGCTTTTGTTTTTTTAATAGCCGCCCCTTTTTGTTTTATTCTTAAAAGCAATCCTAGCTCATCCAGGGGCTCTGTTTGTTCATCGTATCCGCTGACCGAATCAAAAAGTTGCCGGCTAAAAAAGATTGGCAGCGGATTTTGATTCTTTTTGATCTCTTCATCTTCAATTCGGCGGCAATTCTGCCAAAAATTTAAGCTTCTTCTTGTAGTATCGCTTTGGAAAAGGGTGCCAGTTTGGGTTCCTTTTAATCCCTCTTTTTCCAATTTGGTGATCGCCGTTCGTTCCATTAGCATATCGGTGTCTAGATGGACCAGATGGGTTCCTCGCGCTCGGCCGGCCCCGTAGTTGCGCGCGGCTGTTTTGGTTAAAGGTTTGTTTAGAATGACGACTGGTATATTTTTTTTAGTGAGCGCGCTAATGTCCCCGTCGCTTATTTTTTTGCCGGTTACTATTATTAACTGCCAGTTTTTCGAAGTTTGTCTGCCTAGATATTCTACACACGTCTGCCACAGATCCTCCGGCTCTTCCGTCTTTATTGGTAGGATTACCGAGATAAACATATACTTATGATAATGAGGAAACCGCCCCAGCACCATATATGTAATTATATTTATCTTCGTGGCTTAATTCCTGTAAATGTTAGAAGCTCGCTTTTATAAGTTCTAATACACGCTAAATTTCCTGTAAGAGGAGTATCCTCCTTTCCATTGAATGTTGTTGCAATTAATTTTTCCACATTTTATTAACATAACCTGTCCAAGTATCTCTTCGTCTTTTGTACCTCTATAACGCGGTGGCGGCTCATGGCATTCTTATAATAGGTATCACATCCATTATGTCCACGAGCCCCGTCTTTTCTCAACTGTCTTATAAGCCACATTTGTTTCTAGGGTATAACACGGTATGTTTCTTACACACTAGGGGAAGTAACCATCGTTATATATGTATACCCTCTAGTGATTATATTCCGATTCCTCTTTTTGCATAGTTTTTAGTACCTTACAAAGTGAAACCTTTTCTTCAAGAATTAAGTGTGCCCAAATGAAGCACCAACGGTGTCGTACAGGTTAAAAGGTTTACATTATGTTAGGTGGAACTAATTTGAAGGGGGCGCTTTCACGAACACAGCGCTCTCATCTTATTAAAACTGTCTTATCTGGAAAAGTTGATATTACGAAGGCCTGCGATCGTTATGGCATATCCCGCCCAACTTTTTACAAGTGGCTGCGGCGTTACCGAGATGCCGGTGGCGTTATTTCTTCCTTGGAAAACGGCAATAATCTCACTCGCGTTTCCGGTAATCACCCTTTTAAAAAATCTCAAGAAGAGGTTGATCGTCTTACCGAATTGGTTGTTGCCCATCCAGAATGGTCATGTTCCGCTTTGGTTAATAATATCAACGAATTTAGCCACGGCAGTATTCAGAGAATTTTAAAAGAAAATCATCTTAATACCTTTGTCCAGAGATTGGCTTTTAGGGATAAATACTTGCTATCTCATCCTCAAGAGACCCTGGAAAGAGCGCCGACGCCAATCACTGCCCGCTGGTTTATTCCTTCATTCCTGCAATTGGTCAGGAGACATATTCCTACGGGATTGGCTTCTCCTCCTCCCGCTCTGTTTAATACCTATCGTCTTCTTGGCACCTTAGAAGGGTTGATTGTCAACACTTCTAAAGTCTTAAGAAGTTCTTACTTAAAGATACTTCCTCCTTCTCCCAGCCGCTCCTTTGCATTGAAAAGAATTGGAATTATCTTCTCCAGCTTAGCTTCGTTATTGGGCATTGTTCTTATTAACAAGAACTTATTGAGCGAAACTAAATCCACCGCCAGCGCGATTGGATTGCTGTTCTCTGAAGTATCTCTATTGTTCGGCACCTTCTTCTTCCTGTACTCGGCTCGGTATTACCTGTCCTTGGTATTAGTGTTGCTCTTCAGCCGTCGCAAGAGTCCCGCGGCCGGTACGATTAGGACAGGAGAAGAGATTGACGAAGAGGGCGTTCGTAAAAATATTTTTGATCCGAACGAAACTGCTTCCCTAGAATCTTTCCTCCCCGAAATCATCAATTCTTCTTCCACTCAACCATTCATCTCCATCCACCTTCCTTACTACAACGAGAAGAGAGTCGCCGAAAGAAGCATTAGAGCGGCGGCGGCTCAAGACTACACCCAGTTTGAAGTATTGGTCTGCGACGACTCTACCGATGAAACAGTAGAGATTGTTGACAGGACGGCGGTTAGTATTAACCAAGAGGTATCAGACAAGATTAGACAAGCTAAAAAAGGTTACTATCAATCTCTAGTCTCTCTTGCCAGTCAAGGCGACTCCGCCGCTATCTCTAAATTAGAGGAGGTATGGGCGGCAAGA
>PEYW01000031.1:0-248 GCA_002774225.1 candidate division WWE3 bacterium CG08_land_8_20_14_0_20_43_13 | reverse complement strand
TGGCTGGCAGCAGAACGGGCGGCAGAAGAATGGGCGGTAGCAGAACGGGTGAGATTAGGACGGGCGAGACTACCACGGACGGCAAAAGACGAGGTAAGAGATTATGCTACGGGGCTGAAGGATATACTCAACGACCTTATGTCTAAGGGTCAAATGGACCCCATAGATGCACAGAGATACTGGGATAATATCGCCGCTTCTATTGCCGGGAAAGGTATAACACCTAACCTGCCTTACTATGAGGAAAC
>PEYW01000027.1 GCA_002774225.1 candidate division WWE3 bacterium CG08_land_8_20_14_0_20_43_13 | reverse complement strand
GAAACTAATTTTAATACTTGCTGTTTCGGCTTTTGCGGCGCAACCGATTAAATTTGTTTTTAAGTTCCTTCATTTTGTCTTTTTTAATCATAGACGGCTTCATATAATACTGCCGCTCTTTTAATTCATCCAAAATGCCTTCTTCCTTAACCAAACGGTTAAACCTCCGCAAAGCTTGAGTAAAATTCTCATCCGGCCCAACTTTAATTTTGGCCATAAACTACATTTTATTTATCCAACGCAAAATAAAACACCTCCTCAACTGTTAAAAATTAAAAACTTATTCGCCGCCAGCCAAGGAAACATCCCCACCCATGATATGCATATGTTCATGGGAAAAGTGGTTATAGCCAGCGCCGTTGTTGACTAACTTGTAACCGGTTTTGTCTAAACCGGCAGCTTTGATCGCTTCCCAAACCGCCGCCATCATTCTATTCCAAAAATCTGGCTCCCCACCGGCGATTGTTTGCGTTTTCTCCAAATGTTTTTTTGGCAAAACCAGCAGATGAACCGGCGCTTTGGGGTATTTGTTATTGATAACTACAAAGTCATCTGTTTCCAATAACTTATCGCTTAAAACTCGTCCGGCTATTATATCACAAAAAAGACAGTCGTTCATAAACAACTTAAGTGTAAAGGCAAAAAAAGGACGGCGCAACCTAGCAAAAAAATATACTTTTGATGGTTGCGGGAAAAACTAATGGCAAAAAGGAGTTTAGACTGCCGAGAAGCGAAGAATGCTAAAAAAATCTTTTTATATCCTGAAAGCTTATAAAAACAAGAAAAATCAGTAACAATATAAAACCAAACGTGTGGACAAACCGCTCAAAACGAACCGACGGGCGTCTTTTGGCGGCTATTTCATAAAAAACAAATACCAATCGGCCGCCGTCCAAAGCGGGAATAGGCAAAAGGTTGACAAGAGCAAGATTAGCGCTTAGCAAACCGACAAACTGCATAAGATAACGCCAGCCCAAAGAGCCGTAAAACTCGGTCAACTTAAAAATTCCTACCGGACCGGATAACGACTCCCCCACCGCTTCGTGCCTAAACAAGCCAGTCACGATCTTAAAAAGACCAGCTAACATGGCAGAACAAAGATTTATCGTTTCGCGCGCCCCTTCAAAAGGAGCCTGCCACCAGGAAACATGGCGGATAATAGAATTGCTAATCTCCACACCTAAAAGCGGATTGGGAGTCGCCACAAAATCCATCAACTGACCGTTTCGGAGAACCGTCACAACCACCGGCTGACCTTGATGAACTTGGATGTAATTAATCAGCTCGTCTGCCCAAAACACTTTATTTTGATCCAAGCTTACAATAATATCCCCCGGCAACAAACCAGCCTGTTGGGCAACTGAATTAGGGAAAGTTTTTTCTAGATGCACCCTATCTTCTAGTACCGGCAGACCCACTATTAGCAAAAGGGAAAAGATCAACCAAGTTAAAATTATGTTTCCTAAGACTCCAGAGATTAAAATCACTACTCTTTTATATGGAGATTTAATACTAAAACTATCCGAATCGCCCAATCCAGCTATTTCCGCGTTTTCCCCTTTTAAGCGAACAAACCCGCCAAGAGGAATTAAGTTAACAGAATATACGGTGCTTCCTATCTTTTTTCCAAACAGGCGCGGCGGGTAGCCAAAACCAAATTCCTCAACCGCCACTCCCAACCTTTTAGCGGCAATAAAGTGACCAAGTTCATGAAAAAAAACAACTAGCGATAAAACAGCAAGAAATATAAGGATTGAAAGAAGCATAGTAACAACTAAACCTGCAGTAACTCTTGCTCTTTTCGCTCGGACAGGTCTTTTATTTTTTCATTTGATCTGTCAACAATATCCTGCGCCTCCTTTTTACATCTAAAATAGTCATCTTCCGGTAATTTGCCGGATTGCTTCTCCTGCTCCAAAATATCCATTGATTCGTGACGAGACGATCGGATTGATTCTCGAACCTCGTTAGCACGCAAAACGACAAGCTTGCCAAACTCCTTACGGCGTTCTTGGCTCAAAGGGGGAACAGGAACACGAATAGCATTACCCTCCACAACTGCGGAAAGGCCAAGATTAGCCAGTTCAATTGCTTTGGCAATTTTGTCCTTTATCGACGGATCCCATGGCTTAACCAAAAGTAACGTGGGGTCCGATACCGAAACAGAAGCAAGCTCTACCAACGGCATGGGCGGCGTACCGGGATACGCCTCCACCCTAACGCCATCTAACATAACCGGACTAGCGCGGGAGGTTCTAATTTCGGACAATTGTTGGGAAAAAATTTCTAGCGCCTTACCAATGCGAACTTGCAGATCAGAGACAGCCTGATGTGGCATAAAGTTTTGGGAAATTTTAAAAATATTTAAACTTCCAAACGATAATAGTCAACCAAAACAATGTTTTCCTTTACTTTAGCCACCAAATCGGTAACCAAATCACCAACCGTTTTGCTGGGATCACGAATGTATGACTGTTCTAGCAACTCATCCACAGACGAGGGCGCCATTGCCGCTGCTTGTTGGGCAATGTTTGTTGCCAACTCTTTAAACTCGTCCATACGGGCCACAAAATCAGTCTCGCAGCCTAATTTTACCAAGGACCCAATCTTGCCGCCACTATGAATATAAGAAACCACCAAACCGTCCCTAATCTCACGATCTGACTTTTCGGCCGCTTTTTCTAAACCTTTGACTTTAAGGATAGCGATTGCCTGCTCCATGTCGCCATCAGACTCCTCCAAAGCAGATCGGCAAGCCAAAACACCAGCGCCCGTCTGCGCCCGTAAAACTTTTAAATCGTCCAAGGAAATTGACATAGTGTAGATTTAACTTTATTTAATCAATTTTTTTATGGCCCGCGTTATCTCTTTAATAGTTTTTTCCCCCAAACCTTTAACTTCGGCAAGCTGTTCGGGCGACAGCTTAATTACTTTTTTAACAGTAGTGTAACCAGCCTTATTTAAGGCATTAAAGGCTCTGGTAGAAAGACCCAAAGACTCCAAAGAAATGTTCTCTTCTTTAATCTTGGCCGGCACGGTTCTTTTTGTCTCCTTGCTCAAAGATGGTTTGGATACTCTTGCCGATCTTTTTGGAGAAACAGCCAAAGGAACATCTTTAACCTGGGCTCGCAGTTCCTTAATTTTTGATAGATTGAAACCCAAGCCAAGTAAAATACTATCAACCAAAGTCGCTAAAATCAAAGTAATTGAACTGATAGCATCATCATTACCTGGCACCGGATAATCAATCAAAGTCGGATCGCTGTTGGTATCGATTAAGGCGACAATAGGTACTCCGCAACGTCTCGCTTCACGAACAGCGGTTTTTTCCCTTCTGGGATCAATCAGCACCACCAACTCCACCGCCCTGTCTAAACTACGCACCCCGCCTACTTTTTCTTCCAATTTATTTATTTCCCTCTCTAGCTCCAAGCGCTCTCTTTTTGTGTAATGATCATACTTGCCTTCTTTCAAATCCGCTTCCAGCTCGTTATACCTAACTAGCAGATGTTTTAGGGTGTCAAAATTAGTCAAAAACCCGCCCAGCCAGCGACGATCCACATAGTGAATACTTCCCAAAGAAGCCTCTCGGCGAACAATCGCGCTTGCCTGCCGCTTAGTACCAACCAAAACAATCTTTTTACCCTGCGCCGCGGAATTTGCCAAGAATAAGCACGCTCTAGCTAAACACTCGTAAGTTTTGGCCAAGTCAATCAAGTGCAGTTGATTCTGCTTTTTGTAAATGAATTCGGCCATTTTCGGATTCCAACGGCGGGATTGGTGGCCAAAGTGAACACCAGCTTCCAACAACTGCTCCATGGTGGGAATAATTTCCCTGATCTGTACCGGAGTAATTTCTTTTTTTGTTTGAGACTCGGACATAAAAAATAAAAGGCGGCCAAAAGGACGCCCTGCTTTATCAAGAACGCCCTTCTTTTACGCCGGTTTGGGAAGGCTAAAGACGCAATAAGCCAGAAGGAACTCCCAAACCCTAATTTAACGATCGGTTGCTAGTATAACAGCCGCCAATATTGTGTCAAGCCAGTTACCGCAAAAGTTAAACCTTTGTTTGTGGGCGGCTGAGCCGGCGCCAAACAAATCGAACAATAAGCAGAACCGGCACCCAAATAATTGAATACACCGCCAGCCATATTACTTTTGTCCCCAAGGAACGGAAGGTAACTACCAGCGAACGAACAGCCTGCTTAAAGATAACTACCGGCCGCCAAGGCTGATCGGGAGTCCAAGGAAGAGCGTATTCATCGGTAGAAAGGTAAACAGTAATTAAGCTATTTTGAGCGGTCTTTTCCAAGTACAACTTTTGCCCAAGCAGGTTGTCAATATTGGATTGTAGGTTTATTAGTTCCCGAGTAACATTCAGCGAGTCCTCAACTGTAACCGCTCTATCCAGAATCTGCTCAAATTTTTCTTTGGTTTTGTAGTAAGTGGCCAAACGAGCATCAAGATCAACATATTGATCAGTCACATCATGGCCATAAAGATTTTCCGATACCACTTTAACCGCCAGGGAACGGTAAGCAGATAAGGCCTGATCTAAACTAGTTACCGGCACCCGCACGGTAATGTTGCCGGTAGACGACTCTAAAGGACGGCTAAGGGAAGAAGAAACTAAGTAACCCCCAAAGCCTTCCGCGGTCGCTTGAATCTTATTCATTGAATCAGCTACATCTTTAACTTGCAGGGATAGATTGGAATTTTTGACCACTAAACGGTCGGTTGCTTCTGGCGCGGGAGGGCTTTCACGAGAAACACCGGAGGACACCGGCGCCATCACGCCGATATTTCTGGAAGAAATATCAGAGAGAGCGCCTTCCAAATAATTAGTGTTGTAAGAACTGCTTAACAGTAAAGGGTTGTAACGGGAAGAACGGAATAACAAATAAGCAACTACCAAAATAAGCATAGTGGCGAACTTGTTGCTTTTGATCCAAGAAATGATTTTATTGATCATATACGCACAGCATAATGGATAAAAAAAGTTAATGCAAGTAGTGGGAATCATCAAGACCCGGCCCCGCCATGGCGGGGCCGGGTCTTGGCATTGCCGGAATGACGGCTAATCCTCCGTCATCCTGAGGCATAGCTTGTCCCACCTTTGGCGGGACGAAGGATCTCATTCGGAATCAGGAAAAAGACAGAATCTAAGTTGATTCTTCAGTCGCTATTCGCTCCTTCAGAATGACGAAGAAACCACTCTCGTCATCCTCTTCGGAATCAAGTCCTTTCGTCATCCTGAGTCCCGCCCTTGGCGGGACGAAGGATCCCATCCGAAGGAGATTCTTTCCCTTTACGTTGTCGCGTAGGGTGGGCTTCCATGCCCACCATTCAGATAAATCCGCCGGTTGGCAGGTTCAGAATGACGAGGGAATGGGATTCTTCTCCGCCTTTGGCGGGTTCAGAATGACGAGGGAATCATCAAGGGGCTGTCTAGGACAGGGGCTTGACATTTCTGTGGTTATAAGATATAATATAGGGTTAGTCCCTCTTTTTACCA
>PEYW01000033.1 GCA_002774225.1 candidate division WWE3 bacterium CG08_land_8_20_14_0_20_43_13 | reverse complement strand
CGCGCTTACGGAAGCGCGGCGGGAAGTGCTGGCAGACTGGCGATTGCTTCTTTATTTGCCGATCTGGATAAATATTTAGGTTGGTTTGTAAAGCAAGGCTTTCCTTTGCTGTTTATGTCTGATCATGGGTTTTCCACTTACCGCGGGACTTTTTACCTTAATCGCTGGCTGTGGGAGAGCGGCTTGCTGCGTTTGACGGCTGGGGCGGTTTTGCAAACTTTAGGCGAACATAGTTTGGTGGGCAAATCATCTTGGAAGTGGAAATTGCTATCCGCTGTGCAAGGGGGCGCTGGCCAAGCAGTTTTATCAAAAATAGCCGGCGCCGCTGGTTCTTTTGTTAAACACCCTTTGCTTCTTCAGCTCTCCGGGCTTGGCCAGCGCCCCGATCCCGCCCATTCGCGCGCTTACGGCTGGCCGGCCGCTTGCGGTTTAATTTATTTGAATAGAGGTCAATTGAAAGATTCGGCGGAGGAATTGCGAAAACATATGAAGTCGGAATTGCTGGCTTTACGCTCTTCGGATGGCAAATGCCTGGTTAAAAATGTTTTTTTTCCTCAAGAGATTTACCATGGAAAATTCATTCACTTGGCGCCGGACTTGATTCTGGAACCGGGGGATTACTATTTTAATTCTACTCTGTCATCCGGGCCATTTTTGGATCAGGCGACTGTGTTTGGCCATGCCCGTTCCGGCATTTTGGCCGGTGAGCAGGCAATTGGTTTAAGCGGCGTTAAAGAAATTGGCGGCTTGGCGGCGGTGATTAGCGGCTATTTTGGAATTCCATCTCGCCCGTCTTTTGGCGATCAAAAGCAACCGCGCCCGCCAAGCGCGCTCTCGTCTGATTCTGTTAGCCAAAACCAAGTAACGGCGCGTTTGCGGGCGTTGGGTTATTTAGATTAACTGTCTTGCCTTGTTTTAGTACCCAACCCGTGTCTCTACATATGTTTGCAAGCTTCTTGCCAGTATGTTGGAAGCGTCAGGTATGTTCGACTCCATTAATTTTCTGGCTATAATTTTTTCGCTTGCCGTTCCATCTCTCTCGCTATCAAAAGCATTACGCAAGGTTTTCCATTGAAGCATTAGCGCGTTAGCTCTTACTTCTTCCTCTCTGGATAAGTAGACCATTCTGGCTAGGGCCTGTTCGGTTGCCAGGAAAACAACGAATTCTTGGGCGGCATCTTCTTCCATGCCGGCTTCGGTGAGCACCTGATTCATTAAGCCCATGGTTACTAAAAGATCGGTTCCTCTCCGAGTGAATTCTTGATCGCTTCTGTTCAACAGTTCCGCGGCTACATCATCAACTTCGCCTGCCCCCACCTTCCTTCTAAGTGCTTCCGGCAAGTGGCTTTTGGCTTCGGGGTTTTGCTCCAATTGGGTCCTTACACGGTCAAGGGTAGCCTCTTTTATCTGATCGGCCAGCTCGGCGGTGTTAACTTTTTGCGGATCGAACTCGCCGGAAGCTCGTATTTTTTCTACGGCCGCTTGGATCTGATTTTGGCTTACGATGCCCTCTTTCCCCACAGACTCTTCTAGTTTCTTAAGGTGGGCGGCGTGTCTCCTTTCTCCGGCACTTTCGGCTAGATCAGCAATATGGCCGGACACGCGCGCGAGAGAAGCAAACGTTTCTGCTACAACTGGTTTAGTTTTGCCCACATAGTTTGCCGTTTCTTCAAGAAGTTCGCCCATATCCCTGATATTTTCAACAGTCAGCACACCGCTGTAAGGGTTAATTTTGTCGTAATCCCTTTTTCCTTCGGCCATCTTAACTGTTAGTTCTAGGCTAGCACGGTCTACCAGCAACGCTTTTAACTGAGCCACCTCCTCCTTATAACCTACTTGGCCAGTTTTGCTTGCTTTTACTAAATCGGATGCGTGTTTCGGTAAAGCCTTTGTGGTTGTTTGGACAGCCTCTTTTAACGCCTTTTCTATTTCTGTATGTCCCGCGCTTAAGGCGAATACATTATGTACATTCCATCTTTCGCCAACTATTATTGGTGCCACATCTCCTTCGGGGGAATTAATCTTTGCTTTTTTAAGCCTATCTTTTATGATTTTTGGTACACGATAAGCTTTGTCTACACGCAGGATCGTGTCGGCATCAAGGGCATTTGTCCAAGCGGCAAAGCGGCCAACCTGTCCTTGTTCCACAATCGCTTTGGCAACAGCTATTTCTTGGCTTTGCAGTGTTTCTGCAGGCTCACTCTGTTCTACTGAATCCATTAGATTGTTCAATTGTTTGAATATGGTGGGTTTTATAACCCCCTCTGCTTTTGCTGCTTCGATTATTTTTTTTTCCTCTTCGGCCGCTTGCGGTGTGGCTTCCGCCGCCATGCTCCTAGCGGCGGCATTCATTACTTCGTTTCTTATTCTTTGTCGTTCCATTGGAGGTAGATTTCTTGTTCGGGCTGCCTCTGCTCTATTTATCGCTATTGTTTCTGCGGCAATACTTTCCGGAGTTGCTTCTTTTGCCATAGCTCTGTAAGCTTCTTGCGCAACCTGTTCTCTAGTTTGTCCTGCTTGAGATGGTTGGGTTCTGGGGGTTATTCTAATCTTAAATTGAGATGAGGCCTCGGTGACATTTGAAGATCTTTCCATAGTAAAGATGATCTAAAAATAAAAACAATATCTGTTTAGTCCATTAAAGTTCTAACTAATTGTAAAACACCAAACCACATTAAACCATACATAATTACGGCGACTAAAGTTTCCACTTCCACTACCGTGGCGCCAATGGCGGGTAAAGGTTTGAATATTCCTTGGAAAATGGATATAAAGGGGTAGGTGACTTGATAAAGAAAATTAACGAACGGGCTGGCGATATTGGCGCCCAGCAGGCGAAAGAAGAATCTTATTACCAGCAAGACCTCCAACCCGCCAAAACCGTAACTGCAGTACGATTGGATTTTTTTGATCCTTTGCTGTTTTGAGAATGTTGAGATTGGTTGGTCCACTGTTAAATTGTCCATATAGGTTTAGAATATAGAACCAATATCCGTTGAATCAAGTGGGAGTTTTATTTTTTATTACCAGCTGGTTTCTTAAATAAAGTTACATATGCCTAAAAATAATTCTGTTAAAGCTCTGGTCCTTTTCTCCGGCGGCTTGGATTCCATGTTGGCGGTGGAATTGTTACGCCGCCAAGGAATTGCTGTTCGCGCTTTGTGTTTTACCAGCGCCTTTTTTGACGCGCAAAAAGCCCGTCAATCAGCGGCGGCGTTGGGAGTTAATTTGCTGGAAAAAGATATTTCTGCCGCTCATTTGGCGCTGGTCAAAAATCCTCCTCACGGCTGGGGAGCCGGAGCGAATCCTTGTTTGGATTGCCACGCTCTAATGGTTAAAACCGCGGGAGAACTTCTTAAGCCTAAAGGCGGCTTTAGTTTTATCGCGACTGGCGACCCTACTGCGCTCTCCGTTACGCTCCGAGCTGCGAAGGGTAAAAGTGTTGGCTTTGAAGAGACGATTGTTGATAAAGTTAGCGATGGTCCATTTGATTTTATCGCGACTGGCGAGGTGTTAGGTCAGCGGCCGTTCAGCCAAACTAAAAGCTCTTTGCGTTTTGTGGAAAAGAATTCCGGCATTGGGGGCTGTCTACTTCGGCCGTTGTCGGCTAAGTTACTGGACGAAACCATACCCGAGCGGGAAGGTTTGGTTGACCGCGAGCAATTGCTGGCGTTGAGCGGCCGCGGCCGCTTGGTTCAAGCGGCGCTAGCTAGGGAGTGGGGAATTTCTGATTATCCCCAGCCGGCGGGCGGGTGTATTTTAACTCAAGCCTCGTACGGCCAAAAGCTCAAGAATATATTCCAGATCTGGCCGGAATGTACCAAAGATGATGTGGCATTGCTGTCCTTGGGGCGCCACTTCTTTAGACCGAATGTTTCTCCAAACATCCTAATTGTTTTGGGCAGAAACAAAGAGGAAAACGACAAATTGCCGCTCTTGGCGAAAAAAGGCGACTGGCTGGTAAAAATGACGGCTCGTTCGGGGCCAATGGCATTGCTTAGACCGATAAGTGGTCAAAGGAATAATCTGGAAGATGCCTTTGGTTTTTTGGAAGAAGCTAAAAAGTTGATTCTAGACTTTACCAAGAACAGTGATTATAGTGAAGGTGTAAATTGGAAGGTTTGGGGAAAAAATTAGCCGGCGCAGAAAAAAACTTTATTCAGAGAAAAGGAGAGTCACAATGTCTGATCCAGGGGAAGTCGAAATTATTGTTTTGTCCGATACCACCTCGGAAAGATTGGTAATTCCTTATGGCAGTACCGAGGATCAGATTCTTGAATTTCTTGGGTCTGTTTTGTCCTGTATTGATTACTTTAGGATAGATCAACTAGAGTGGCTGTTGGAGGCGTTAGAAGAGGGAGACGAATATCTGCGCCAGAAGTGCAGTGCACACTCCCCAGTTACATTGAGGGTTGTTTTTGATTATCCCTCGTCGGAAGATTGGCGGCCAGTTTGTGTTGAATGCGGCAGATGCCGTCGTCCATCCCCTCATTTAAACGGCTGCCGATTTTTGGATGTGCGGGGTCTGTCGAGGTTGGCGAAAGTTATCGTTGGTTTATTGCCAGACGGGGATGTGGGCGCGCTAGTGGAATGTTGTTGCAGCGTGCTATAAAGTGCGGTGTTTAGCCGTGATTTGCTTTGGCGAGAAAGCATAGAAGGAGAAACATTGTGGAGGGTTTTAGTGGTAATGTGAAGGGAATTATGGGATGCGCGGGTTTGGCCTTTTTTGTTGTTGTCCTCCTTCTTTCTTGTGTTTTGCTTTCGGTATTTGGCTTTGACTTTGAAAGGATGGAGTCGTTTCTTCCTGGCATACTGGAGTATTTCAAGTACTGCTGTGCCGGTCCCTTTTTACTGGTGGCGCTTGTCGTGGCATTGATAGCAGGAAGTATTGCTACCCTTACTTCTAAGTAACAGTAGATTACCTGGGCGGAAGTGGGATTTAGGATGTGTATCTGTTCCACTGCTGAATCCCACTTCAAAGCTGCGTTGTTTCCTTGGTAGTAATCTTTGAGGGAAATTAGGGAGCGGCCGTATCAAGTGAGTTTGGAAAGTGGGGGTGAACCGTGGGTATGGTAGTGCGTGCTAAGGGGGAGAAGGAAGGGGTGGGCAAGGGGGCGCGGGTGGAAGAACGAGGAACCGACCTTCTGCTTGCCGATCAGGAAGCAAGGAAGCTCGCAGAGAGAAAAAGACAAATTGTTGCCCTCTGCCAGAGGTGGGATGGGGTGGTAAAC
>PEYW01000017.1 GCA_002774225.1 candidate division WWE3 bacterium CG08_land_8_20_14_0_20_43_13 | reverse complement strand
CGATTTGTGGGAGCACTGAACTGGGAGCTAGGGGCTGGTTACTAGGAGCTGGGAGCTGGTCACTAGCGGCTAGTTACTGGTAACTGGTATAGAGAACGACATTTAAACCTATGGAATTTTGTCATCCTGACAAACTACATACTTTTAAACGGCGATGTCTACGCGACGGGTCTTGATGTTTGGTGTAAAAAAAACGCGTGATGTGGGGTTTTACCCATTATCGCGCGGATTAGGCTTAAACAAATGTCGCGGACAGGATTTGAACCTGCAGCTCACGGATTAAAGGTCCGTTGCTCCCGCCTCCTCGGGGGGTCACCGTTCCCAAAAATTCAAAATATGCGGGAGATGGGATTCGAACCCACACGACTGGAGTGTATCGGACTAATCACCCAACTCGAGATTCAGCTGGCCAAGCTGGCTGAAGAAGAAGAGTTGGCTAACCAGGGCCAATACGGGCGACTGGTACTGACCTTCCACCGGGAAGCTTCTCGCAACCAGTGGCAGGCGAGGGCCCAGTTCACCGGTGAGGTGGGGAACCGCAACGACCAGTCGGGGCGAACCACCTACACCAACCGGGAAGCGATCTTCGCTGTCAACAACCGGAGTTATGCAATGCCGGAGAATGATGGCGAAACCTGGATCTGCACGATCGGGTTTCAGATCGCGATGGCTGGTGGGCGGCCGGTGATCGTCGTTAACCCTCAAGTTCGCGTCGACAACAAGACCGAGCTTGAGGCAGATCTGGCCCAGTGGCAGGCAGAGTTGGAAAAGTTGCGGGCCAACGGGTCAGGCGGGGTGGTTGAAGCGGAAGAAGAGGCCGAACCTTTGAGCGACGCCGAACTGGCCGTTCAGGTGGAAGCCCTTCGCACCCGCTTCGGCCACTAATAAAAGAAAGGATAGGCTTGTTTTGCAGAAGGGTTGGAAAAAATAGATTTCCCAGCCAACCCTTCTGCTTTCATTGTTCGTTAAGGCTGCATCGCTGACCTCAAATCGCGGTGCTGCCTTTTTTGTTGCCTTAAAACTTCCAATTTTCAATTTTCTTATAAAATTCGGTGACTCTTGCTCTTTGTTTTTGATCAAAGAGAAAATTTTCCACATCTTTAGCCAGTTTTTCAAAATCTGTTTTTTCTAATACTGCTTTAAGATTAGCTTTTAACTCCATAGAATTACAAATATTTAATTTGGCTTTAAGATACTCAAAATTAGGTTTTGCTTCTTTGTTGTTGATTAGAAAATCCACATCAAAAAAATCCCGACCTTTCAAACTATTTCTGTTAAAAATCGCGTACAGCTTTTGGGAGAGAATTAATTCCAAGGGGGTAATTTTTATTTGGGTATAAACATCAAATTTATCTAAGTTGTATATTTCTGGCTCAAAATTGAAATTTTGTGGCACGGTATCTATTTGAATAGTTATTTTCTCCGACTCAAGAGGTGACAGTCCTTGGTTAAATAAAAGTTTTGGTATTTTTATATAACAACGAAAGGCGTTTTTATAAACTGTTCTAATTTCCACCTCAAAACCTTGCTGTTCTAAATTATTCTTAATTGTTTCCGCTAATTCGTTAAATTCTTTTTCTTCTAAATCTTTGTTATCAAAATCAATGTCTTCGGAAAATCTTTGGTTATTGTGAATAATTCTTAGGGCAGTGCCACCTAGGAATATCAACTTGTTAGCATATTTTCCTGTATAAACAATTTCCAGAATTTTGTATTGTAAATACTCTCTTAACAAACTTTTTTTAAAGCTGTGCAATTCTTCTGGATAGTATTTAGTAATCTCGTTTAAATTAAGCATTTTATTCTTTTTTCTAAATTATTGTTGCTAAAGATTTCCAAATAGTTTCTTAAACGATCTTTGTTCAACTGCTCTTTGAGAGATTCGTGATTAAATCGTAGTTCTTGCATATCTTTTAGCGTTGAAATATTTGTGTTGAGGTAAAAGTAATCCAATAATGCCTTTTCCAGATAAGCGATTTTGAACCCAATTTTATTGCTTTTTGCCATGTAATATCCAAAAAACAAATTTTGTTTTTGATGGCGATAAGAAAAAGAGGCTATTTCTGTATTAACTTTGCGAGTATTCTTGGTAGTTATTGAGGTAATAGTAAAGACACCTTCTGGAATAAGGTTATAGTAACCAAAAGCACTTTCTAAAGAGATATACGAAGGGAAATATAATCTATTAGCGATAGTAAATAGATCGTTTTCGTTATGTTCTTGATCGTTGAAAATATAAAAGCCTTTAACCAACTTTTTTATATAGTTTTTATTTTGCCATTCGGTTAAGCGGCTGTAATAAAAATCAGGATCGTGCTTTTTAATGTCAAAACTGGTAAAAACAGGGAGATCACCTAGTTTTTGACGCAATTCGGAGTAATGCATATATCTTGGATACTAACTATTAGTAGTTAGTATAAGAGATGCAATGAATGTAAACAAGTATCACAAAAGCTCATCTTGACCGCTTCAAATGCGAACTCAAAACCTCCTTTCCTTTTTGCCGCCGCGATGATTATCTGCTATTCTTGATAATATGGAGCGTAATAATTCATATGAAGCCTTTAATTCATTTGGCAGTGAAAGAAGACAATATAAGGTGGTAGATATGCCAGTCGCCCTTAAGGAAAAGTTCGCTGACCAACCAGAGGTACTAGAAGACATCCAAGACCGTTATAATGCCGCCGCCGCTTATGTGAATGTGTTTAATAGTAGTTATTCGGTTGAAGCTTACATAATTGTGGGTTCGTGCGCTGCTGGCGAGGGTTTGCGGCCTGGTAAAGCTGTTCAAAAACCCCAATCGTTTGTTGATCTAAAAAGGAATTTTCCTAGCGATGTTGATATCTTAATTTGCATTGAGAATGATTTTTACGGTAACGCTCAACGCCAAGCTGATGCTAATTCCCGTAATTTAATGCTGCCTTTGGGATATTTTGTCCACGCGCAAGTGTACGATCGGGATGGGCTGGAAAATATGCTTGAATCTTATGGCGGTAATGAGTGGTTTCGTGGTTTAAAGGAATTAAAAGACAAATTAAAATAAAAATAGTTCGTATATGCTAGAAAAAGACCCCGCGTCCTTAATGGAACTTACTTCATTCCCAAAAGAACTGCGGCGTTTTGCGGAGTTTTTAACGCAAAGGGATTTAAAATTTGAAGATATTAGAGTTAACACTTCGGAAACGGAAACCACGCAAGTTATTAGCTTTAAGCATCACCAAAAGTTACCGGCGGACTTGCCTCCGGGCTACGCTTTTGTAGGCGGAGCCGCCCGCAATGTTGTTTTGGCGGAGTTTGGTGATGCTGTAATGTCTCCACGAGATATTGATGTAGTTAGTATTGCTGAATGGTTTCCCGATTTGTCGTTAAAAGATGAACTATCGCGTAAAATAATGCCCGATGATTATAAGTATGGCTATGGTGTTAGGGAAGAGGATCTTAACACGCTATTTAGCAATCGGGATTTTACAATAAACCAGGTGGTTGTGGGTGGAGATAGAGTATATATTACCGGAGAAGCCTTGAATGACTTAAAAGACAAGGTAGTGAGGCCTTCTTTTTACGAGCGGGATAGGTGGCGCCTTTCTTCGCAAGATGCTTTTGAAGATTACGACGATGATCCTAGCGGTTATGCCGGTGCGGAGGAATCCACCTCTAAAACT
This sequence comes from candidate division WWE3 bacterium CG08_land_8_20_14_0_20_43_13, assembly GCA_002774225.1. Classification (GTDB taxonomy): domain Bacteria; phylum Patescibacteriota; class WWE3; order PEYW01; family PEYW01; genus PEYW01. The sequence continues at coordinate 1,806 of PEYW01000017.1, read as the reverse complement.
AATCTCTATGGCGTTAGACCAAGACTGGTTATGAAGGCGGTTAGATTGTGGGCTGAATACAAAGAAATGTATAACGAAGGCGAAATTGGAAATATAGAAGAATGGCAATGGAATTTTGAAAATATTCCTCTCTTTGATATGGCTCTTGGTTTAAATAAAGCATATCAGTTAGGAGACGCTGTTTCTGCCCGTTTTTACTGGTGGTTGGTGCAGCAAGGCACGGTTACCCCAGAGACAATGGGTAAGGATTGCCGGGAACTGGCGTTAAATATCCGCTGCCGAATGAAATATGAGGGTAGGACACCTTTTGATTTTGATAACAAAGATTTGAATCAAGATCCTAAACAAAATGAGCCGCGTTTGGAGGAGTATGTTGACTCTAACGAGTTTTACAGCGCCTTAACATCTCTTGCCCAGATAAGAGGAGGCTTAGCCGGCGAATTAAGTTTTGATTAAATTACTACTTTTTCTTGACTTTTGCCCCATCTTATGTTTATATAGGTATATTGTGCGACTCGCTAAAATCAAAAAAAATTTTAGCAAATCGCGGTGCGGCCTTTTTTCTTGCCCAAATTGGTAACTTATAGTTGACAAATGATGGTTTTTATGGTATAAAAACAGTATGTTACGCTAGGTGAGCGTAAAAATGTTGTTCCCAAATAAGGAGAAGGAAAATGCCAGTCTGTTTGATTTGCGATTATCCGGATTTTGTATGGAAGGCTGCTCTTTGCCAGTCGGGTGAGGAAGTAGCCAGACGAATGGATGGACAAGGTCACCTCCATCCACAGGTGGATGATATTGTTTATTGCCGGGATAGAGATGGGGGCCAATGGCAAGGAAGGGTCAATAGCGTGGACCCTCAAACCGTCCTTGTACATTGCCAAGATCATGATTTGGCTCTTCCTTACGAAGGCGGCTCCTCGCGCGTCAGTAAAGCATTACTCGAAAAGATCGACTGGCTTGAGGAGCTACTCTACGGTTTAAGGAAAGTAGTCGCTTCTCCACCCAGCCCACCCTCTGGTATGGTGGTCGCTTTTATTATGGGAGTGAGTAAAAATCAATTTTCCGACCTCACGCTTCCTCGGCCTGGGCAGTATGTAGTGGTGCCGGAGAAAATGGTTGCCAATCAGAGAATTATCGAGGGGGTCGGGTTCCCAGTCGTAAGTGTGGCTGAGCAAGGGATGCACATTTACGTGTTTGCTGGTGCTGGCTCCCGTCGTTGGTCTCTTGGCCGGGGATACGGCGATAGCCCGGAAGAGGCGCTTCAAGCCCACGAACTGTTTCCTGGTGAGTGGGAAGAGTAGTAATAAAAGGAGTAGCAATTCCCTTGGTTTTGGTGATTTGGATTTTCGCCAAGGGATTGCAAGCTGTCCTTCCTCCGAAAGGGACGGCGGAGGAGGTGGAACAGTGCTCAAACCTAGAAGAGCCGGATTAAGAGACTAAGGAGATTGAACAGGTTGTAGATTTAAACCTATGGAATTTTGTCGTCGGAAATGCTCTTTAACTTTGACCGCCAAGCTCACTGGAGGCTGCGGGTTCAAATCCCACGCGGTTGCTTAAACTCCCAATAGCATAATCATATGCTGTTTGGGAGTTTTTTTGTTCCTAATCACCCCATCGCCTGCTTTATTTCTTTAATCAACGCCTCGTTCAGTTTAGTAATATCCGGATACTGCTCCTCAAGGTAATGTAGGATTTTACCAACTTGCGGTCCCGGCGCCAGTCCAAATCCTTCCATTGATTTTTAATTACTTTAACACTATAATTATGGAGCCCCACGCGCAAGCGCGTGGTACCACTTGGTGA
>PEYW01000013.1 GCA_002774225.1 candidate division WWE3 bacterium CG08_land_8_20_14_0_20_43_13 | reverse complement strand
AACACTAACCTTTAGTCCATTAAAATCCACCCCATTTTCTGGCAAACTCAAAAAACAATCTGGGATCTTTGGCCATGAGCCAGCATACCCATTGTCGGGAGAAGCGAAAATATTACCACCAGACTTAAAAACAAGTGTACAAACCAAACACTCCGGCGGAGAATCGCACAATTCTTCTCTCTGTGGACCACCGATTTGTTTGGCTTCCCAGCGGTCTTTACTAGAATTATATCTCGCAATAAAACTAACTTCTTCGCCAACATTAAGAGCGGTTCTGTTCTCACCTATGATTTGAGAGTGGTGGGCAAAAATTGTGCCATATCTATCACACACAACTAGCCCAAACCCACGATATTTATTCCAGCTGATAACAGTTCCCCCGCAGATCATGGGCTCATTTGCCGCTTCTTCCTTCGCAGCAATTTCTTGATTGGGAATACTGGCAAAAGAAGGGGGCGGGCTTTGGTTTTCAGAAGATTGGGAAACATCTGGAGAAATCTCCTCCAAACTAGGTTCGTGAAACCACACTTTTTCGGCACACGGGCCTCTTGGATTAGCGCCGACAGTAAACCAAACTGGCGGTGAACCCGCTAGCTTCCTTCCTTCTTTTTGAAATGAACTAACATGGAAAAACAAATCTCCCTCGTTTTCCCGAGCAATAAAGCCATATCCCTTCCCTTCGTTGAACCATTTAACGGTGCCCTGATACACATCGCTCATTTCCTTCTCCTTATCTTTGCCTAACAAATTAATCCTGCCAATTATAAGTTTATAGCATAATTAGCAGGAAAAGGCAATTTCTATTTAAGTTGATGTTACATATATGTTATGTATTGTATATCTTGCCGTGGTGAACGATAATCATGCTCAAACTTATAGTTGGGAGAGAAGAGATGCCACAAATAAATAAAAGTTTTCATCTCCTTTTTCTTGGAGACACAGGCAAAGCTGGCGGCGCCCAGTGCAGCGCGCTTGGTTGGTGGGGAAAGGATGCCAAAATGCATATAATTCTTGTGGATTTTGGCATGGGATATATTGACCAAGGCACAAGAATAATTCCTGACATTAACGCGCTGGCCACTCTTGTAAACATCGTGATTGAGGCTATTGTTGTTACTCATATTCATGGCGACCATATCGGTGGAATTGAATGGTTTCTGCAATCGTTTCTAAAACCAGGGACAAAGGCAGTTGTCAATTTATCCCCCCGAGTACAAATTGTCGGACTGCCTTCTACGATTGAGTTTTTAAAGAGCCAACTTGGCAGAGTACCGACCATTGCTCAATTCATTGCTGGAGGACGGTTTCTCGCGCTGGAACCTTATCAACCAGCTCTAGTTTGCCCTAAAAAAGATGAGCCAGTGTTGATAACCGGATATCCCACCGTACACACAACTTTGGGATCAGCGGGTGTTCTAATCAGCCATCTAAACCAAGGTTGGTCGGTGTTTCTTACCGGCGACTTTGCTCAATTTGAGAGGCTGCCTAGTCAGGCGACTGCCGTGGTTTTTGATGCTACCGCCGCTGACAAACCTGGATATGGCTTAAGAGAAGAGGATTCGCTAGATCGGCTTGCAAATGTCTTCCAAAGTAACTCTGGATCTCGTCTAATTTTTGCTGTTCCGCCACGAGATTTGGCCAAAGTGAAAATAGCGCTAGAAGCAGGGGCGCGAGCGGGGAGAAAGTATTACTGCGTTTTAGGAGAACCGCTGGCAAGAAATATTGAGATATTCCAAAGATACTTTTGCGATGTGTCAATGACACGTCTGGATTACCAGGACTTTCTTGGGATAGAAAATAATTTAGGGTTACTGTTTACCCTGCCTTCAGAACTCGACCCAAACGCCGCCGCCATGTTGGAGTTCAAATCGTCTGACATGGTGTTTATGGAATTCCCAAATAATGATGATGTGACATTCGATGAAACAGTTTCTTGGCTAAAGGAAAGGGTGCAAGGAGTTTTGTACCCCCGACAAAACAGCAGCTTTTTTCCTAGCCATGCCCATATTCTGGACATTGGCAATTTGTTAAGGGAGATTACTTACTCGGTCGCCATTCCCTACCAAGGGGACCAAGGAACGCACGAATTTGTTAAAGACTGGCTGCAGCGTCAAAGGATCTGCGGCTCGCCTCGTTACGATATAAAAACCGGAGTCGCGGAAATTTCTGAACCAATATGCCAGCTAATTTTTCCGCACGCTTGGTTTAGCCTTCAATGGGACGAGGAAGCCGGCCATTGGTTTTTCCCACTCAAGCTAGAATATGTGTTGGGAGTACCTGCCCTTTTGAGAGAGCAAAGTCTAGTCAAGTACCCATTAAAGCGGGTATCGGTGAAATTTCCTGCTCCGGTCAATGGAGATTTTTTTAGCCTTCGGGGGCTGAAAGTTCTAGTAGATTGCGGTAAAAACGGGTCGGCTGGGCTGTGGCCTCAATTAAGAACATTGATAATTGCGATGGCGTACAAAGTATGCCGTGAATTTGACTATTCGAAAGATAGCAACATTCTTCAATTAGCGGTGAAAGAATACTTAGGAAAGTTTCTTCCGGTTTTTGCCCAATGGGAAACCGGTCCACAAATTAATGTAGAAATATTGGAGGGTCGCTAATTAATTCAGCCTTAAACGGCGCTCGCTGCCGTTTAAGGCTTTTTTTATGCTAGAATATACTTAATGTTGCCTCCGTGGCTCAATGGATAGAGCGCCTGTCTTCGGAACAGGATGTTGGGAGTTCAAGTCTCTCCGGAGGCGCCATTAACGAATTTAATCTAGGCTATTGACAAAATAAATTACCTATTGATAATGTAAAAATACTTTGATAAACATATAGCAGGCAGGTTGATTTGGGGTCGGGCGGAGGGCAGGCGCCCGACTCCAAACCAGCCTGCCAATAAAAAGTTATACATTCGTTCATCCCTAGGGCGGGGAGGCAGTTGGGGGCAGTGACTACCTCCCCACCCGAGTGACGAACATGTAATCAAAGAAGGCTCCTTTTAGTAATTAACAAGCTCAAATAATTCCTTCTTCTTGTGGTTCTTATCAAAATTTGAATCTAATGCTGTTTTCGCTGGTTTTTTCTTTTTTCATAATCTCCAAAGATTAACTTAATTTACAGGCAGAATTCCTATGCCCCAAAATTCAGACGCGAGCAATGTCAGTCCAGTGCAAAAACGGGACTTAAGAGCTAAACCTCATTACCGTTCGGACTCCAATTCTAATGACCGAATAGGTGCGAGTAGAACGCGAAGGTCGGTTCAGGATGAGCCGGCTTATTATCGCCAAGCACGAGACGAGACAGAAGAAACCGTGGAAATTAGCGGCGCCCTTTCAATTCTTGGCGACTTTGGAGTAATTACTTTACCAAAGGAATTTATTGACACCAAGGAACTTGGGTATCCAACTGGTGCCTATGTTTCTTTGAGCCAGATCAGACGCTTTAGTTTAAGAAAAGGTGACACTATTACTGGATTGGCACGCTTACCGAAAGATAACGAGCGTTTTTTATCACTGCTAAAAATAGAAAAAGTAATGGACATGGATCCGGAAAAAGCCGCCGAGAGGCCAATTTTTGAAAAGTTGACCCCAATATTTCCTGATTCATGGCTAAAATTAGAAAATGGCAGTGATAAAACTACCAATCGACTAATTGATTTATGCGCCCCGATTGGCAAGGGTCAGCGAGGCATGATCGTTGCCCCGCCAAAAGCAGGAAAAACATGGCTTTTAAAGGACATTGCCAATGGAATAACCGATAACCATCCGGATATTCCTTTATTGGTTGCCTTAATTGGTGAACGACCGGAGGAGGTAACCGACATGAGTAGAAGCGTTAAAGGTGAGATATTTTCCAGCAACTTTGATGAGCCGGCGGAAAACCACACCCGCACCGCCGAACTTTGTTTGGAAAAAGCCAAAAGAATGGCCGAAATGGGCAAGGATGTAGTTATTTTGATGGATTCCGTCACTCGGCTGGCAAGAGCCTACAACAATGTTGTTCCCCCTTCCGGAAGAACTCTATCAGGCGGGGTTGATCCGGTAGCGCTCTACCCACCCAAACACTTCTTTGGCGCCGCTAGAAATTTTGAAGAGGGCGGTTCGCTCACGATTTTAGCTACCGCTCTTGTTGATACTGGTTCCAAGATGGATGATCTTATTTATGAAGAGTTTAAAGGCACCGGCAACATGGAGCTTCACCTGGACCGAAGTTTAGCGGAACGAAGAATCTACCCGTCAATTGACATTGTCCGTTCCGGCACCCGTCACGAAGAGTTGCTTTTTGATAAAGAAACTTATGACCGAGTTGTTACTTTAAGACGGATGGTTGACCTGCTTGACCGTAACGAAGCCACCTCAATTGTTATTGATCGGCTCAAAAAAACCAAAAGTAACCAGGAGTTTTTACAAACTTTGCAAAATGGCAAGTAATCTATGAACATTGCTAATGTTATCGCAAGAGAGATTTTAGATTCCAGAGGTCATCCAACTGTTGAAGCGGAAGTTTGTCTAGATGATGGGACAAGGGCGCTGGGACAAGTACCTTCCGGCGCTTCTACCGGTGCTACCGAAGCAGTAGAACTGCGGGATGGCGACCAGGACCGTTACTTGGGAAGGGGAGTTTTAACAGCGGTGGAAAATATTAAGGGTGAAATAAACAATGTCTTGCGGGGAATGGATGCCGGTGATCAAACTTTGATTGATCAAACCCTTATTGAGTTGGACGGCGCACCGAATAAAAGCCGTTTAGGCGGCAATGCTTTAATTGGGGTATCTATGGCTGTTTGCCGCGCGGCGGCTCGCAGTCAAAAAATTCCTCTTTATCAGTATTTTGGTCAATTATCCAACAACGCCAAGTTCTCCCTACCCCAACCTCAAATTCTAGTTCTTGAAGGCGGAAAGCATGGCAACTGGGCTACTGATCTTCAAGAATATTTTATAATTCCCCAGAAAGAAGCTTTTGAAAGTTTTTCCGAAATGCTTCGGGCCGGTGGAGAAATTTTTTACAGCCTGGAAAAAATACTCTCTGACCGAGGTTACGCTACCGGTGTAGGTTTTGAAGGAGCATTTTGCCCAAGAGAAATTAAATCAAATGATGAGGCTTTTGAACTTATGATTCAAGCGATTGAGGGTTCCGGCTACAAAATGGTTGACCAAATTTTATTAGGTGTAGATGCCGCCTCTTCTTCATTTTTTCAGGGCGGTAAATACATTTTACGCAGCGAGGGCCATATTGAACTTACCAGCCGTTCGTGGAGCGAAAAAGTTATTGGTTGGACAAAAAAATATCCAATTTGGTCACTGGAAGACATTCACGCTGAAGAGGACTGGGAAGAGTGGACTTGGTTTACCCAACAACTGGGCAAGGACCACCAAATAATTGGGGATGACTTGCTTACCACTAACACGGAGCGGATTCAAAAAGCCATTCAGCAGAAATCCTGCAATAGTGTTTTAATCAAACTAAATCAAATCGGCACTGTTACCGAAACAATCAAAGCAGTAACTCTTTCTCATCAAGCCGGCTTAACAACAGTCATTTCCCATCGCGGCGGTGAAACGAATGATGATATGATCGCTGATTTGGTAGTTGGTTCCGGCTCTTGGCAATGCAAATTCGGCGGTCCGGATAGGGGAGAACGGGTGGCCAAGTATA
>PEYW01000046.1 GCA_002774225.1 candidate division WWE3 bacterium CG08_land_8_20_14_0_20_43_13 | reverse complement strand
TCCGACACAGATTTTGCTAAAGGCAAAGATTTTGAGAAAGTAGCCAAAGAGCTGGGTATATGAAAATCACTATCTCCCCAAAAGCGGAGAAACAATTAAAGAAATTACCTAAAATCGATCAAATCGCTATTGCTAAGAAGATCCGCTTTATTAGCAATACCGAAGAAGTGGCCGAAGTCATTGGTTTAAAAAACTATCAAAACATATTTAGAATAAGAGTCGGAGATTATCGTCTTGTTTATAAAAAGACAAAGGATAGTCTGTATATTGTGCTAATTGGTCATAGGAAAGACATATACAAATTGGTTGGGCGTTTGTTTATTTAAGAGTTAAGTGTGTTCCTTTCCCATTGGTACTGGAAGAACACCTGTCCGCCTATGGTAAGAAGTTAAAACTTTAGTAACATTTAACTAAGTATTTGTTTGTACAATTCATAACTACTAAGTTGGTGTTTTGTTTTACCAGTTACCTCTCTCAAATGCTTTGCCTCCAATATCTTTTTCCTGGCACTAGCGTTTATACGTTCTTTCAACCACTGAAAGTTGTTATACTCTTTTACCGAAGAAGTTAAGAACCAGATTTCTATTTCCCACTTAATATCCTCAACAGTGGTTTTAAGTACAATGATGTAGCCCTGTGGCCTATTTTCACGTCGAAATTTTACAAAATCGCCATACTCAAATTTCTGAAATTGCCTAAGTTCTATTAATGTTTTAAATGCGTTTAGTGAGACAGCACGAATATCTTCCGCAGTCACCACAATATCAATATCAGCGCTATACATAATATCAAGGGGATAGCTTCCATGAACAAGCACCTCACCGAATTCTTCCAAAGTAGAGACCAAGTTAGTGCTTTCCATAATATAGTCTGCCTGCGTCTTTATTTTATTCGAGAAGGTAGAAAGTGCCTTGTAAGTCACACTAAGATTATACCCCAATTCAAATCCCTAACGGCCTATGGGTAATTCATGTTGTTGTTACGGGATAAGATGTGTGCCATCTTTCGCCTTTCAGGCTTCAGATTGGTCAGAAGCGACTAGAACGAAGTTTCGTCACACTCAACTTTTAAGTCTTATCTGGCCTGCCATTCTGTAGTCCCGCCAATGGCGGGACGAAGGATGGCTGGGTATTGGAGATGAAGTTAAAACCATGGTTTTAGGTACTATGTATCCTTTGCATATTGATTTAACAATATAATCTGCTAATCTATGACCATAATGATGAGAGATGTAAGATCACAGAAAAGAGGAAGAAATGAAATATAGAACCTTAAGCGCCCCTGTTAGCGTTCAGATAGAAGTTACAGAACTGTGTGATAACTGCTGCCGCCACTGCTACAACTCCTTTAGACATCACGATTGCCCTCTTAAAACCCTTTCCTTTGACGAGATTGGCATACTTGTGGAACAATTAGCTTCTGCAAAGGTTTTAAGAGTAGGTATTACAGGCGGTGAACCTTTACTGGTTTGGAACAGAACTAAATATCTTATCGAACGATTGAGAACAAAAGGTATTTATGTTTCAATTAACACCAATTTGACTCATTTTACCCAAGAAATCGGGGAGGAGCTTCTAAGACTTAGCGTAAAAGGAATACTTACCAGTTTAATCTCTGCTGACCGACAGTTGCACGACTGGGTAACCCAAAATGAAGGTAGTTGGGAAAAAACCATCGCTGGTATTAAATTGGCCGTTAATATGGGTTTTAGAGTTTCCCTGAATATGGTTTTAACCCAGTGGAACTTCGAACATCTGGAACAGACGGGCGATTTAGCTGGGCAGCTTGGCGTTGCAAAATTCGGAGCGACCAGAGCATGTGAGCCGTGTTCGATGTCTTGTGATATAAGCCCCTATGTGATAACAATAGACCAATTGAGACATAGCTTAAGAGTGCTCTATGAACTTAAAGAGCGTTGGGAGTATAAAGTAGATGTTTTTGAGCACTACCCTTGGTGCGCTTTGCAAGATGTTGGTAACTATCAATATTTATCAAGAAGAAGTTGTACCGCTGGCCTTACATCAGCTACCGTTGGAGCCGACGGTCAAATTAGACCTTGCGGACATGCCCCTTCTACCTACGGTAATGTCCTAACCGAAGGCTTACAAACCTGCTGGCTACGCATGGAAGAGTGGCGAAATAGGAGCTACCCTAAGGTATGCCAGAATTGCAAGTATTTGGGTAAATGTTCCGGAGGATGTCGTGTGGATGCCGCTAACTCAAAAGAAGGCAAAGATCGGCACTGTGAGGGAGAGGTTGCTGTTATCTCGACACCAGTGAAGAAACAGGGTAAAGTAGATACATCGGGCAGTTTTGTTTTTGCCAACGAGGTAATCTTTCGTGAAGAGGCGTTTGGGGGATTGGTTGGTGTTGGTTACGGTGGCTACAGTCTTTTAGGACACGAAACCTTTCAACTCCTAAGAGAACTAGCCAACAGCTCCTTCACTATAGATACCCTAATCAGCGAGTACGGAGTTAAAGCTGAAGAAGCCAGGAGTTTCTTAGCCAAACTTCTTACTCAAAAAATCATCAAACGGAGGGAGAACCATGGCACTTGAAGTTCTGGACCTGGGTCAAGGTTGCGACGAAGACAGTGGCAGTGGTGACGACTGCGACTGCTACGACAGCGGCGGCGATTGCGATACCGACACGAGTGGCAGTGAATGTGACAATGATGTCAACGATTACGAGGACGACTAAGCCTCGTAGATAATCCGCACTCCAAAAACCAACTATGTTCCTGGACATAGTTGGTTTATCATTTATATATGTTAACTTTCACCTACAATAAACATTGGGAAAAGGGCATTTTTAATGACTGGGAAAATAAAGAAAGCCCTTTTTACCAATTACTAACTAAAGAGCTGGAAATAGCTATTCCCCAAGAATTTACCGATCAATTGGCAGATAAAATTACTAATGACTGGTTAGAATACCAAGAGAAATTTCTTAATAGCCTTGGTAAATTCTACGAAAAAGAATTAATAATGCCCAATATTACTGCTTATCTAATCCGAGGAACAAAGATGCCCTACAACTATAAAGTTGAAAATATGTGGTTTGCTTGCCCACTATTTACCACCAGACCAGATGAACGAATCTTTGTGGCTATGCATGAACTAGTACATTTTTTCCAACCAGTAGAATTACCAAGACTAATCAAGGAAGCTATTCCTGTTATTCTAAAGGACAAAGAAGCATTTGGTATAGGTTTCAGAGAAAGAGGGCATGACGACGAGGAAGAGCAGGAATGGCGAAAAAAGATTTGGAAACTCTATCAAGATGAGGGAAAGTTTAGTGATCTGGTTAATCTAGCGAAGTAATATGAACCACTCGATGAAACTATTTGAACAATCGTTTGCCAACATTAAATCAGGCAAAAAAACAATTGAAGTTAGACTGTATGATGAAAAACGGCAACAAGTCCAAATTGGTGACACAATTACTTTTACTAAGCTTCCCGACAAAGATGACACTATTACCGTTGAAGTAATTGGATTGTCTCGATTTTCTAATTTTAGGGATTTCTTTTCTTCATTCGATAAATCCAAATTCGCTCATCCTGAAAACTGGTCAGTAGAAGACCAAATCCAAGCTCAAAGAGATGTTTATTCAGAAGAAGAGGAGAAGCGATACGGAGTAATCGGAATACACATTAAGCTTACCTAGCTCGCCTCACAAAACCATCTTTAGTTTAAATCCCTAATACCCCGTGGCTGGTTTATGTTGTTATTATGGAGTAAAATGTATGGTCATCCTTCGTCCCGCCAATGGCGGGACGAAGGATGGCTGGGTATTGGGAACACGCCTGCCTCGCCGGCAGGCAGGCAGGCACCGCACCTCCGCTATTTTTTGCGCGCGCGATTTTTTTTAAATTACTTGATTCTATCACTAAGCTGTAAAACTATCTTTCCCAGATTAAGTTGGTACCTAACCTCAGCGCCTTTTTTATGTTGACCTGAAATCGTAAACCAAAAGGAATTGGAATCCATATTTTTGCTAATAATTCCCGGCTGATAACCCCCACCCCATCCAGGCTTAGCTGGTTTTGCCCAACTATCTGAATATGTCCATGGGCCCCACGGATTAGGCGCATCAAATAAATCCTGAGAAGTTAGTAGTAAAAACCTATCAATGCCTGGGTGATAGGCCACAGATACCTGATTTTTAGCAGATAAACCCGGGACTGCTTTGGCTTCTGATTGCGATTTTGACCAAGTTGGGAGAGTATCCTGCATTCCTGTAAAGTATTCATAGGCTTGATATTCTAGAATTTTATCCTTTTTGACCCTGGTCAGGTATATTCCGCCCGTCCATCCACCCGGTTGGGGCAAACCGTAGCCATAAACATAATCATCAGTATTATATTCATAATTTTGGCCCATATTAACAAAGGCAAGACACCTGAATTTAGAATTAACCTCCGAGGTCCACGGTGAAAAATTTCTAGGCTTTTCCTCTCCTTGTTTGTAAAACCCAACCCGAGTCCAGGTTTTCCCATAATCATCAGAGTAGGCATTATAACCAATCCGTGGCCTGGCAAGCGGAGAAAAAAAATGGCCATAGAGACGTCCATCAATAAATAGCAAACTTGAAGGCTTATCATTATCTTTCAAACTTAGTAAACCCGGATGTTTCTCAAAATAAACATTTTTCCCAGTTATCAAGGGCATATTGCCTTCAAGACGAGCAATACCTACATCGCTCAAAACATCTCCAAAACCACGACCATCACCCCAAGTGGTGTATAAATTGTCATCATCAGCCCACGTACTAAACCACAAATCTCCGGCAGATCCAAAAATTATTATCGGTAGCCCGTTGGTATCCCCTTCTAAGGAAATTGATTTTATTACTTGACTTTTATTTGCTGCGACCTGGGAAGCAACTGGCGCCAGCTGGGTATCAACTTTTTCGCTATCGAATTTTCTCCTAACTCTAACGACCAAAAGTGCAGCTAGGATAATTAAAAAGGCAATACTTATTTTAAACATTTTTAAAAACCTTAATGGTCGATTTTTGATATTCATGATTTTGAAAGCTTTCGTAAGTCACTAATAACTTTAAAATGAGCTGTTGTTCTCTATTACGTTCTATTTTATTTGATTTCATCAACTCTTTCAATTATATTAAAAACGGACTTAATTTTTCCAGGAAAGTGTTTTCTAATGGCGCGTTCAGATAGTTTGGAACACTTTCCTAATTGAGTCCACCGGATGCGCCATTTGAGATTTATGGAGCCCCACGCGCAAGCCTGCCGAAGGCGGGCAAGTGCGCGGTGCCACTTAGCGACCCCGCCCATCGGCGGGGGAATTTATCTGAAACCTTTAGGTCTGACCTCATCTCCAATTTCTTTAGAGCTCATCTCGTGCTCAACCCCTTTGTAAGTAATATCTTCTTTTCCAAGAGTATCCTCATTTTCATTCATATCTATTTGATTCTAGCACACTTCTCTCTTCTCTTTAGACAGCTATATTTTCTACTTAGAATATATAATAGTTCAAATCCCCTAATGGGTTATCGGAGATTTATGCTGTTGTCGCGGGGTAAAATACGCGGCTGGATATTGGGAAACAGAGCCTCTTGACAACATTCGGAATATAGTACATAGTATGTATTATATCCCGAGTGTACATATGAACCATAAAGAATTAGCTTTTTTCGATAATCAGCTATATTTCACCAAATTAAGCCTTAAAACATTAAGTGAGGACAGCAATGGCACAGTTTCTACCAATGTCTCACGCTGGTTAAAGAGCGGTAAATTAGTTAATTT
>PEYW01000019.1:742-6039 GCA_002774225.1 candidate division WWE3 bacterium CG08_land_8_20_14_0_20_43_13 | reverse complement strand
GTCGGCTCGAACTATTCTTTATTTAATCGGCAACTCCGGCCGGACTTAAAATATCCCTTTGCAGCGCTGTCTGCGGAGGGGGGCGCAGCCAGCGCAGCCCCCAATTCTCTTGCCATTTCCAAAATGGTGAGCGGTGCGGGGCTCGAACCTGCGACCTCTACGATGTCAACGTAGTGCTCTAACCAGCTGAGCTAACCGCTCTTGTATTTGTTTTGATTTTACTCTTTAATAACCACTTTATCAATCAGGCCGTATTCCAGCGCTTTTTGAGCGGTCATGTAGTAATCGCGGTCAATATCTACCATTACCTTTTCCTTTGTCTGGCCGGTGTGTTTGGCTAAGAGTTCGGTGTATAAATCCTTTAATCGTAGTATTTCCTTGGCGGTAATGGCAATATCGCTGGCTTGGCCGTCGGCTTGTCCCAGCGGCTGATGAATCAGAACCAACGAATTGGCTAATGCCATTCTTTTTCCTTTTGTGCCGGCTGTTAGGAGCAAGCTGGCGGCCGAAGCGGCCGTTCCTACCGCGATAGTGGAAACCGGGTTATTTAGGGTTTGAATAGTATCGTAAATAGCTAAACCAGCGTAGGCCGAGCCGCCCGGGCTGTTGATATAAAGGCTAATGTCTTTTTTTGGATCCTGGCTTTGCAGATATAATAACTGCGCGATTACTAAATTGGCCGAACTGTCGTCAATGTGGCCGGTTAAAAAAACAATGCGCTCTTCCAGCAATCGGGAAAAGATGTCGTAAGCTCTTTCTCCCAAACTGGTTCGTTCCACTACCATTGGTATAACTTGCTGAAGATTTATTGGCATAGATTAATTGACAAATTGGCCTTTAGACATGGCCAGTAAAGTTTTGCTTCTTTTTAAAACGGTTCTAATATATTCTTTTTTATCTTCGCTTTCAAATTCTTTTCGCGATTTTTCGTCCGGGGCGGCTTGAATCGCGTCCGCCACATCTTGGTCGGTGACTTGGTGGCCCTCTTTTTGGGCAATCTCTTGCATAATAAATTCTATTTCCAGAGTTTCTTTAGCTTGTTGACGGTATTCTTGTCTTAGTTGGTCAATGTTTTTGTTTTGCGATTCAAGATATTGTTCTACTCGCATTCCTAGAGCTTCAATTCTATTAACCAGCTGTCCCAGGCGGCTATTCATCTCTTTTTCTATCAAAATATCGGCCACTTCTGCGTGGCAGGTTTGTTTGATTGCTTCAATGATTTCGGGAAAGGTTAGAGCGGGTTCTTGATATTCTTTATCACTACTGCCCTCCTTTGCCGCCTCGGCCAAGGTTGTGGCGGCAGCAATTTGGCCAGCGGGAGACTTTTTTTCTAAAGCCTCTTTAATCTTATCCTTATAATCTCCTAAGGTGACGGGTGGCTGTTCCACCAGCTGTATGTTCAATACTATTTCTTCCCAGCTAAATTTTTCCACCGTGGCTTGAGGCGAAATAATCGGTTGGAGCTTGTTTTCCTGCACTGCTTTAACCGATGCCAATGTAGCGAGTTGGTTAACGATGTATTCCTTTAGAACATTCTCATTAGTGTTTTTTTCCACTACCTCCAGGGGCGTCTTTCCTTTTCTAAAGCCTTTATACTCCTTTTCCTCTGATAAATATTTCAAAGCTTCCTGTTTTGCTTTAGCAATATCCGCCTGATCAAAATCGGCATGAATAAGGCAAACTGCCTTGGGTTGTTTTTCCAAATTCAACTTCATAGGTTTTGATTATGCCACAAGCGCGGAATTTTAGCAATTAAGAAGGTTTTTGAGCTCTTTGGCATCTTGAATTGCCCTAGCCTGTTGATGGTTGGTAAAGTAGACAAACACATCTAATCCCCGTTCCAGCCAGCCGGTAATGCTTTTGGCCCAGACCGCCAGATCCCCCTCTTCGATTTTACCTTCCCCATCCCCGTCTGTACCCGGGAGCCTAACATACACAAAATTGGCGGTGATTGGCGCTATTCCCTGTTTTAGTGTGTCTTTATTGAGAACTAGGCCAACATTTTTTTCTTCCAGAATGGAAAAAACTTGATTTTGATACCAACTGGGGTGTCCAAATTCAAGAGCTATTTTTAGTTTTGTCGGCAGGTTTTGAACAAATTTTTCCAGACGGTACTGATTTAATTCAAACTGATTTGGCAGTTGGAGAAAAACTGGCCCCGCCTTTCCCCCAAGCAGTCTAACCCCTTGCCACAAACTTTTTATCGGTTCCAAGGAATTATCCAATTTTAGAATATGGCTGATAAACCGACTGCCCTTAATGCCGAAGACAAAATCCGGCCCGGTTTGCAGGGCCCAATTCTTCCATGTTTGATAAGGAGGGTTGTGATAAAAAGTACTGTTGATTTCTACCGTGTTAAAAAACTGCCGGTAATACTCTAGTTTATTACCCACTTTAACATCAGATGGGTAAAAAACTTCTTTCCAGTCGGCGTGAGCCCATCCAGAAGTGCCGATATATATTTTGCTCATAAATTATGTTTCTATGTAAAAATCCTGGTAGATTACGTGATTAGCCAATTCTTCTTTTTCTATCGTATCTACAACTGCCATATATGGCCCTATTTTAAGTTGTTGTTCAAATTTAGCCAAGTCGGTGTCTTTACCTTGGGCCAAAATTTCAACCTGGTCTAACGGCGAATTCTTTACCCAACCTCTTATATTGTAACGAGGGGCTTGTCTTTTTGTCCACCATCTAAAGCCTACCCCCTGCACCCTTCCGGTAATTAGGTAATGTATAGTCATAGAGTGAGTATAACAAAATAGAGGTGGAATGTAAGAGGTTGGCAGTTAGGAGAAAATGATGGGAAAAAGCCGCAATTATAAAAACATTATAACATAATTGCTGTAAATGTCAATATAGTAATTTTACTCGTATCTTAAGGCTTCAATAGGGTCTTTTTTAGCGGCTTTGAGCGCCGGAGCGGTTCCAAAAATCAATCCCACGCTGGCGGAAAAAGCGATAGCAAGAAGGATAGTAGCTGGTTCAATATGGCTGGGAACTTCAGTAAATTGATTAAGAATAAAAGAAAGCAAGGCGGAAAGACCCAGTCCTAAAAATCCTCCCAGTATACAAAGCACTACCGCTTCGGCTAAAAATTGGGTCAAAATGTTAGCATCGGTGGCGCCCAGCGCCTTGCGTATGCCGATTTCTTTGGTTCTTTCGGTTACGGAAACTAGCATTATATTCATTATGCCGATTCCCCCGACCAGCAAAGAAATAGCGGATATTCCGGCCAAGGCCGTCGTTAACATGCCCATGATATCGTCAATCAAGCTGGTCATGCTATCGGGAGTAAGGACGGTAAAATCATTCATCCCCCGCGATTCCTTGAGAACTTTTTCAACCTTTCTTTTAGCGGTCAGAATATCCTGGTCGGAGATAAGTTTTAAATGAATTTCCGAAATGCGGCTAAGCTCTAGGTATTTTTTTGCGGATTCGGCGGGAATGTAAACAACATCATTTACATCCACTGGTCCAAAATTCATATCGGTTTCGTCAAGTATACCGATTATCTTGAATGACTTTCCTTCCACTTTTATTTCTTTGTCCAAAGCCCGATCCGCCGATCCGAATATTTTAGCAGCCATGCCCTTTCCTAAGACAGTTACTCTTCCGCCTGATTGATCCTCTTTACTGTCAAATAATCGGCCAATCAATATTTTGTTGTCAAAAATCTTAAAAAGCGCCGGTTCGCATCCAAGGGTGAATGTGTTGTAGGATTTTTCTCCGTACTCGATCCGGGCGTATGTTTCGTATTGATAGTTTACTTCTTTTACTTCTGGTATTTTTGCCTCTTTTATAGCTCTTACATCTTCCATTCCAAAGCTTTTCATCATTGCTCCCATGCCCCCGCCGCCGCCAAATCCGCCTTCCTCGATGTTTCCCGGGGAAATTGTTAGCACATCGCCGCCAAGACCTAGTATTTGGTCTTTAATGTCTTTTTTTAATCCGGAAACAAGTGACACCAGAGAAATCACCGCGAACACGCCAATTATTATTCCCAATGTTGTTAGCAGAGACCTTATTTTGTTGGCTTTGAGCGCGCTAAGAGCGCTAACAATTATTTCTTTAAACATACTTTTAAGAAACTATCCGTCCGTCCATAAGTTTTATTATTCTATCGGCGCGTTCCCCCAGGTTTGGGTCGTGCGTTACCATAGCAATGGTTCTGCCCTGATTGTTTAGGTTTTGCAAGATTTCCATAATGTTTTGCCCCGAGATAGAGTCTAGGTTGCCAGTCGGTTCGTCGGCTAAAATTAAGGGCGGGTCGTTGGCTAGGGCGCGGGCAATGGCTACTCTTTGTTTTTCACCGCCGGATAGTTGATTGGGTAGATGATGAAGGCGGTTGCCTATTCCTACCTGTTCCAAGAGTTCGGTTGCTTTACGCTGTCTATTTTTACTGGTTACTCCCGCGTACATCATGGGAAGTTCCACATTATGAAGCGCGTCGCAACGGGAGAGTAAGTTAAAGCTTTGAAAGACAAACCCGATTTTTTGATTGCGTATATTAGCCAGGTTGATAGTTTTGTCTACCTTAACGCCATCAAGCCAGTATTCCCCGATGCTGGCGGTGTCTAGACAGCCGAGCAGGTTGAGGAGCGTGGATTTTCCCGACCCCGATGGTCCCATTATCGCTATAAATTCCCCTTCCTTTATTTCCATATTTACCTCTACAAGCGCTCTTACTTCTACCCCGTCTAAATGGTATATTTTTGACAGCTGGCTGGTTTTAACGACCATAATGGGAGAGGGTTGATTTAGTGTTTAAACTCAATGACTGTTTTTTTAGTGAGTTTTTCCGGCAAGTCTAAAGCTACTGTATCGCCATCGTTTAGGCCTTGAGTTACCTCCACGAAGTAGTCATTTTCAAAATCAGTCTGTATTTTCACTTTTTCGGCCAAGAAGCGGCTCTTAAAGACATAAGCATAGTTTTCTCCTTGTTGAGAGACTAGCGCCTCAAAAGGTATAGCCAGAACCTGTTTTACTTCATCCAAAGTAAATTCAGCGCTGCCGCCGAGACCGACTGTTAAGTCCGTTGGTTCCGGCGACAGTTCCAATTTTACTTTTATAACACTGTTGCCATCCGTGTTTATTTCAGTTTGGCCTTTTATGCTGATTAATTTTCCCGCCCAGCTTTTTTCTTGGTAAGCGTCCAGTGTCACTCTGGCCGATGGTATCATAGTTACTATTTCCAAATCTTCTTCATCTAATTCGGCTTCAAAGTAGAGTTTTGTGGTGTCCACTACTGTCGCCAGTTTGGTAACGGTGGTGGCAGCGTACTGCCCAGTGGAAAC
>PEYW01000019.1:0-723 GCA_002774225.1 candidate division WWE3 bacterium CG08_land_8_20_14_0_20_43_13 | reverse complement strand
CCGTTTATTGGGCTGTAGATGTAAGATTTATTTAAAGCTAGTTGGGCGGCGTCTTGCGCCAGAATAGCGGCCTGAACGTTTTGCTCGGCTTGATTTAATTTTTCTTGAATAATATTGGTTTGAGTTTCTATTTTGTAGGTTTCCCACAGTTCTTTTTGCGCCGACTGATATTTTGCCACCGAAGCCATGGCTTGTTCTAAATTATTGACCAATACGCGATTGTCCAGTTGTGCCAAAAGCTGGCCGAGCTTTACCACATCGCCTTCTTTTACCGCGATGTAAATAATTTTGCCGGAGGCTTCCGGAACAACATCCACTTGATTGCCGGCCTTTATCTTTCCCGAAATGTTAAGACTGTGGCTTAAGTTTTGCCTAGTGACTATGGTTGTTTTTGGCATGGCCGGACCGCCGGTGAATTTAATTATGGCGATTACTCCAAGTAAGAGCAACAATATTATGGTGGTAATGATTACTCTTTTTTTGGTAAAAATTTTCCGCATATGTTTAACCTTATTTTAAATCAAAACTAAATAATACCACAAATTTATTTGCTATTACTGGGTAAGCGTGTTAGGATTCTCGTGTCTTATGGAGCCCCACGCGCAAGCGCGTGGTACCACTTGGTGACACCGTCCCGCCCTGGCGGGACGGTGGAACTTAGTGGTATGATCCATCCTCCGTAGCAGTAGCAACTGCTACTGCGGAGGACGGGCATGCGCCGCA
>PEYW01000009.1 GCA_002774225.1 candidate division WWE3 bacterium CG08_land_8_20_14_0_20_43_13 | reverse complement strand
CAAAAGAGGAATATCCTCATCTTTTGGAGCTGTGAACGGATGGTGGCTGGGACGCAAAACTCTGTCATGAGTCTTTTCAAACAAAGGAAAATCAAGCACCCAAGCAAAACCCAAAGTATTTTCTTGTTCAGGCAAGACCTGCTCCCGCTCTTTTATCCAAACATAACCTTTATGTCGATAGAGACGAAGGTCAAATTTATCTTGCCCAAAACATTCCATAGCCTGTTTGTAAGAAATACGTGGGAAAGGCTTATACATAACCTGCTTGCCAGCAATTTCCTCTGTAAGCTTAATCATAAGATTTTCAACCAGATTGAGAATTTCCTCTTGGCTGGTAAAGGATAATTCAATATCAAGCTGGGTAAACTCGCCATAGGCTCGATCGGCTCGAGGGTCTTCATCGCGAAAACATCGGGCAATTTGATAATATTTTTCAAAACCGGCCGCCATTAACATTTGCTTATACTGCTGTGGCGATTGGGGAAGCGCGTAGAAACAACCAGGCTGGAGACGGCTAGGCACAAGGAAATCACGCGCCCCTTCAGGGGTGGGCTTGGAAATATAAGGGGTTTCGATTTCCACAAAATCCAAATTATCCAGATAAGCGCGGGCGTTCTTGATAATTTTATGCCGCAGGCGAAGATTTTTTGCCATGCGCTCACGCCTAAGATCCAGATAACGAAAGTCCAAACGAACCGGCTCGCTCACCTCGTAACCATCGGTAGTCAAAGAGAAAGGCAGCGCCTGCGATTTTGAAATAACGGCGATTTGTTGAGCCTGCACCTCAACATTACCAAGAGGAAGTTCCAAATTAACCATGTTATCTGGACGAGGAGCTACTTTACCAACTACTTCCAAAATATATTCATCTCTAATTTGATCGTTATTTTTAGCCAAATCACCAGACAAAACCACTTGAACAATACCGGTACGGTCACGCAAATCAATAAAAGTAATTTTACCGTGATCGCGGCGGCTATTAACCCAACCAAGCAAATGGACAGTTTCCCCCAATTTACTAGAGATTGAAGAAATTAAGATTCGTTCCATAGAATTTATGCAAACATAAGTAGTAGTAACTATACTTTATTTTTTCTTAACAATAAACAAAGAAAAGTCTTCAAAGACCATATATCTTTGAAGACTCTTGAGCAAACCAGTTAATTTATGTTGCGTACAAAGCAGAATTAACAAGATCGCTAGGACCCTCAATCCCAACCCATTTTTAAATTAAGGAAAACTGATGCGAGCCACTGTTTTGTCCGCCTCGCCAAGAGAAGTAATTGGCAACCCATCACCGCCGCGGTCGGCAACAAATGCTAGTTCTTTTGGCAAAGGCTCATCGGGATGAAGTTCGTGCCAAACAGAAGCAATTATTTTCATAGCTTGATGTTCCTCTGGCGGCTTGTCAGCCATTGCTTTTCACCTCCTGTCCTTTTTATTTATCTACAAAAACTCGCGTAACTAGGCAGTTTCCGAAATCCCCGAAACCAATCTTAATTCGTAGCTCATAGCCTTGACATCTTTTACACTTTGATTATAATGTAAGACGCTCGGAAAGGCCAGAGAATGAGAATCGGAAAGAGCATCTTACGACAATGAAAGGAGCAGCGCACTTTGAAAACGAAAACAATAGGATCTATCGTCCTTGTAGTAATTGTCACTCTCCTCGTCACAGCAACTGGGTTTGATAAAATATCTGCCGCACCCGCAACAATTTTCCAACCCCCTCAAACGACCGCGGACATCAAAAGGTTTGGGGCCGGCATGGCCAGCCAAGGGGGAAACAACATCGACCAATACTGTGAGCAAGCGAAAGAATTTGTCTCGTGGTATATAAACTGGAGCTACAAAAACCTAAATGGCGGCAGCGGATGCCCCGAAATGGAATTTGCCCGTATAGTTGGCGGGTATGGTCAGGGCGCCACCAACCCACCTATTGAGGACCTACAGAGCCTTTTTGGTAAGTTGCCCGGGGGAATATTCGCCATCGGAAACGAGCCTGGGGTAGACGACGGCCGAACTCCAAGTCAATATGCCCAAGATTATGGTCGGTACTATTCTGCCCTTAAAGCCATAAATCCCAATTTCCTCGTCGGCACGGGCGGCCTTATCCCAACCTACTCAATCCACCTCGCCGAGGGAGGAACGGAAAATGGAAAAACCCTGTCTGTAAAGGAATATCCATTTGGAGTCAGCGGGACAACCGCCCCGATGGGTGCCGGCAGAATAAGCGGACAGAAATATCTTGAGGCCACTCGTGCCGCGTATTTGGAAATCTACGGTACCGAGATGCCAATGGATTTCATCAATATCCACCCTTATATCCTTCTGGGACCCGGTACCTGTACATCATGTTTTGAGGACAGTATTCGTGCGTGGCGGCAATATATGGTCACCATCAATATGCAAAACACGCCGTTGATATTCACCGAATTCGGGGTGGTGAACTACTTTACACCAGAAAAAGATATCCAAGAATTTATGAGGCGGTCTTTTGACTTCCTCCTAACCGCGCGCTCGGCGGAATATGGCAATCCTCAAGATAGCTACCGCCTTGTTCAGCGATGGGCTTGGTTTGTCCTCAACGACGGGGAAGAAAACTTCGAAGGTCTTTGGGACAACACCGCTCTTTTTGATAGTGACACCAAGGTGATTAGACCCTTGGGAGTAATCTACAGAGATTATATAGAAAGTCTTAAAAACAGGAAACATACCTACCTCCCGCTGATCCAAAGAAACAATTAAATCGCATTTGAGCCGCAAACCCGGTTAGCAAAACCGAGTTTGCGGCCTCTTTTTACAAAATTCGTAAAAAAGAAACTATTAGTATTGCTAGCGCTTATAGCACTTTACAAACTATCCGCAGACGCCAGCTTTAAATCACTAATCTTAAGTTGAAGTGCCTTATTGCCCTGCCAGACATTCTCTTGCAGATTAAAAACAGCATCCACCAAACATCCAGGGTGTATTTGACCGTAAAGACTACCCAAACCAAATCCAACCGCGTCAACAATATTAAAGGAAGCTTCCTCACTATCAGAAAGCTTGAGCTTTAAGTGATCGTTATGCGAACCAATCAACTTTATATCGACCACCTTCAATCCCCGAACCAAAAAATTAGGCTCGGGATTACCTTGCCCAAAGGGTTCCAATTTACCCAAAGCTTTCAAGAGACCCCAATCAAGCAAAGAAAACGGAACACAAGCGTCAATATTCAAAATCGGAACTAAATCTTGTTCTCGCAGGCCTTTTTGGCCTAATTCTTCTAAACGATCAGACAAAACTTTTATATTTTCCTTTCGCAAACTAAAACCGGCCGCCATTGGATGGCCGCCGTAACCTTCCAAAATATCACTCAATTGACTAAGAGCTCGAGCCACATCAAAAGCAGAAATGGAACGAGCCGAACCTTTTGCTAACCCAGAATTATCACAAGCAACAACAAAACTGGGACGGTAAAACTCGCGAACCAATTTTCCCGCCACCAAACCAATTACTCCCTCATGATAAGTTTCATGCCCCACCACAATAATTCGTCTCTCTTTTGGTGAAGCAACTTGCCCTTTGGCATGTTCAAACATTTTTTTTGTAAGCTCTTGCCGTTCTCTATTCAACAAATCTAGATAACGGGCTAACTCTTGTGCCTGACCAGTATGACGGGTGCATAATAACCTTAGAGCATCGTAAGCTCCTTCCATACGGCCGCAGGCATTTAACCTTGGGGCAATAATCCAACCTACATCGTAAACAGATAAAGGCGCCTTTAATTCACAAAGTTGAAACAATGCCTGCAAACCAGGACGCGTGGTGGCAGAAAGCGCGTTCAATCCGTGCCAAACCAGCGCTCTATTCATTCCAACCAACATTGCCACATCCGCTATAGTTGCCAAACAAGCCAAATCCAATCCCCAAAACCCGTCCATTACCTCAAGAGACTGAGATAGCAACCAAGCAATACCAGCGCCGCAAAGCTGATCTGTCCAAACAACCAAATCAGCACTGGGCAATTGCTTCGCCTGCTGGTGATGGTCAGTAATAACTACATTAAAACCAAGCTTTTTTGCTTTCTCCACTTGAGAGATTGAAGCAATACCGCAGTCATTGGTGATAAGCAAACCGCGCTTATATTTGGAAGTAATCTTCTCCAACGAATCGGTGGAAAGGCCATAACCGTCATCAAAACGGTCGGGAATAAACGGAATAACATTTTTATAATTTAATCCAAAATATATCGCCTCCCAAAGTAAAGCGGTGCCGCAAATGCCATCAACATCATAATCGCCGTGGATAATAATTGGTAGATTATCTCTTACCGCGCTAAAGACCAAATCTTTAAATCTGGAAATTTTTTCTTGGCCAAAAAGCAAGGGTTCCGGAAGACGGGGAGAAAAAAAAGGCTCCTTGTTAGAAGAGATTCCCCGATTACCCAGAAGAAGATCAATCAACTGTTCAACATTCTCTACCGGCGCATCCGACAAAAGTTTCCAAAGGTAACTGGTCATAATAAGTAAAGTGTACTATAATATTCGCTGATAGCAACCAGATTCCTTCAAAAGGAGAAGAAAATGAACCGCGAAGGAGACTATAACAGAATCGCTTCCTTGTGCTTTATCATGACATGCCTGTTAAATATAATATCACAGGCTGGTATACCTCTATTACTTATTTTGGGAGGTTTTCCAAAAGCGAGGTGGCAAGATTTGCTTTGGCTTATTCCCGCTCAAATCCTTTTTTGGATAGGAATAGCTATTACAATCGGTAGGATAAAAGAAAAAACAATATCAGCCAACAAGGACATCATCGTAGCAGTGTTGATTTCATTGCCAGCAATACTCACTACTACCTTCTTTATTCTCTGGAAACCGGGAATAGCCATTGTTCCTGTTTTTTCTTTAGGAATACTGAATCTGCTTTACAAAAGACGCCCTTGACACTAAGACCTTCCAGCAAAACGCTTGCCTGGAAGGTCATTTTTTTAGTTTAAAGATTTTGTTCAACTCCAAAAGCAAGGGAGTGGCCAAAAAAGTGGAAGAATAAGTACCTAAAATAGTACCAACCAACAGAGCAACCACAAACCAACGAATAGTGCCTCCTCCAAGCAACACTAGCGCCAGCAACATAAAAATTATAGTCAGGGAATTATTAATGGAACGAATGATCGTTCTATTCAAGGCAAAATTGATTGAGTCAATTAAACTGCCGCCAGACTTTTTAACCTCTTCTTGAACAGAATTATAAATAACTACCGTATCATGAACACTAAAAGAGAGCGTCGTCAGCACTGCCGTTACAAAAAGAGTGTCTATCTGAACTCCCCAAAACTTACCCAGCCAAGAAAAAACTCCCAGCAAAATAAAGCTGTCGTGCAACATTCCCAAAATCGCTCCCAAACCGTATAACAAATTCTTTAACCGCCAAGCCAAATAGAAAAGAATTAGAATCGTGGTCGAACAAACGGCGGTAACAGTTTTAAAAAGTAATTCCTTGCCCACATTAGGCCCAAGAGTTTCAAAACGATGTTCTTGGATCTGCCCAAACTTCTCTTCAATCGCGAGCTGAAGGGGTTGCTTATCCGACTGCTCCAGCGGCGGAGCGCTAACGACATATAAAAACCCATCATTGCTTTTTAGCTGGTTAAAGGCAAAACCATAATCGTTAAAAAAGGCGGTTAGATCTTCTTTGGTAACTTCTTGAGAAAAACGAAACTCCCAGAAACTGCCACCCGTAAAATCAATTGAAGGTTTTAAACGGTTAAAAAAAAGCGAATAAGCGCTCAAAACCAAAAGCGCCGCCGAAACAGAAAAATAAACCCATTTTAACCTCAAAAAATTTATCATAATCCAAAGGCAGCTATCATTTTCGGTAAAAAACCCTAACTAATGTCCTAGTTACTACCACGCCAGTAAACAAACTTACTAATACTCCTAAAGCCAAAGTCAAGGCAAAACCACGCACTAATCCGGATGTGTTTAAAAATGACCAATCAAAAGGATTAAAAAGAACAAAACAGGCAATAAGGGTACACACATTAGCGTCTTTTATATCATCCCAACCGCGGCCAAATCCAAGTTTTAAAGCCATATTTAAAGGCGTCTCCTTAGCTAACTCTTCACGAATCCTTTCAAAAATCAAGATATTGCTATCCACCGCCATGCCAATTGAAAGAATAAATCCGGTCATACCGGCCAAAGTAACTGTCACAGGAATTAGTTTATATAAAGCCAAGGTAATTAGACCGTAAACCAACAAACCAATATCGGCCAAAAACCCCAACCGTCCGTAGTAAACAAACATAAAAAAGGCCACTAAGCTCAAACCAATTACACCAGCTGCCAAGCTGCGCTCAACACTGTCACCACCCAATGTGGCACCGATATTCTGCTGACTAATCTTGGTAACAGGAACGGGCAGCGCTCCAGCATTAAGTTGAATTACCAAATCCTTAGCCTCTTGCAGAGAGAAATTACCTGTAATCCTGCCTTGATCCTTAATTACTGCTTGAACCACGGGAGCAGATAAAATCTGACCATCAAGAAAAATAGCTAACGGCTGACCCTGAATTTCTTTTGTGAGAGCTTCAAGTTTTTGCCCGCCAGAGGGCGTCATTTCAAAACCCACTTCTGGCTTACCAGTCTGTTGGTCAAAGGAAACTACACTTTTAGCTAAATCAGCCCCCGTTAAACCAGAGTCAACAAAGTATTCACCGGAAAATCCAAGTAATTCTTCTTGTGTCTCGCTCTGATTTGACAGTTTTTCTTGGTAATCAAGTAACTCCTGACTCTGCCTTTTAAATTCCAGGTTAGCTGTTTGGCCAATCATTTCTAAAGCCCGGTCAATATCTTCAACTCCAGGTAACTCCACAATTAAACGGTAAGAATTTCCAGAACGGGAAGTTTGGATTGAGGGCTCGGACACACCATAAAGATCAACGCGATGATTAATATTTTCCCGCAAAGACTCAAGCGCTTGAGAACGATATTCCTCTTTTAATGAAGATACATCCGCCTCGTAAATCACTTGCAGACCCCCCTTTAAATCAAGCCCTTGCCTAATTGATAGGTTACGAAAAATCCTTTTTCCAAAGAGCGTGAAATCTAAATTGTAGCCACCAAAATCTTGGTTAATCTTAAATTTTTCTCCAAAAGGTACATTTAGATGAAACCGAGGCAAGTCAATAATAAGACACACCAAAGAGATTAAGGTTATTGCCAGCAATAAATATCTATTTTTTGCCTTCATAAATAGGTAAAGCAAAAACTTAACGCCAAGTGATATGGCACATATTAACGCAAAAAGAAAAAAATTGGCAGTAGTAAAATATAATCTAACACGCGCCAAATCTAGCTAACTTCTAAAAGCGGTTTCCTCGCCCAGCAAAAATACACAGGTATCGCTGAGCAGTTGATTAATAAATTTATCCCGGCGCGACTTGAGAATTTCAAAATCTTCTTGGCTAATTACCGTATAGTTTATTTCCCTACCTAGGCGCTCCTGCTCACGGTCAATCAATACTTGCAGAAGTTTTAAATCTACTTTACCCACAATCGCCGTATCTACCCCATTTTTATCCGGGACCTGCTTATAGACGAAATATTTAGTCAAAACCGCGAAGTTGATTTTTCCCAGTTCCTTTTGTTTGGCAATTATATTCTCTCCAAAACCTATCTGTTTGTAAAACAAACCCAAGAGTTCGGGCAAAAGAGCAAAATCAAGCCTAACTTCGTAAAAAACCCGATTTCCGCGAGATGTTCTTTTTAAAAATTTTATTTTAGTAAGACGGTTTAATTCGCGCCGGACCGCATTTATTTCTGTATTAACGGCACGGGATATTTGACGAACATAGTAAGACTTATCTAAATTTTTTAAGAATAAATCCAATATTTTTACCCGAACCCTTGAAATAAAAAGCTCTTCCAGCATACTAAATATAAGTAACACTGTTACCCATCGGAACTACCTCAATCCAGACTTGACCGCGATTAAACTTTAGTTGTACACCAGACGCATCGTAAAATTCAGTACGATCATTAATGGTATCACGAGACCAACTAGCTTTTATTGCTTTTCCGTCCATAAAGATTCTCGCCTCGCCCTGACCCAGCGTCTGATATAGTAAATGAGCCTTAAGATCGTTTAAAGAAGTTTCTTTCATTAACACAACAATAACCGTTTTTGCTTCAAGCTGTTGACTATTTCCATGGTCAATGTGCGCCTGGCCTCCTTGCTTTCGTTTATAGGTATTAGTGTCGCTCTGATACTTCCACTCCACTTCATAACCTTTTGTGGTGTCCCAAAAGTCAAAGGATATAGTCGAGATCGCCGAAGCAGAAGGCACCGGTTGATCGTTTTTGAACTTCCAAACAGCAAGCAACGACTGATTAAATTCCTTAGGCTGGTCAGGATATAGTTGATAAGCTTCATTGAGCAAACCGGAAGGGTCACAAAATAAAGTATGCTCATAAGCCAACCCATTGTTTTCGCGCCAGCAGGAAGCAACTCCCTCAACACTAGAAACAAAAATACTCTGCATATGAGAAAAGGTATCGGCTCTCGGGTCGCAGACGGCCGGATTGTTAGGGTCGATCTGGGCGCGGCCATGATGGGCGTACCAGGCATTGTACTCTTTCGCCCAATCAATATAGTAAACACGGGCGCTGCGAATTGTGCCAACCTTACTTGGAAGTTTGGAATGATAGATAGCTAAAAAACGGCTGATGCCGCCTTCAGCAACCGCCTCGTAAATTAAGTCGGCTTGCGAAAGACCGACTTGAACCTGGCGGGCAGTAACATGGTTATTCATCATAACCGCGATAGGACGGCGACCTTGCCAAGTTAGCGCTTCTTGCGGCGAATACAAAAGACCGTTTATTGGCGATTCAACAAGTTGCTCCGTATTGTTTATATCACTAAAGATATTAAGAGGAGAACCTTTATCCTTATACCCGGAAAGCAAATCGGAAGACGGGTTCTTTTTAGTCAATAAAGCAATCGCAAAACCGACTCCCCCCATGAGAATAAAAATCAATAGTAGTATCCCCCCACCCCGCAAAAATTTAGCCCTGCGAGATTGTGATTCCCAACGCGCCAGCAGACTGGGTCGCGGTAAATTCATTGGATCAGATGGTAAATTTACAGAAATAGGAACAGTAGGTTTGGGGGGCATAGTAATTATTCAATACAAATGTAACTACAAAGATGAATTAAGGGCAAGATCAACCGCATGTTGTTCCTCTTGAGAAAATTGGTATCCGGACTGCTTGCCGTTTTTAATAGGTTTTCCAAAGACACGGCTGGTGGCGCGGCCGTGCAGGGAGGATATTACCACCCCGTCACCCTGACCGGTAAGAAAAGCCGCCGCAAAACTCTGATCCCCACCGGTATCACCAAAAGGATTAAATCTTACCAAACCAAACTTTTGCAAATGATGTTGACAACTTTTTTTAATAGCGCGGTTATCTTCCTCCAGTACCTGCATCTTTGAAGAGAGAACCTCTAAACGGTCGAGTTGATGCTCCAAAATCTTTGACAAATCCTGCCGTTTACTCAAACCACGAGTTAAGTTGCGGTAATGCCTAACCGATTGGTAATACATAAAAAGTAAAACCGCGCTGAACAAAAAATTGGCAACCAGTAAAACCAAAACAAGGAAATTTAGTTCATTGGCAAACATAGATGTGAGTACATTATGTACACTAAAAAGACGGTTGTCAACTATAGCCGATGGGGTATTCTAAACCTGAGGCAAAACCCATCATCCTGAGTCCCACCCTTGGCGGGACGGAGGATCTCATCCGATCCGAATGGGATTCTTCACCCGCCTTTGGCGGGTTCAGAATGACGAGGAATATTCAGGAGAAGCAGCAAGACCCAGTCTGCCTAAGGCAGATGGGTCTTGTCTCCGTCATTCTTGGAGCGTGTTCATCATCCTAAGGCGTAACCTGTCATTCTGAGACCGAAGGACGAAGAATCTTCTCCTGAATGTTCAGCTAGAAATACCCGACCGACTATGATATATTGACATCACATTTATCGATCGCCCTAAAATCAAATCACGCAACTGCGTAGGGTGCGCCTGCTCGTTTACCCGTTTACCCGCCTCCGGAGGGCCTCTGGAGGGCCGGAGAGGTGGGGGTTTCAATGGCCACCATTCAGACGAGTCCACCGCAGGAGGAAAAGAACAGCGCGTGGGAAAAGTGTGGCTTCTATAGTTATGATATGTCAAAGAAAAATAAAGATTGGGAAATAAAAAAACTGCGCCGCCAACTGGAGGCGCTAAAGGCGCAAATTCCTAATTCAAAAGACACAAAACCAACAGTACCCGCCAACGCGGTTCATGAAAAACAAGAACAAGCCAGCGAAAGTTCAACCCAACTGTTGTTTAATTACACCAAAAAGGGCTTGCTAAGAACCGCGGTGGCATCCAGCCTCGCTTTAGCGGTGCTTTTGGCCGTTTTTCTAACCCAATCTTATTGGTGGAGCTTGCTGCCTTGAGTTTTAGACCCGCTCGCGATATTGCAAAGCCTCGGCAATATGCGATTCCAAAATCTCTTCTTGTTCCCCCAAGTCTGCGATAGTCTGAGACACCTTTATAATTCTAAAGTAGGCTCTGGCAGAAAGACCAAACCGAGTTACCGCCTCTTTTAGCAACTTTAGCCCCTCTGGTCTTACTTTACAAAACTGGCGAATATGGATGGTACGCATATCAGAATTACAAATCAAATCAGCGTCAAGCAACCGGCGGCGCTGTCTTTGTCTGGCTAAAGTGACCCTAGCCTGAACAACCGCGGAGGATTCTCCCATATGCTGATCTGGTTGAGTAAGTTTTTCCAACTTTACTTCGGGAACATCAAGATGCAAATCAATCCTATCCAAAATTGGACCGGAAATCCTATTTTGGTAATTACTGATCTGGCTGGAACCGCAAGTACATTTTTTAACCGAGGAGCCAAAATAGCCGCAAGGGCAAGGGTTAGCCGCTACTACCAAAATAAACCGAGCGGGAAAAGAAAGAGTACCGGAAGCACGGCTTACCGTAACCACACCGTCCTCCAACGGCTGCCTTAAAGCTTCTAAAGTTGCCCGAGGCAATTCAGGAAATTCATCCAAAAACAACACGCCACGATGAGCCAACGAAATTTCTCCGGGGCGGGGCGGTGACCCCCCGCCAATTAAACCGACTCGGGAAGCGGTGTGATGGGGACTGCGAAAAGGCCGTTTGGTAACAAGCGCCTGCCCTCCGGAGAGCAAACCGATAACTGAATAAATCTTAGTTATCTCCAGAGACTCTTCAGGAATTAAAGGAGGTAGGATCGACGGCATGGTTCTTGCTAGCAAGGTTTTACCGGAACCAGGCGGCCCTTTAAGAAAAACATTGTGGCCGCCGGCCGCGGCTATTTCTAAAGCTCTTTTAGCATGCTCCTGACCACGAACATCTGCTAAATCGTAATCAAAACTTCCCGATAAAGGCTCGAATTGCTCAAACGATTGATGAGGAAAAGGAGCCAAGAGTTGGATACCAAGCAAATGAGAAACCGCCTGACTTAAAGTTTCTAGAGGAATAACATTGATATCATCTATAACCGAGGCCTCCCGGGCATTGCGGGAAGGAACCAAAACTTGACCAAAACCCCGCTCTTTTGCCAAAGATGCCAGTAAAAGAACCCCGTTAGTTTGCCTGACCAATCCATCAAGAGAAAGTTCTCCCAAAACCAAAAAGGAAGACAAATCAACATCCAGTTGATCGCTCGCCTGCAAAACACCCAAAGCAATAGCCAAATCAAAAACCGGCCCCTGTTTAGGGAGATCGGCAGGGGCCATGTTTACGGTAATACGAGAGATAGGAAATTCAAAACCGCTATTTTTAATAGCGGAACGAACTCGTTCTTTTGATTCATCCACCGCTTTGTCAGGCAAACCCACAATCTTGAACGCAGGAAATCCTTGATCTTCGATGTTAACTTCTACCTCCACCAAAACCGGCTCCAATCCCACGGTTGTACCAGAAAAAACTCTCGCCAAAGACATATCTGGGCAGTTACTGATTAAAACAACTACTTACTTTCGTTCTGATGAGCGTACACAGCAAAAATAGCAAAAACTACCGCGACCAAAATATACTGGGTGCCGCCCAAAAAGGTCTTATACCCAATAAAGGAAAGTCCGGCCAAAGAAGTAAAAAGCAAGGATACCAGTATTAAAAACTGGGAATTGGTTGGAGTTTTAAAATTAAAGCTAGGTAACCCGCCGCCGTTATTCTTTTTAGCCACAAGACCCACCCCCCTTCGCGATAACAACAAAAGAGAGATCAAAATATGAGGTTGCGCTAAATTGGCGACTTGAGTTTGTCATGGCAGGTTATGAAATGTTTCTCTCACTTTATTAATGTAAATCTTACAAAACAATAAAAGCAACTGGGAAGGAGTAAGCCAGATTCTGTTCCCCTCGTTCGCGCGTGAACGAGGCTGGTAACAATCTATCTAGTGCTCCATCTTGGTCACGCTTCCACGCCGAAGAGCCGTGTACTCGTTGAACCACCTGATGTCGTGATCTTCGTGGATTGCTGCAGGTAGGATTCCCCCGTTTCATACTTTCCCCATACCGTAAGGTTTAGAGAAAAGATCGTCTCTGTGGGTCTCAAAAGGTGTTGGTTCACCCTCTGTTTTTGGTCGCTTTCGCAATCAAAACACCAGACCTTGCCTGCCAAAAAGGCAGGGCCGGTTCGGAGCTTACGCCCCGTCCCTTGGTTCAGCGCAGTCTGGACTTTCCTCCACGCCCGAAGGCGCAGTAGTTACCCTCTTCCCAGTCTCCAATATTCTACCATAGTTTAGGCATTTTATGGCAAAGTATTAAATAAGAAGCCCACTCTATAATTTAATGTCACGATCAGTTATATGCCGCAAAGAAATAACAATAATAAGCAATGTTGGCAAAGCCAAGACCGCCCCAATCACTCCCAGAAGCTTTCCACCAATCAAGATCGCTAAAATCGTGGTTAGGGGATTAAATCCCAAAACCTTCTGCATTATTTTTGGGACAATAAAATTATTTTCCAACTGCTGAATTAAGACATATAGGGCAAGCGTTCCTAAAGCTAACCATGGAGATACCGCCCAACCCACTAAGATAGCGGGAACGGCGGAGAGAGTGGGACCAATATTTGGGACAACTTCAAGAAGCCCAGCCAAAAAAGCCAAAGGAAAAGCGTATTTAATACCCAACAAACTCAACCCAACAAAAGACATTAAACCTATTATTAGCATCAAAAAAAGCTGCCCTCTTAACCAAGAGCCCAACTGCTTTTCCACATCATCAAATATATGCTGAACTTTTACGCGCTGATCAGAATCAAAAAAAGAAAGAAAAGTATCGCGTAGCCTTTCAAAATCAACCAAAAAATAAAAGGTGAATACAAAAATGGAAAAGATTGCCAAAACATTTGAGAAAACCCCCTTCGTTATCATTACCACCCCGCCAGACCCACTGCTAGCCAATGTCCCGGTGAGCGATAAAAAAATCTTCTCCCCCATGTCACTATAGCCGAATCTATCAAGTAGACCCTGAATCAAAGAAGGAAAAGTGGCCGCAAAAGATACGGTCTGATCAATCGCCGCTTTTAAACTAAGGCTGGCAACAGTTCCGAACAGAGCGGCGGTTGCCAAAACAACCAAAAATACAGCTATCACCCTTTTCTTTAACCGAACTTCAAGTTTTGCAACTAGCGGATCCAAGGTCAAAGTAAATATTAAAGAAACAAAAACTATTAAGACTACATCACGAACCTGGTACAACAGCCAACCAGAAACAAGAACGCCCATTAATGCTAAAATTGATTTAACGGAAATAACAATGTTGCTTGGCATATGCTTTAAGAATATTACTTATTCTTTGTTAATAAAAGCCCTAACTAAAAGTTCAGCTTTATTACAGTAATCATCTTGACCTGAATCAAGCCAAATAACCTTTGGTGTTTTCTTGAACCAAGTCAGCTGGCGGCGAATATAGCTATGTAAATCAAACTTAATCCTTTCCAAGGCCGGCTGATTGGTTAATTTTCCGTCTAGATAATCAAAAACAATACTGTAAATAATACCCCGCACCGGACGGGTGTTTTTGTAACCGGCTTTATTCAACTCCTTTGATTCCTCCAACAAACCGGTCTGCCAAATAGAGTCTGCCCAACGATCCGCTCGTTCGTAAAGAGTCTCCCTCAAAGAAGACAAACCAATCAAAAGGGTCTCTTGGGCCTCAAGCAATGGAAGGTCTCCTTGATAGTATTTGTCTTTATAAGTTTCCACTTCCAGCGCGCGGATTAGCCTTCTTTTATTTAACGGGTCAATCTTGGCCGCCCAATCATGACTTATGGTTCGCAAATTATTTAGCAGCTCTTGGTTGGATAATGACTCACAGCGCGAACGGAATTCCGGTTGGCTCGGAACCCGCGCGATTGAAGTATTACCCAAAACCGCGTCAATATAAAATCCTGTCCCGCCAACTAAAAAAGGAATCTTTTCCCGCTTCCATATTTCTTTTATTTTTGGAATTGAATAGGCCAAATATTCCCCAACAGAAAAATCGTGGTCAGGATTAACTAAATTTATCCCCCAAACCGGTATTCCTTTTAGCGACCAGTGAGAACTAAAACCATCTTTAATCAGCTCTACTAGACCTTTATTAGTACCAATATTCATTAAACGATAAACCTGACGGGAATCGGCGGAGATGATTTCACCGTTATGACGATGGCAAAGCTCCAGAGCTAAGGAAGTTTTACCGGAAGAGGTTGGGCCGAGAATTACTACTAATTTTGACATGAATCAAGAGTAGCACATATCTTATAGGTTGACAATTGGCTGTTTTGTGCTAAGATGTTACCCAGCATATATAAACGCGAGAAAAAGGAGGAAATAAGATGAGGGTAATAGCAACTCTTGTAATTGGCCATATAGAATCTTTGGGGTGGAAAAAACCCGCCTTTGCCAGCGATCTTCTATCAGAAAAACAAAGGAGTATCACAAATAGAAGGCATTTCGAAAGAATTTATCGAGCACAGTTCAGTAGGGGAAATCGGCCTAGGCACTAGCCAAAGTTTTTACTAAGTAAGTTCCACTTGATCGTCAGGCACCACCTAAAAATAATTTCTAAGGTGATGCCTGCTATATTTTTATTCCCCACAAAGTATTGTCCGATTGGTTATAATTAATAAAATGAACCTACTTTTTCCTTTTGAAAAAAACTGGCAAAAGAAGCTTGACAATAAGCTTGACGAGCATCTTGACCGCGAGAGCTGGTTGAGGATTCAACTGGTAAAATGGCTCCCTTGGACATTTAGAATATTATTGGCGGCGTTCATAAGCTTTTTGTTTGTAGTATTCACCAACTATGGCAAACAAAAACAATCTTTTATTTACGGCACCACTTACGATCCGTGGTATGCCATGAGTTTGGGCTTGAACTGGAAAACAACATATTTGGAGATTCTTGATGATTTAGGGGTTAAATATCTTCGCCTTTCCACTTTTTGGGACCAAATTGAACCAATCAGAGACCAATATTACTGGAACGACTTTGAATGGATGTTAAACGAAGCGGACAAAAGAGGAGTTAGAGTAATAATGGCGATCGGCCGAAAGCTGCCTCGCTGGCCGGAATGCCACGATCCAAGCTGGTTGGGAGAATTAAATGAGGAAACACTTAAGCAAGAACAAATGGAGATGCTAAAAAAGGCGGTGATAAAACTAAAAGAACATCCCAGCATCGAAGTTTGGCAGGTAGAAAACGAAGCTTTTTTCCCTTTTGGAATTTGCCCCTTAGCTGATCCGAGATTTGTTAAAAAAGAAATTGAATTAGTCAGGTCGCTTGATCCAAATCGAATAATAATCACTTCCGACAGCGGTGAGGTGGGTAATTGGATTATTCCCGGATACCTAGCTGATAAATTAGCTATTTCTATGTATCGAAAAGTACGACTGGGTTGGTCAGGTTATGTAGTTTGGCCAGTACCAGCTTGGTATTACCGATTAAAAGCTTCACTGGTTGGATTGGATCACAATGATGTTTGGGGAACAGAACTGCAAGCCGAGCCGTGGGCACCTGGACCGCTACATTTGCAGACGAAAGAAGAGCTAGAAAAAACCATGAGCCCCAAAAGATTAATTAATAATATTCAATATGCAAAAAAAGCTGGACTAGAAAGAGTTTACTTATGGGGCGTGGAGTGGTGGGCGTATGAGAAAGAAAGAGGAAATGATTGGTATTGGGAATATGCTAAGAAGTTATATAAAGTTAGATAACTATAATTTATGGAGAAAAAGTTACTAAAGGCAGTCATTATAAATGTCACGATAGCAGCTGTTGTAACTACAGCTGTATATATTACCTATACTAGATTAAAAAACTCTAATAGTGGCTCCTCCGGATGGATGATGGCACCAGATTTTATATTATTGGGAATTGTTTTCTTAATGCCTCCAGCAATCACTATTATTTCAGCATTAATAACAAAAATCAAAACTAAGGGGGGTATGCAGTCAGTAGTAGTATCTGTAATTATAACAATACTTGCAGAGGTAATATTTTTCTCTTTACTGAGAGTTTATGCCTTAATGAAAATCGTCACCATAAAAAACGAGTTAAATACTGAAGTTGAAATATACAAACATCGGGAAGAAATGTATAAACAAAGGCAAGATACAAATAGCGAGAATGGCTATGAGTAACAACAAAAACTCAATCGCCTTCTCCGATAACGCAGACAAATTCTCCAACCACCAATATTGGCAAATAATTACCCCACCAATTAAAGCTCTTTTTGAAACACTGAAAAATATTCCAGAGATAAAGTGGCAAAAATGGCTGGATTTAGGCTGTGGCGCGGGCATGTGTTTTACCCACTTCCCCACCACCTGCCAAGTTTGCGGAGTAGACTTTTCCCCCGCGCTTTTGACCCACGCCCGCGCCAATATAAGAAAAAATCACTTAAAAAACATTAAATTGATTAACCAAGATATTAATCAGTTAGATCTAAAAGAGAAACGATTCGACGGTGCCATGCTTTTTCAATGTTATCCGCATTTGAATTACGAGGTTCTAATTATAATTAGTCGCTTTTTGAATTTGAATGGCTGGCTGGTAATTGCCTACGGCGCGGAAATTGAAGTGATTGAAGCCAAACATCATCAGCACCCAGAATTAACTAACCGACCGATACCGCTAGGGTTGCACATGAAAATGGACTTCACCAACGGTGGTTTTAAATTCGAAGAAGAGTGGAAACTCTCTCCTCAAGAAGTAAGCGATAAAGCGAAAATGGAGAGTGAGCGACCACTGATCGCTTTTTTGGGAAGAAAGATTATATAATGTTTGTATGTCACTTACCGAATTTTTAAAACAACCTTATGCAAACGCGGCAGAAAAAATACTTCCGAAAGAAAATGTTGAGCAGCAAAGACAGCAAGTCGGAGAGAAAGATCCTCAAAAAATCCTATGCGTCTGTATGGCTGGTGTTAACCGAAGCGGAGCAATAGCCGAAGAGCTCAAAAACCGCGGATACGAAAGCTGGAACAAAGGCGCCCACAGTGGCGTTAATCCAATTACCCAAGAAGATATTAATGAAGCTGATTTGATAATATTTGCTTCCGTAACTGCCGTGGATATTGCCGCTTACAATTTTAATCTTGAGGGAAAAATAGTAAGAATGCTACCTATTTCCGAAGCTGTTTCTCCAGCTATTAGACGCGGAGGTGCAGGAAGAGAGAAAGTAATGGGAGATATTAGGGAAAATTTGGATATATTAGGTCTGGAAAATAAAGCAAATTAGAGTAAAATAGCAAAATTAAGGGCCGTTAGCATTCAATGAAGCCCGAAGAGTGCGATCCGCCTAAGGCGGAGAAGCACGATTCGCTGGCTGAATTAACCCACCGTAACTCCTGCGGAATAAGAGTAAGTTACGGGTTGTAAGGTAGATTATTAATCACAATATAAAGAGGAGATAAGTAGTGCAGGCGGGCAGTTAAAATAAAATAGTAAGATTAGCTAATCAAGTTTTTCTTGGGCCGTTAGCACAGTTTGGTAATGCGCCGCATTCGCATTGCGGAGATCGGCGGTTCGAATCCGCCACGGTCCACCAAAGACGATTTGTCGCCTCGCTTCTTTTTTCGCCGCCGCAATTTTTCGTATTTCGCCCCCACCCGCCATCACATGAGCGAAATGGTAGCGGGTCATCTGATCGTTTTATTAAGAAATAAATATGACCATTACTTTGAGAAAATTAAAAGAGCAATTAGAAAAAATTAAGGCGATGGGTTTTGTTAAAACTCATAGAGCGCATGATACTGGTATTGGTAAAACACTTGAGGATCTTTTGAGTATTAAGGAAAACAATCTACGCCTTCCTGATGTCGGCGATGTTGAATTAAAAGCCAAAAGGATAGATTTCGGCAGTATGCTTACTGTCGCTACAAAATCACCAGAACCAAAAGGAGTAAATAAAGTCTTGTTTGAAAAATATAAATATTTAGACAAAGAGAAAAAATATAATTTACATTCCACTGTTTGCGGATCACGAAAAAATTCACAATCGTTCAAAATCGTTTTTGAGAACGAAAAACTTGTTTTAAAAAATAAATCTAAAATAGAGGCGTATTGGCCTATTTCAATTTTTGATAATGTTTTGAAAGCAAAATCAGATAAAATTCTATTGGTTTTTGCAGAAACGAAAGGTGTGCGAAAAACTAAAAATGAAAAATTCCATTTTACAGAAGCTTATTTGCTCTCAAATCTCAATATCAATAAATTTAAGACGGCCGTTGAAAGCGATAAATTGAAAATTGATATTAGGATAGGCGTTTACAGAAGCGGAAAGAATAAAGGAAAATACCACGACCATGGCACGGGTTTTAGAATAAACAAAAGAGATTTTTTACATCTTTTCGATAATTTTACTCAAATTATTTAGTCTTTTCTCAAGATAACAATACTCTCTTTATTCATCGTTTCCTCTAATGCTCCGACGATATTTGTGGGCGAGTTTTTAATAGGCATTCTTTTGCCGGGGATATTTCTAACAAAAACATCTTCACAAGTAAAGCCAATTTTTTCACCCAACTCCGCGATTATAAAATCTGTTGGT
>PEYW01000006.1:50624-55376 GCA_002774225.1 candidate division WWE3 bacterium CG08_land_8_20_14_0_20_43_13 | reverse complement strand
CAGAGTTTCTTCGTCATTCTGAAGAAGCAAATAACGACTGAAGAATCCCATTCCCTCGTCATTCTGAACCCGCCAAAGGCGGGTAGAATCTCATTCGGAAAGAGGGATTTCTTCTCCTTTATGTTGTCGCGTAGGGTGGACATTCTTGTCCACCATTCAGATAAGTCCGCCTAAGGTGGACGGGTCTTGATGATCCCCATGTCATTCTGAACCCGAGCGAAGCGAGGGGGAAGAATCTCCTTCAAATGAGATCCTTCGTCCCGCCAAGGGCGGGGCTCAGGATGACAAGGTGATTGCGCACTCCCCTCCAAAGGCGGGTAAAAAAGTGCCTGCCTCGCCTGCCTGGCGGCAGACACGGCCGGTCGGCAGACGCTATTCCAAAAACATAATGGAGTAGTGAAGGTATATGAACCTGAACATCTTGTCCCGACTATCCCTGCGTACGAATACGCGCTCGCGCTTACTTTATGCTAAACTAAATATATATGCCTAAACAGTCGTATGTCTGCATGTCACCGCCAAGTAGAAATCAAAACCACTCCCGTAATGCCGCCAAAGAAATCGCGGCACAGCTCAAATGGCAGAAGCGCCAAAAGTCCAAATTGCCTTCTCCGGACGGCAAGGAAATTGGAGTCCAGGTTGACGGGACAAAATGAACAAAAGAGTCTTCATAATATTAGCCGTAGTAATACTTGTTGCGATCGCCACTAGCGTTGGAGTTTCTTTATACGGCAAAAAATTGCCGCCAAAAAATTACATAATCCCCAGTTTAAGAGGATTTTCTACAGCTAGCGGAGTTGTGCCGCACCACTTAGTGGCCAAAGAGATAATAGAAAATTTCTTCCAGTACATTTTATTAAAAGAAGAGCCGCGAGACATTATTTTACTGGGTCCGGATCACTTTAATACCGCCAGCATCGTCGGGAAAATTTTTACTAGCGTTGATGCTGGCACTAAAGAATTTCACGATCTCGCCGTTAACAACTTTCTCCTGCAAAAATTAGACGGTAGTGATTTGGCTTTTGATAACTCCGCCGTAAATCTTGATCATGGAATTACAACATTACTGCCTTATATAAAAAAGTATTTCCCAAAAAGCCGCGTTTTGCCGATTGTTATATCTTCCACAGCATCAAAGGAAGATGTGGAAAAATTGATAAATACGATCAACAATTACGCCGGACCGCAAACAATAGTAGTCGCCAGCGTAGATTTTTCTCACTATCTTCCGCCAAAAGCGGCCGATTTTCACGATGTAAAAAGCATTGCCACTTTAATAGATTTTAAAGAAAACGATTTTAAGGATTTAGAAGTTGATTCGTGGCAAGCTTTATATGGGGCGAGATTCTTTGCTAAATTAAAGGGAAAGGAATTTCCTAATAACATTCGGCACGGTAAATCCTCTGATTTTCTTAAATTTGATGATTCCGTTGACACAGAAGGAGTAACTTCTTATTTTAGTGTTGTTTTTGAGGGCAAAAATAGTCAAGAAACCGTCCA
Organism: candidate division WWE3 bacterium CG08_land_8_20_14_0_20_43_13; assembly: GCA_002774225.1. Classification (GTDB taxonomy): domain Bacteria; phylum Patescibacteriota; class WWE3; order PEYW01; family PEYW01; genus PEYW01. The sequence continues at coordinate 53,876 of PEYW01000006.1, read as the reverse complement.
AAAAGGAAAGGCTATTTTACTGGTCGGGGATATAATGCTTGATCGCGGAGTAGAATCTCTAATTGTAAAGAATAGTGTAATTTACCCGTTCCAAAAAATCGGCCAGTTTTTAAGAGGGGTGGACATTGTAATTGGCAATTTGGAAGGCCCGATTGTAAAAGAGCCTCAAAACTTTCCCGCTGACTCTTTAACATTTAATTTTTTACCGCGAAGCGCGGACGGTTTGTCTTGGGCAAATTTTAATTTACTCTCTTTGGCCAATAACCATACCATAAACGGAGGAGAAACGGGGTTAGAGGAAACCAGATATTTTTTAAAAGAAAAGAGTATTGATTTTGTGGGCGACCCATTAAAATGCACCGAGAAATACTCTTTTAAAAAAGATGGGGTGACAGTTCTTGCTTTTAATAAAACTTTTCCCTCCAGCTGCTCTGATGAAGAACTAATAGACACTATAAAGTTGTTTAAACCATCAAACCCAGAAAGTTTTTTAATAATCATTATGCACTGGGGAGAGGAGTATCAAAAGATTAATTCTGTTTCTCAACGGGAATTGGCTCACAAAATTATAGAAGCCGGCGCCGATACAGTTGTCGGCCACCATCCGCATGTAGTCCAAAATATTGAGCTTTACAAAAACAAACCAATTTTTTACTCCTTGGGCAATTTTGTTTTTGATCAATATTTTTCCAAAGATGTTCAAGAAGGGTTGGGTGTGGGTATTGAAGTTTATGGCAGCAAGATCCGCTACCGGCTGTTTCCCCTGCAAAGCAGATTGAGCCAACCATCCTTAATGGCTCAAAACGATGCCAATAAATTCCTGGAGGATTTAGCCGCGCGAAGCAGTTCAGCGATACTTGACAAGGTAAAAAATGGTATTCTAGAAATAGATAGATTAGCTAAACTGTAAAAAACTGAAATTAATATGACTGTTCAAAGTGAGTTGCCAAGCCAAACGCCGCCCACACAGCCGGAGTTGCCAAAAAATAATACTGTAATCTTACTAGTGATTGTTGGAATTTTAGCGGTTTTGGGTGTTCTGGCCGGTGTAATAATTTATAAAATTAAAAGACCGGTTACTCCCACCGCCCCAACTTCCAACCAAACCGTATCATCGCCAGTGACGGCTGTCCTGGCGGCGGCCAAGCGCCTAATTAGACCAGAAGATATCAGCATAGAAGAAGTAGAAGTTGCTCCAAAAATACCGCCGTATCAGCTTCCTCTTAACACCAGTAGTATTTCTAATTTTGAAGACTTTGCTAACAAAATATCGTTAAGTCAGCAAACCGAAGCTCTTTTAGAAAAGAATGGTTTTGCTGTTATTGGTTCAGACAATTTGTTTACCGCGAAAGAAGATTTTTCAGATTTTTACTCGGAAATACAAGATAAAGACTTACCCGTTTTTATAACTACCGACAGCCTGCTTCACTACTATCATGTATTTTTTGATACTTCTTTAATGAGAATGGAAAAGGATATCTTTTTTGATGATATTTGGCAAATGAGTAAGGGGTTCTATGATGATTCTTTGGATATTTACCAAAAAACCAGCGACCCGATCTTAAAAGAGGCGTCCAAAAGAAACATCGCTTATTTAAGCGTGGCCATTGAATTATTAAAACCAAAGCCCGATCAGATTGTTTCCAACAGCAATGTAAAGGATTTAGTTGATTGTTACGCATATGATGAATATTGTGACAAGATTTACGCGGACACAATCCAAAATGGCACTTTTAGTAATTTTGGCCAAGAAGAGGCGATCCAATATTCGTTTAACCCGCCCGATTTTGTCAAAACTCTGGCGGCCGAAGAATTAAATTTAATAAATGGTCATAACGGGTGGGACTGCTCGCCAATTTTCCTTTATGAAGAAGATTATTCTCAATATGTCCCAAGAGGACATTACACAAAAACAGAGAGGCTTAAAAACTACTTCAAAGCCTTGATGTGGTACGGCAGAATGACAAACTTAATTAAAGGGTCCCCGTCCCTTCCGGAAGGAAAATGTGTTAAGAGTGAGGTTTTAACAAAACCTCCTGAATTTATTTCCGAAAAAGATGCTCAAATTCAAACTCTTCAAGCTTCAATTTTGGCCAGAAAGTTTGCTTTAGATGTGGATACTCAAAAAAATTGGGGAAAAATATATGCCATTACTTCTTATTTTGTAGGATTTTCCGACGATCTGGGACCGGTAGAGTACAGTTCCGCGCTTAAAAGTATTTTTGGTGAGAGTGTAGACACAAATTTACTTACAAATAAAGTGGACGAGATACAAAAGACAATAAAACAGGACTTTCCGGGACCAAAAATTTACAGCGGTTTGGGAAACGCAAAAATGATTGTAATGCCACAGCCACCTTTAACACCGGAGCAGATAAATGAGCTTAAAAAACAAGCCGATGAACTTTTAGCCAATACTACCGGTTTTAGAATGATGGGCCAAAGATATGTTGTTGATTCCGACTTGTTTTCCAAAATCGTTTCGCCTTACTCCGGCGAATACACCGGACCAAAAGACAAAAAACCTTTTACCTATGTCATAACCGATATGGGCCGAGAAGTCCGTGGTTTTCCGAGAGGCCTTGATATTATGGCCTTATTCGGCTCACAAAGAGCGGCGCAAATAATTAAAAATTCGGGTGACGCGGATTATTCGGATTATCAAGAGCAGTTTGATATCTTAAAAAAAGAAATAGACGCGATTCCTCAAAACGACTGGTATAAAAATCTTTACTGGAATTGGCTGTATGTTCTAAAATCGTTAATCGCTAAAACTGAAGCCGGCTATCCGTCGTTTATGCAAACTTCCGCCTGGCAAGATAAGGAGCTGGCAACTGCTCTGGCATCGTGGTCCGAATTGAGACATGACACGATTTTATACGCCAAACAAAGTTATTCGGGGGCGGAAATGGGCGCCGGTGGAGGAAGGGTAAAAATTGTAGGCTATGTTGAACCGGTGCCGGTTTTTTACAGCCGATTGCTAAATCTTACAAAAATGACCAAAAGTGGTTTAACGGGTCTGTTGAGCCAAGAAGAATGGAGTAAGATTGGCGTAGGCGATGCGATGGGCCGTTTTGAAGAAATTCTGTCAAGGTTAGTTGACATTTCCAAAACTGAACTTGAAAATAAAGAATTAACCGACGAGGACTACCTTTTTATTAAATATTTTGGAAGCACATTATCCTCGGTAAGCGCGAGTCTCTTGGCTAGCGAGGGAAATGTTGACCTTGATATGTTCAAGCCCACTTTGAT
>PEYW01000006.1:0-50499 GCA_002774225.1 candidate division WWE3 bacterium CG08_land_8_20_14_0_20_43_13 | reverse complement strand
GTAGGAAGCTTTTCCAAATAGCCGCTGGCAGCCGAAAATTGATTTTTGAAATGAAGATAACCACCAACTCACCAAAACAAGAACCAGCCAGCCAAGTAAAAACTATAATTCTAGCCGTATTGGCGGGACTATCATCAGCCTTTGCTGCCTGGACCCTGGCGCGACTGGGGCACAGCGACCCGTTGGATGTCCAGAGTGTAACTATCGCGATGCTTATTTTTGCGGCCTCGTTTGCCTGGCAAATATTTTTATGGAGCATTTTGGCGCTGGCAAAAATTGAATCGCTTGGTTATTTGCTAATAACTCTTGGCCATTTGGCCGCCTTTTTTACCAGCGCCGTGTTGTTTCAATCCCCCAGCGAAGAGCGGAATTTATTCATTACCGCCGGAATCAGTTCCTTTTATTCGCTAATATGCCTTTTTTACATATCCTCAATCAAATCAAGATTAAACGATTACATTAAATTCCACCCTTGGTGGGCTTACCCGCCTTCAATAAAAGCGTCGTTTATCGCCATTTCATTCTTAGCCAGCGTAAACTTCTTTCTTGGGTACAACCAATTAATCAAAAATGAAGGCTTTAAGATTCCACAAGACCTAATAAAAAAGATTATGGAGCCGGGACTAAACTTTGTGCAAAACCAGTTGGGCAATCAGATCAACAATATGTTTGGAGAAAAAATAAATCAAAAATTGGGCGTTAGCGGCGAGCAGGGGATTTTAGAATTTATGAAACAGGAAAGTATTGAAACTCTAGAGGACGGCGCTAACGCTAGGATAGATTTGGGCATCACTCCGCAAAATATTGGTCTAGATCAAGTAGGAATATCTCCGGAAGGAAAACTGGATGTCACCCCAATGGTAGATAAAGTATCTGACAATGTAATTAAAATGGTAGAAGACAGCGTTAATAATTATCTCGGTTTAGTAGCCCCAATCGCCGCCCTAAGTATATTTTTGAGCCTGTGCTTTTTTGGAAGTATAATTACCCAACTTTTAACATTTGCCATAACCGGGGGTTTTTGGTTCTTTGAGAAAATCAGTTTAGTAAATAGAACTAAACACATGGAAGAAGTAGAACGGCTGGAATTATAGCCTTGACGCTGTTAAAAATCCCGTTATAATAATGTAAACCTCGCCTCTAATTTTTTCAGCTCTCCTGTCAAGTTAAACGCTCATGGGTTTAGCCAACGCTAAACCCTGCCCATCCGCAGTTACAAAAAATGCGATAACCAACACCGCGGCTTATTTTTTTGGCGCTTGCTTGCTATGTCTTCCAGCCATAAAGCTTCTGCCATGGCCTAATATTAAAAGCCTAATCGGGGTGGGGGAAACAATAACCACCGGCTGGCAGTGGCTTTTAACTGTTATATTGATTGGACAACAAATGTTCAGCAGTGCTTTACGAACCCATCGTAAAAATATAGCATAGAGGTATGCTGGATAAAGTTTATTTTGCCCTTAGCTTAATTTTTATTGTGGTAGGTATTCTAGGAATCTTCCTTCCGGAAATACCCGGCCTTATTAGCTCTTATTGCGGCGTCTTATTGTTTACTCTACTTACCCAATTTAGAGACATTAGTTTTGATCTTGTTATAAAGTACGGAGTTTTAGCTGTTCTAGTTTGGTTGGCAAATACCTATTGGATCAAGAGAGAACAACTCCAGTACAATAAAAAGTTCTTGGCAGTAGGCGCGCTGGCAATAATTTTATTAATCTTAACAAAAAGACACGAACTGTTGCCACTAGCAGTAGTTATCGCGTACGCGCTTGCCCAAGTGTGGCAAAGTAAAGATTACTTTAAAACAGCGGTGAATGATTTAAAAGCGTTGCTGTCACTGGGAATGGAAGTATGGATAAGCCAAGTAATGATTACTGATTTTATTACTAGAGTGGTCAGTAAATTCTAGTATATATGATTACTAATAAAGCTATTGTTACCATAACCGTTATTTTTACCGCCGCTCTTTTAACTATGGAAACGGCAAACTTTTTCAAAACAAAAAAAGATCGGCCGGCCGGTATCAGTTGCGTTGATACGGCAACTTTTAAGGACCATACTTTTTGCCTTGAGCTGGCAACAATAAGAGACGACCAAGCCAAAGGTTTGAGCGGAAGGAGCAGCATAACCGAAACGGAGGGAATGTTGTTTGGTTACCCAACTGAAGATTACTACTCTTTTTGGATGAAGGATATGTTAGTTCCAATTGATATGCTTTGGTTGGATTCCAATGGAGTAGTGGTAAATTTGGAAACTAATGTCCAGCCGCCAAAAGCAGGAACCGCGGACAGTGAGTTGCAAGTGTATCGCCCCAATCAAAAAGCAAGATATGTCCTAGAAATAAAAGCGGGGATGGCAAATAAAATCGGGTTGTCTTTAGGAGAAAAAATAGAATTAAGATTTAATTACGAATAGCAAGGGAGGTGGTTATTTACGCAAGAAACAAAAATAGGTCAAATAACACATTATTTTGATAAAATTGGGGTGGCGACAATAAAACTGGAAGCCGAGCTTGCCGTAGACGACAATATAAGGATCGGCAGCCCCACGGCCAGCGTTGAACAGACAGTAGAGTCAATGCAAATAAATCACGAGCCGGTCAGCCAGGCTAATGTTGGCGAAGAAATTGGCTTAAAAGTTAAAGAACCGGTTAGAGAAGGGGATAGTGTTTATTTGATTAAAGAATAAAGCTAAAACAAGAAATATGCGCTTTTCTAATATCCTAAAACAAAGGAAGGTTGTTTCTTGGAAAAAAACAGCGCTGGCTATATTTTTGATCGTTGCCGCGATAGCGATATATTATTTGGAGCCTTACATTAACCAATTTTTGTTTCCCCGCCAATGGGCCGAGTATTTAAATAAGGAAGTTCCCCAATAACTTATATGGAAAAGCCAACAACCACCGAAATTAAAAAAGGTATCATTATTAGCAGAAAGATTGGCAATTATTTTTTTCTTATCTTCTCTGTTCTTGCCGGTCTAACTTTTTACAGCGAAATTATCGTCAACCCAGACAGCGCTTTATTGCTGGCTATCCGAAACTACTTAACCGAACGCTCTTACAATTCGTATAATAAATTGGTTTTAGCCGGTATTTTCTACTCATTCGCCGTTAGTTTACCACTTGCCTGGATGGTTTACTTTTACCTACTGGAATTTTTTGCGGTAAAGAAAGAAATTCAACCAATATTTCCCAGAAAAACAGCCGGCGTAAGAGGGGGAGCAAGTTTGCTTCTTAGCTTTGTTATAACACCAACTATATTTTTCCTTTTTATTAACAATTCTTTAATCCCCATACTTTCCGTGCTCATTACAAAAAAAATGGCGCCGACCCTTCTTAACAAAAGTATATATCTTGTAGATATACGGGGAGGACTTGTATCCATAACGGCAGATTTGCTAGCAATTACGAGCGTACAAATTTTATCGTTTTCTCTTCAAGGATACCTTAAAAAAAGATGGGGGTTTATTGCTGGCGTAATCTTTGCAATATATATACTGTATTTAGGAAGTTTTATCCTGTTTTAACACTTTAACTACTTCTCTCCAAAATCCGCTGGAATACTGCATCGCGTGCTTTTTACGCAAAGCATTTTCCTTTGGCACACCTCTTTTTAGTGCCAATTGCCGCCAAATATATTTTCTGCCTTGCTCGCCAAGATCGGCTCTTATTTTATATTCCGGTGAAATAACCAGGGAAAATGCCGAAAATTCCGGATCAGCCAAGGGATAAAGAAGGCTAGCCCCAAAATGCGAAAACATTGCTTTATCGCGAATTTGGTCCACCGCCATTAAACGGTCAAAAGCCTGTTTTAACACTTGGTTGAGCTCGATAGGAGAAACAGATTGATGAGAAAAACCGCCGCCAAAAAGCTCATCACCCGCCTGGGCGCAGGCAAAAGCAGTGATTCCTTGAGCACTGCCGCTTTGAGCCGCTAAGTAAAACGGCATAGCCAAAGAAACCTGCAAAGGTTGATTTTCCCAACCCCGCTTTGGATTAAATTCATAATTTTGAAAATCTAGACCAATCTTTCTCAAAATACTAGCTAATTTTGACGCTAGTAACCGCGCCTCCTCCGGTTCAATTACTGCTTTGATCAGGGGAAGACTAAATTTTTTAGCAAAGCTGTCAACAAAAGGCTCGTCTTTAAAAAATCCCTTTACTCCAGCACAAATAAGGGTAATGGGAATATTCAAATCTAAATGGACTTTTGCCAGCAGGGAACTGTCTACCCCGCCCGAAAAGACCAAACCGATTGGCTGACTACCAGCGACTACTGACCGACGGACCGCTTGTTCTAAAAGAGTATCCAATTTTTCCAAAATTTGTGCTTCTTCCATAATGCGATGATGATAACAAAGCCTCCCCGAACAGTCACTCTGAATGTTAAATCAAAAATAACCGCTTGCTCCTACAAGTCACTTCGGGCTATATTTACCTAATGCGGTATCGTCAATTCGGAAAATTAGATTTTAAAGTATCCGCCCTAGGCTTTGGCTGGCCGGTCAATGTATTACTTAGAGAACGACATTTAAACCTATGGAATTTTGTCATCATGACAAACTACATACTTTTAAACTGCGATGTCCACTTGTAGGATTTGTGAAGAAAAGTGTCCTCAAAAAATCAAAATATCCGAATGGATGCCAAAAATTGATCGCTATTTTATAAGCTAACCTAATCATTCTTCTTTATATTTTCCCCCTAATACCGTAAAATAAGACCTATATCAGGTATGACCACTGAATTTGTTAAACAATTAAACAAAACTACCATAAACAGCGATCATCAATTCTTGGGGCAAAAGAGGTTTTTGGCCAAAAAATTGAAGCTAGCTAACATCCCCAAAAACTCCAGTCTAAACGAGGAGTATCAAGCCTTAGTCAGTAAAGGCGATATTGCGCCAAACAGTCAATTGGAAAAATGGCTAAAACTCAATCCGGTCCGCACTCAATCTGGCGTGGCGCCGGTGGCCGTGTTGACCAAACCGTATCCTTGCCCGGGAAAATGTATCTATTGCCCCAATCAGGAAGGGGTGCCAAAAAGCTATTTAACCCAAGAGCCGGCGGTTGATCGAGCAATCAGCTACCAATATGATCCTTTTCAGCAAACAGCCGGTCGTCTTAAAGCACTGGATGCAACCGGCCACGCTACTCAAAAAGTTGATCTAATTATTGTTGGCGGCACATTTTTAGCTTACGAAAAAGACTATCAAGAGTGGTTTATTAAACGTTGTTTTGACGCGGCCAATAAAACGGACAGCGGTGATCTTGACCAAGCAAAAAAAGAGAACGAGAGGGGTCCCTATCGGCTTATCGGCATTAGTATTGAAACAAGGCCGGATACCATCACTAGCGATTCAATTAAATGGCTGCGATATTTGGGAGTAACCAAAGTGGAACTGGGAGTACAAAACCTTAATGATCGAATTTTAAAGAAGATTAAACGGGGACACACCGTCAAACAGGTCGTGCAAGCCACTAGACTGCTCAAGAACGCCGGATTTAAGATCTGTTATCACATTATGCCCAACCTCCCGGGGGCCACCTTAAAAAGCGATCTAGCGATGTTTAAAAAATTATTTGCCGATCCCCGATTCCGCCCCGATATGCTTAAAATTTACCCCTGCTCAATCGTTGAATCCGCGCCGCTCTACCAAGACTTTTTAAAGGGAGACTTTCAACCGTACAGTCAAAACGACTTAACAAATTTGCTTGTTGGCATAAAGAAGAATCTACCTGAATATGTTCGGGTTAATCGGTTAATCAGAGACATCCCGGCCGCCAGGATTGTATCTGGAAACAAACAGACAAACCTGCGGCAAGATATCTATAAAATAATGAAGGCAAAAGGAATAAGTTGTAAATGTATTCGCTGCCGAGAGATAAAGGGACAAACACCAAGCAGTCAATTAGAGTTGAAAATAAAAAAATACCAAGCCAGCGGGGGAGAGGAATATTTTTTGAGCTGGGTTGATGAACAAAACCGATTGTACGGACTGTTAAGATTGCGTTTTCCCGAAAAGAAAGACCAAGCCAATTCAATACTGCTGGTGCTAAAAAACTCCGCTCTGATAAGAGAGATTCACATATACGGCACCGCTCTGCCGCTGGGCGGGTACGACGAAAAATCCCCGCAGCACCAAAGATTAGGACAGCGATTAATGAGTAGAGCCGAACAAATTTGTCGGCGGCATCGAGCCCAAAGGATTGCTGTCATCGCGGGAGTCGGTACAAGAAATTACTACCAAAAAATAGGCTACTATCTGGCTGGTGAATACATGATTAAAGATATAGCCAAAATTAGCGGTAATAGGGTACAATAGGGTATGAACAAAAAAACAGTATTTATTAAAGATCTAAAAGAAAACCAAAAACTGGAACAAGAGCCGTTTGTGCTAAAGGAAGCCTCCTTGAGTGTCACCAAGCAAGGTAAAGATTTTTATAAACTGGTGCTAAACGACCGAACCGGAGAAATAAACGCCACTTTATGGAGCGATCGGTTTGAATTCTGCGACACAAACTTCAGCGCCAATCAGGTGGTAAAGATTAACGCCTTAGTAGAAAGTTACCGAAACTCTATTCAGCTAAATATTCAAACTTTAACCAAAACGCAAGATTTTGACCCAAAAGATTTTCTTCCGGTCAGCAAAACAGATCCGATAGAGCTTTACGACCGTTGTCTAAACTGGATAAAAAAAGTTAAAGACGAGGAATTAAAAAAACTTCTTCTGTTGATTTATAAAGACGAGAATTTAAAAGATAAACTGATCAACAGCCCGGGGGCAGAAAAAGTTCATCACGCCTATTTGGGAGGGTTGCTGGAACACACTTTGGAAATGTTGGAAGTGGCGCTAACTTATCAAAACATCAACCAGCACCTTAACCAGGATTTAATAATAGCGGGCATATTGCTCCACGACATTGGCAAAGCGCTTGAATTGAGACCAAACGGAGTAACTATTGAACGAACGGTCGAGGGTTCTTTGGAAGGTCACTTGGCTCTAGGGTATGGGATAGTCCAAAAGTTCTACTGGCCAGACTTCCCTTCACCGCTGAAAATACAGTTAAATCATATAATATTAGCTCACCATGGAGAAATAGAACAGGGCAGTCCGGTTAGACCGCAAACATTAGAAGCATTTGTTGTATATTTGGCAGACTTTGGATCAAGCCACCTTAATCAATTCCAACGAGCGGTAACCCGAGGACTGGAAACAAGCAATCTATTTAGCGAGTACGAACGGTGGCTAGGCAGAACTGTTTATCTAGAACCATATCGCGAAATATCTGTTGATGAAGAAAACCAAGCGGCTGTAATCAAACAGCCAGATTTGATATAACCAAAGTGTTAATAAAAAACTAAGAAACAAGCTATGGATAAAACAAACATGAACAACGATTTAGAAAAAATGCGCCATTCCGCCAGCCATTTGCTGGCTCATTCGGTAATGGAGTTGTACCCAAACACAAAACTCGGAATAGGTCCGGCGATTGACGATGGTTTTTATTACGACTTTGAGTTTGCCGACCCAATATCCGTTCAGGACCTGGAGAAAATTCAAGCAAAAATGGAAGGGTTAAAGGGCCAAGATCTTAGATTTTCCTCGTCTAACCTGCCAATCAAAGAGGCTAAAGAAGAGATGGCTGGTCAGCCGTATAAATTGGAATTAATTGAAGATTTGGAAAAAACTGGCCAACAAGAAGTTACTTTTTATCAAAGCGGCGATTTTATTGATCTATGCAAAGGACCCCATCTCAACTCGTATAAAGAAATTGGGATATTTAAATTGGATCGGCTGGCCGGCGCTTATTGGAAAGGTAGTGAAAAAAACCAAATGCTAACCAGAATATATGGCTTAGCTTTTATGAAGCAGAAAGATTTGGATGAATACTTACAAAAAAGGGAAGAGGCGCTAACTAAGGACCACCGGGAATTAAACAAAAAATTGGATTATTTTAGCCAAAATGAGCAGGTAGGGACCGGTTTAATTTTGTGGCATCCCAATTTATCGGTTGTTAGAGAGGAAATTGAACTATACTGGCGGCGCGAACACCGAAAAAGAGGATACCAATATCTATATACTCCCCACATCGGAAAAAGGGATTTGTGGGATAGATCCGGCCACACCGACCATTATAAAAATCTAATGTTTCCCAGTCTAAAAGATGATCGTGAGGAAGAATACTTTCTTAAACCAATGAGCTGCCCCTTCCACATAATGATTTACAATTCAAGGCCGCGTAGCTACAAGGACCTGCCACTGCGCTGGTGCGAGTTGGGAACAGTCTACCGATATGAACTAGAAGGGGTCCGTCACGGAATTCTGCGTCCAAGAGGATTTACCCAGGACGACGCTCACATAATCTGCGCCCCAGAAAGCGTGGTAGAAGAACTGGAAGGAGTCCTAGATTTTGCGATTGAAATAAACCGGGTTTTTGGTTTTGAAAAACTGCATTACGAGCTGTCATTACGCGATCCCAGCGCCCCGAGTAAATACATTGGCGAAAGTGATGCTTGGGATATTGGAGAAAAAACACTCAAGAAAATTCTAGACGGCCGCAAAGTTGAATACAAAATAGGAATAGGAGAAGCCAAATTCTATGGACCGGCTATTGACTTGAAAGTAGAGGACGCGATGGGCAGACTCTGGCAGGGAACTACCATTCAATTTGACTTTAATTTACCGGAAAGGTTCAATATGACCTACATTGGGGCTAACGGAAAGGAGTACCGGCCTTTTATGGTCCATCGCACTGTTCTAGGATCAATGGAAAGATTTATCGGAACATTGATAGAAAATTACGGCGGCGCGTTTCCCGTCTGGCTATCGCCAGTTCAAGTAACAGTTATACCCATCTCCCAGGAACAAACACCTTACGCCGAAGAAGCAGCGAAGCAAATTAGAACAGTTGAACAATTATCCGGACCAATAAGAGTAACAGTAGACAATCGCGATGAAACAATGCAAAATAAAATCCGTCACGCCCAAGAGCAAAAAATACCATATATGCTAGTGGTTGGAAAAAGAGAGCAAGCAGAAAATACTGTTAATGTACGTTTAAGAACCGAACAAAGCCTCGGAGCAGTAAGCCTAGAAAAATTCATTGAACATTTAAAAGAAAAAATTGAAACTAAGAGCTTTGATTTGTAGCAAATAGTGACAAAATCAGCCGCTTGTCGTATAATCATACTCATGGTATAAAAACCCAGTAGTTTTTCTGTGTTTATATAAGATATCGACCGCGCAAAAAAAAGAATTTTAGGAAGGTAGAAACACTCAAACACCGGATTAATCATCAGATTAAAGTTCCGGAAGTAAGGGTGGTAAGTGCCGAAGGCGAGCAGCTTGGGTTAATGAAAACCGGCGAGGCAATCGCCCTAGCCAGAGAACAAAACAAAGATTTAATCGAGGTGGCCGATAAAACCAACCCGCCTGTTTGTAAAATAATAGATCTTGGTAAATATAAATTTCAAGAACGGCAAAAGGCCAAAAAGGTCGGGGGGCAGAAAAAGTCCGAAACTAAACAACTAACAACGGGCGTTAACATTGGAACCTACGATTTGGAAATACGGCTAAACCAAGCGCGCAAGTTTCTTGGAGACAAAGATAGAGTTAAATTAATAGTAAGATTCAAAGGCCGAGAAGTAACTCATCCAGAAGTAGGCGAGGAAAAAATAAACATTTTTATTAAAGGTTTGGAGGATATTGCTAAAAACGATCTTGACGGAAAACCGCCAAGAATTATTGGGAAAACAATGAATGTCACTTTTATCCCCAAATAAGGGAATTAAACTATATGCCAAAACCTAAAACTAGAAAAGTCGTTGCTAAAAGAATAAGAATAACCAAAACTGGCAAAATGAAACAAAAATGCGTTGGTACTAGCCATTTGCGCCGAAAGGAGAACAGTAATCAGCACTACCGCAAAAAGCGCGAAAAAAATGTGAGTTCAAGTAATACCAACAGAGTGAGGGTAGCGTTGCCCAGCAGTTTTAATTAGTTTAACAAGTTTATTTTGTTTGAGTTTATATGCGCGTAAAAGGAGGCTTTAAAAGCCACCGTCGACATAAAAAGATACTACAAGCGGTTAAGGGTTATCGCTTAACTCGCTCCAAACTGTACCGAGTAGCCAAACAGGCTTATTTGCACGCTGGCAGTTATGCCTTTGCCGGGCGCCGGCTGCGCCGCCGCGATATGCGCCGTTTATGGATACAGCGCTTAAATGCCGCTCTGCGCCAGCACGGGCTAACCTACTCTAGATTTATTCCCATGCTAACCAAGGCTGGTGTCACCCTTAACCGCAAATCTCTAGCTCAATTGGGAACCCACGATTCCGAAACTTTTAATAAGGTATTGGAAGTAGTTAATAAATAGACCAAAAATTAAAGAATCAATGGCAAAAACCTCTCGTAAGAGTCTAATTTAAGACTCATAAAGATGCGACACCTGATCCGGAGGATGATACTTTTCGTCTCCCGGAAAGTTTTTAGATACCCACTCATCAACATATTTTTGCCATTCTGGCCGTTCCGCTTTAAAGACGATGAACTGTTTTTCCTCGTATTCACCGGTATCAGCACAGGCTTGATTCGCGATTTTGCCATCTAAACGACAGATCTTAAGAGTCTTGTAAACTTGCGATTCGTAGGTCTGCGGCTCTGTCCCCTTAACAAAAATCTCCAGACGGGTATTGCCGCTTTGAGGCAACTCACCCGAGAGGGCATCAATCGTTATTTCAATAATATCCTCGGGACGTTTAAATTCCTCCGGGCTTTGCTCCTCCAACCACATTCTAATCGCCGAGTTCCAAATTGGCGCCGCGCCGGTAATACCAGAAACAAGCTTTCGATTCATCTCGGAATTATCGTTGTTGCCAACCCAAACTCCTATTACCAATGAAGGGGTATAACCAATCGTCCAGTTATCTTTAATATCATCAGTAGTGCCGGTTTTAGCCGCCGCCGAACGGTCAGGCAAACGAAGGGGGGTGTTCCAGCCAAATTCCTCAACGCGGGCTTGGTTGTCAGAAAGAATATTACTGATTAAGTAAGCTTGCCCCTCGGTCAAAACGCGAGATCCCGCTCTGGGGTAATACCGCTCTAAAACCTTCCCGGAGCCGCTCTTAACCTCCAGAATGGCTGTTGGTTGACGGTATACGCCTCCGGAAGCAAAAACACCGTAAGCGTCAACCATTTCTAGTAAGCTCACCTCACCGCCACCCAAAGTAAGAGACAGCCCATATCGGCTAGGATCGTTAAGTGAGGTAATACCAAAATCACGGGCTGTTTGGAGCAAGTTATCTATTCCTACTAAAGAAAGCGTTTTAACGGCAGGGACATTGATTGAATTAGCAAGCGCGCGCCTCAACAAAACCGGTCCCCTAAACTTGCCGTCGTAATTTTTAGGTACATAAAGCGGTTGGCCAACACCGCCATCAAATTCCGTTTGCGCATCCATAAGTAATGTGGCGGGAGTGTAACCCTGCTTAAAAGCGGCTGCGTAGGTTAGGGGCTTAATAGAAGACCCCGGCTGGCGGAGAGAAGTAGTCACATTAACATTGCCATCAGTTTTTTCACTTTCAAAATAATCACGGGACCCCACCATGGACAAAATTTGGCCGGTTTTTGGATCAAGCGCTAACAAAGCCCCATTAGACAAACCAAATCCAGCCTCCTGCGCTTCCGTTACCTTTTGTTCCACCAATTCCTGCGCTTTTTGGTGTTTGGGAAGGTCAAGAGAAGTAGTTACCTGCAAACCGCCGCGCTCTACTAACTCCTCACCGTAACGTTCAACCAGCAAATCCTTAACATACATTACAAAGTGAGGGGCTTTTATGCTTTGACGAATAGGAGCAAGCTTGATCTCTTCTTCCTTAACCGCTTGAGCGGCATCGGCAGATACAAAATGACGATCTCCATTGCTATCCAGCCAACCACGAGTTTCCATCAGATACAGAACATAATTCCTTCTAGCCAGCGATGCTTCCGGATGGTTAATAGGGAAATACGCGGTTGGGCTTTGCGTAAGACCAGCTAGTAGAGCACATTCAGAAAGAGTAAGCTGGGAAGAATTTTTTTGAAAATACATCCAAGAAGCGGATTCTACTCCCCAAGACTGTCCCCCATAGGGCGCCTCGTTAAGATACATCTGCAATATTTCGTCTTTGGAATAACGTTTTTCTATTTGTAAAGTTAGAATTAACTCTTTAATTTTTCTTTTTATTGTCTGTTCAGTAGACAAAAATACATTTTTAACCAGTTGTTGAGTTATCGTAGAACCGCTTTGCAAACCCCCGCCTCGCATAATATTAACAACTCCCCGAATGTTGCCCATAAAATCAAAGCCCTGATGCGTGTAAAACTCCGCGTCTTCGGCGGCCAATGTCGCCTGAATTAATTCTTGAGGAACCTGATCCAAAGAAACCAAGGTGCGATTTTCTTCTCCGTACACATCATAAAGGATAGTGCCATAACGATCGTAAATCTTGGTAGAAAGCGTCATGTCTCGTTGAGTAAGACGGGAAGGAGAGGGAAGATCCTTACTAAAATAAGCAAAAACAACCAGGGAGATAATTGAACCCCCAACCAAAAATAGAAGGGCTAGGGAAGAAATTACCGTTGCAACAACTAAAAATACATTTAGCTTTTTTTGAGCGTTTAAATTACCGGAAGGCCGGATTTTAATATGATAACGCTTTCTCTTGCTGTAATAGGAACGGTTACTCATAAATAAAAAGGCTAGCTGTTGTTATTTTAGCTAGCCGAAGCGAAAATGTAAAACCGAGTTCCCTACCTAATTAGAGCGCTGCCGGGCCTTGGCCTCCGCGCCACCCTCCCTACCGGAGTTCTAAACACGCTAGGGTATTCATCTCCCAATGTCCGAAGAGCTCTTTTAGCTCTTATCAAAGAATCCCGAGTCGGGTCAGATATAGGATTGGGAATTTCCTCTCCCTGTCTTAGCAGTCTTAACATATGGGAATAAGTTCCCCGAGCCATGTTGTAATAATACACAAGGGTTTCGGATGAACGATCCCACACCAATAGACCAACAACCACGGCGAGATGCAGAGCGGGACATAACGGCAAAAGAGATGCCTCCACTTCGTCTAAAGAAGGGTTATTCGTCCATTTAATTAATTCCTCTAAAGAACTAACGGAGTTTGTTCCTTTCCTGTTTAACATCTCAACAGTGAGCAAAACATATCTCTTTGTAAGTTCCGCAACTCTTACCTCTTCGTCAGCGAAACCATTGTAAAACAAAAGAAAACGGTACTGCCGAGCTATGTCCGATGAGGCAGGAAGAATTTTTATTAAACCGCCCCGACTAAGACGAGACATTTTCCTCTCCCTTCATTTGTATTAATGCGGAACGAGAACAGTTATCAACTAAGATTATAGTAAAACATTGTAAGAAAAACAACTCAAAAAAACAAAAATCGTGTAAAATAGCTTTATGAACTACATTCAACGACACAAAAAAATCTTTATCATTCTGGCCGCTGCTGCTGGATTAGCCATGGTCGTAAGTTCCATGGCGCCTCTTTTTACTAGGTAAAAATGATTAAAGGAACTAAGATAACCGACCTTAACGATCCGGTAAGCAAAATACCGCTAGTCGGCCCGGCCTACTGCCAAAGATTAGAAAGGCTGGAAATTAAAACCGTTAGGGATTTTTTATGGCACCTGCCATACGATTACGAAGATTACACGAATACCGTATCAATTGCCGATTTACAGGCAGGGCAGCAGGTTACCGTAAAAGGAACGGTTATTGAAGCAAAAAATATTGTCACTAAAAACAAAAAAAAGATTACCCAAGTCTTGCTTAGAGACAAAAGCGGCCAAATACTTTTGATTTGGTTTAATCAGTTCTTTCTTGTGAGCTCATTAAAAGTTGGTCTTGAATTGGCCGTTTGTGGAAAACCGGCTTTTTTCTCTGGAAAACTGGCGCTAGTCAGCCCCAGCTATGAAGTTTTGTATAATCCAAAACAACCGTCTATTCATACCGGCCGATTAGTCCCAAAATACGCCTGCACCCAAGGGCTATCTTCAAAATGGCTGCGCTCCAGGATAAACTATATTCTTAAAAATACGGATTTGGACAGTCAGGATACTTTACCGAATAAAATAAAGGAAGAAGAACGCCTGCCGAGACTTAAGCAGGCCCTTACCGAAGTTCATTTTCCGCAAAGCAAGGAGCAAATAAAAAAAAGCCGGTACCGATTGTCTTTTGAAGAAATGTTTTGGTGGCAATTGCAGTGCCAATGGTCACGCCAATACGGGCGCGAGAAAAACTCCAGTGTAAAGATTAATAGCAGCAAACACCTTGAAACCATAAGAAAAGTTGTTAACGAACTGCCTTTTAAAATAACTCAAGCTCAAGTTCGTTGTGTTAAGGAAATATTGAACGATATGAATAGGAATATACCAATGAACCGCCTGCTCCAAGGAGATGTTGGTTCAGGAAAAACCATTGTCGCCGCCTTAGCCAGTTTGCCAGTAGTTCTAGAAGGTTATCAAGTAGCTTACCTGGCACCTACCCAAACTTTAGTTCGTCAGCAATACGAAAAACTTAAGGAGCTATTCGCCAAACTTGGCTTTAAAGTTGATCTGGTTACCGGTGAGCAAAAAGAGGAATTAACAGGAGACCTGTTGGTAGGCACCCACGCGCTTCTTTTTAGGCCGCCCCCTAATAAACTGGCGCTCGTAATAATTGACGAGCAACACCGCTTTGGCGTAAATCAAAGGACAAAGCTTCTTGAACAAAAGGTAAAACCACATCTGCTTACCATGTCAGCTACTCCAATTCCCAGAACTCTTTTTTTGTCAGTTTTTGGTCATCTAGACATTTCCACCATTGATCAAATGCCCAAGGACAGAATACCTCCCAAAACTTGGGTCGTGGGGGAGAGCAAAAGGAACGACGCTTATCGATGGGTAGAAAAAAGAGTTTCGCAAGGCGACCAGGTTTTTATTGTTTACCCTCTTATTCAAGAATCAGAAAAAGAAAATATGGCTCAAATCAAAGCGGCGACACAAGAATACGCTAAGCTTAAAGAAGAGGTATTTCCAAAACTAAATCTTGGGTTAATTCACGGAAAGCTAAAGCAGGAAGAAAAAAACAAGGTGATTGAAGACTTTAGGCAAAAAAGGTTAGATATTCTTGCCGCCACCTCGGTGGTAGAAGTGGGAATAGATATCCCACAAGCCGCGGTAATGATTATTGAAGGAGCAGAACGTTTTGGACTGGCCTCTCTTCATCAACTTCGCGGGCGAGTAGGCCGAGCCGGTCAAGAATCTTTTTGTCTTCTTTTTACTTCTCAAGAACAAGAAAATGTTGACCGGCTTAAATTATTGGAAAAATACAACAGCGGACTGGATTTGGCCGAAGAGGATTTAAAAATAAGAGGCCCAGGGTCGTTCTTTGGCACCAGCCAACATGGTCACTTTTTAAATCTTAAGATCGCTGATTTATTTGATCAAGAACTGGCTGCCAAAACAAAAAAGTGGGCGCAAATATATCTCAATAACAAAGAGCTGATAAATCAAATTTCAGCGGCCATAAAAACATGGGAGGCTAATAAAATCAACTGATCAAGATTATTGACTTAACTAAAACAGCCTGATATTATAATCGCCATATGGCAGCAACACCAAAGGAAAAAGTCTCAAAATCAAAGACTCGTCAGCGGCGATCTCATAACGCGCTAAAGACGCTTGCTGGATCGTCCTGCGCAAAATGTGGAACAACAAAGAGACCCCATCGTGCCTGTCCTAAATGCGGAGACTATTAAGAAATTAGCTCGAAGATCGCTTTATGCCCAAAAATTACGACCCCAGGCATCAGTCAAGAAGGTTGGCGTTGGCTATTCTATTCGCTCACAATAACCCATTGGGAGAAAAGGATTTTAATGTATTAAGGGCCCAAGCTGAAGAAGGTTTAGAAGTAGAAAACGAAAAAATTGATGCCGAAAGATTAAAAACGATTGTGGATGGGGTACTGGATAATCAGGACTTGATTGATGATATTATAAGAAATACTGCCCCGGACTGGCCGCTGGAGCAAATTAATACGGTTGATCTGATTTGCCTAAGAATCGCTGTCTACGAACTGGTAATCTCTCAAGACACTCCTTACAAAGTCGGTATAAATGAGGCCATAGAGCTGGCAAAAGAGTTTGGCGGAGAAACATCGGGCAAATTTGTTAATGGGGTACTGGGAACAATTGTGCAAGTTATAATACCGCAAGAATTTGCATAAATTTAATTCAAAAATTGCTAGTTTATTGCTTTATTGGTAAGTAAACAGCCAATAAATCAGTAAGTTAGTCGTTTGTGAGAAATGGATAATTTTAACTCCAAATTGGAGAGTATCTTAGAAATAAAGATAAACGACATCGATTTATATAGAATAGCCTTTACCCATCGGTCGTATCTTAATGAGAACAAAGGCTATAGATTCCAATCAAACGAACGGCTAGAATTTTTAGGGGACGCGATTCTTCAATTTTTGTCATCGGAGTATTTGTATAAAAAATACCCCTACTTCCCCGAAGGGAAATTAACCAACATCAGGGCGGCGGTAGTTTGTACCGAGTCTTTGGCACTGGCATCAAAAAACCTGGGTTACGGAGAATTTTTGCTTTTATCAAAAGGGGAAGAATCCACCGGCGGCAGAGACAGAGAGTATATACTGGCAAATACATTCGAAGCCGTCCTTGGAGCAATATATATGGACAACGACATACATTGTTGCAGAAAATTCCTGGAGCATTCATTATTTACGGCTGTAAAAGAGGTAGTGGATAATAATCTATTCAAAGATGCCAAGAGCACATTTCAGGAACTTGCTCAAGAATTAAAGGGAATAACGCCAAACTATCGAGTTATTGAAGATTGGGGGCCAGATCACGACAAAACTTTTAAAGTGGGGGTGTATCTTGACGATAAATTCTATGGAGAAGGTCTTGGAGGAAGCAAACAAGATGCCCAACAAGAGGCGGCTAAAAGAGCTCTTGAGATTTGGGGTAAAATTTAGTAAAATAGACAGACTATGGTAAAAATCAGATTAGCAAAAGTGGGCAAAAAAAACCGTCCTGCCTATAGAATTGTGGCCATCAATTCACAAAGTAAAAGAAACGGCCGGTCGCTGGATATTCTTGGCCATTTTGACCCATTCCAAAAAGAGGCGGGTAGGTTCGCCGTTGATAAGGAAAGGCTCAACAAATGGATAGAGAACGGAGCCCAATTAAGTAAGGCGGTAAGTGACCTATTAGATGGGGTCTATAAATTTTCTCCCTATCATGGAAGCACTAAAAAAACATAGCGGATATGAAGGATTTACTTGAATTTCTTGTAAAATCAATTGTTAACTCTCCCGAAGAAGTGGGGGTTGGGGAAGAAGAAGCTAAAGACGGAGTGTTTAACTATACAATTAAAGTCGCCCCACAAGATATGGGGGTAGTAATTGGCAAAGAGGGTAAGAGTATAAACGCCATTAGGAAAATTGCTCAAATTAAGGCGGCAAGAGAAGGATATAAAGTTTGGATTAGCTTATTAGAAGAACCCTCCAAAGAAAAACCGCCTTCTTAATCTAGCCTAATTCTCAACATCGTAATATTTTAGACTTTTTACCTCTTCTAATATCTCTTTTACTTCGGGACTTTTCAAATCAAGAGCTGATATCTGCGATACGGCAAAATCCTTTGCTGCTTTACTGGGAGGAAGATAATAAGAAACAAGGCCTAAATTAAAACTGACGGAATTGTCTTCCTGCGAATAGGAATATCTAAATGTATCAATGTCTAAAAGTCTTGAGGCTTTTTCTATATTTTGACAAAAGGAAAGAAATGTTGCCGGAGAACCAGCGCCGGATATAGCTAAACGAACCCGACCATAACTAACAGCGGAAGAATTCACCGCTTTAGTATCCTCTAAAGAGGACTTGCTGCCGCCGCTGTATTGAAGACTGTTAACCAAAACTCCAGAAGAGGAGGCGATTTGCTGGACCTGCGTCATTAAGAAAGGGATATCATCATCCAAAGGAATCGCCTGTTCCAAAACTTGATAGTTCCCTTGTATATCAGAAAAATAGGCAGTGTAACTTTTAAGGGAATCATTGTATCCAGTTAAACTGGCCAACTCCGCTTCTAAACTCTTTTTACTATTAAGCAATAAAGAAATATTACTAATAGATGGTTTGATTACTAATAACCCCAAAATAAGACATAAGACACCAGAAATAAAAGGCACCAAATAAGCCCTAAATCTTCCGATGGATAAAAGAGAAATACTATCTTTTAATGATAAGGTTAAACTTTTATTTTGAGACATTTTTTAAACCCCCCTCTTTTAAGGAAAGGTTAACAGAAAAATTAACTGCTCCGGAACGTTTATCTAGACTAGTACCAGTAAGTTCCGCCCCAGAGAAGGTAGAGGCACCCTTTCCCTCTAAACTAACATTGGAAATAAAGGAAGCTAGTGAATTAAAATTAAGAGCTGAACCAGAGAGGCGCGCTTGGCTTTTGTCTAAAGAAACATCAGAAATAACAACATAATCCGGCAAAATCCTGCCCAAAACTGTGATTAGTAAGGAATAGTACTGACGGGAACTCAATATTAGGTCCAATGCCCCAAGACGATGCGAAAAAGAAAAGATCAAATTTTCCGTGTCCGCGAGTTTACTCACTTGGTTTTTTTGGGTAGCTATACCATCTTCTATGCTCAAGACCCGACCAGCAAAGTAACGGCCAACAAAAAACAAAGAGCCGGACGAAATGATAAAGAAAAAAAGAATAATCAACGAAACCATGTTAACCTTTTTATTTTTTACATCTCTTTGCTTTAATTTTTGTAAATCTTCCGGGAGAAGCGATATGCCGGAAAATTGGATTGGAGGCATAAAATAATGCTAGTATAAAAAAACATCAAAAGCAAGCTAATACTCTTTTAAAGCCAGTCCAACCGCTACTGTAAAACTAAGGTTTTGTGATCTAAGGACAGGTAAATCATCTTTCTTGAGAGGAGATTTTTTTGGTAATTCAAAGCTGATCTTTTCCCAAGAGTTTGCCAAACGCACTTCTAGACCAAGCAAACCGGCTAAATAGGAAAGAAGTCCTGGCAGAGAGGCTGTTCCACCACAAATAACCGCTTGTTTAACTGAGTCGTCCGGGTAGCGATTGCCATAAAAAGACAGTGATCTTTTTATGTCAGAAATAATTACATCGATAATGGGCTTTATTGCCTGCATTACCTTGCCTTCCAACTGGGTTTCATCTAGACCATAGGTTACTTTATACTGCTCGGCTTGGTCCATCTCAAAACCTAGCGCTTGAGAAACGGCGCGAGCAAGCGCAAAACCCCCAGTAGAAATGCTGCGGGTAAAACGAACATGCTTATTTGAAACAATAACTAAATCGGTAGTTACGGCGCCGATATTTACTATTATTGTGGTAGGACCGTCAAAATTACCCAAAGCGCCTCTTGCCACTGCTAAACCCTCTGTTTCCAACCCAATGGGATTTAACGAAGCGGCCTCCAATATAGAAATATAAGATTTAACTAATTTTAGAGGGGCGGCTACCAGCAAAACCTCCATTTTTGAGTTATCTTTGTTGGAAGTGTCGTCGCTTATCAACTCGTAATCCATAGAAACATCTCTTAGAGGAATCGGAATGTATTGCTCCGCCTCCCATTTTATAGCGGTGCGCAATTCAGCCTGGCTCATTTTGGGAACACTGATGACTCTGGTAAAAACTTGAGATTCCGGTAAGCCTACCACTACATCCCGTGAACTAAATCGCCCTTCCGAAAAAAAAGTTTTTAGATAAGCCGCCCAAAATTTTACATCTTCTTGAGACTCCGCGCTTATTTTTCTCTCCAGTGTCGGCTGTCGATACGCGGCGAAAAGAAAGACATTTTCTCCCTTCCTAGCAAGCTGGATCGCCTTAACGGTATGTGAGCCAATATCTAAACCAACAAAACTCCCCATAACAACTATAATTACAAGAATTATTAGATATACGAATTAAAGAATAGCATATGTTGATACCCTAATCTTCGTGCCAAAATACCGACTTTGAGCTTCCCAGATACAAGCGCAGTAACTCGTAATAGCGGGGTTCGAAAGTAAATCGCTCCGCCGGATTATCAATATTGTCGTAATTTTTAAGGCTGCGGGGGAGAAGAAAAGTTTCGGCTGTCACCCCGCCCCTAACCTGCAAGGCAGGCTGGTTGTTGCCGCCGTTGTAAGAAGAA
Source organism: candidate division WWE3 bacterium CG08_land_8_20_14_0_20_43_13 (assembly GCA_002774225.1). Lineage (GTDB taxonomy): Bacteria > Patescibacteriota > WWE3 > PEYW01 > PEYW01 > PEYW01. The sequence continues at coordinate 30,239 of PEYW01000006.1, read as the reverse complement.
TTAAAATTACCATCTACTAAATAAAACCCATCAACCCGGGTGACTTGCCCCTCAACATCCAAGTCGCCGCTGATAATAAAAACCATTGCGCTGGAATCGCTTAGGATTAAGTTGTCTCGTATCCTAATGTTGCCATTAACAAACAAAACAGCCGAGAAAACGGCAGTGCTAAAAGTGCCTGGAATATTACTACTGGTAATAGTCAGATCAGAATCTATTAAATAAACGCCGCTACTAGTCGGCAGGGTCGCTGCCGCTGTTTTTGCTGGCACATAATCCAACCAAGCGCTGTAATCCCATGGAATCTCCATGGGATAGTCAGTAATAATCCACCTATTAGAAGAAGTGATTTGGTTAGCGTATGATCCGCCAGCAATTACCAAATCATTAGTAGTGTAACCACCGCTGCCGCGAGCGCTCATTTCGATATTAGCGCGGGCGCCGATCATCCCATCTTGAGAGTCCAACCAAGCGCCATTAATGCAAACATCAGTACTAGCTGAATTGCCCGCCATGTCAAAAATACGAAACCGAATGATTTTACAAACAGCCCAATTAGAATTACAGTAATCAATCTTGGGAGTAACCAAGAGCAGGTCATTTACCCCGGGCCAGGGGAAAAGTGAAAAAACCCCGCGCCAACCGCCCTCATTCCAAGTGCTACTGCAACTCAAAAGGTTAGAGTAGTAACCCCAATGCCCGCCCGCGTCAACTGAATATTGGAACTCATCGGTAAAGGGCTGAAGGCCGGACGCGGCATCGCTGACCCTAATTATGGAATATAGCTCATGGTCGGATCCCCAAATCCGGAAAACATCAAAATCCCGCCAATTACCGGGAGGCGCGGTATCTAATTTATAATTAAAATTTTTGACTGTTTCCTGGTTATTTTCATGGTCAACAGCGTAGTAATCAAGAGTATGAGTTCCCTCTTGAGAAAGAATAAGGGAAACAGCGGAATCGGAAGGTGTTTCTTTTATGGTAATAGCGTCAAACCAAACCGTACCAACACCATCAAGCCCAAGCTTTACATATACTCCATACGCATCTTCATGAACAAGCATACTGTTCAAGGAAACTCTTGTCCAATCGACGGTCCCGGTTAAGTAGGAGGAAGCGGCAAGCAAAAACTCCCCTTCGGAAGTTAGCTCGTAAAGCTCTACTTTTGCGCCTTGACCTTGAATATTTTGAGTCTTTACCCACACCGAAACCGAAATATCCTGCCAAACTCGAGCCACCGCGTAATTAATTTTGTTATGCCAGTAAGACCAATCGGCAACCGAACTATTAATCGAAGCACTATAAGTGGCATTGAAGAAGTTGCTGCTATTGTGAAAAAAACTGGCAGACCCAGCTTTTCCCCACAAATCAATGTTGTAAAGTCCATCTCCTTCTTCAAAAGAACTGTTAACTGCCAAATTTGGATTGGGAAGAAAACTCTGCGTCTGCCAAGGATTACTGTCCACACGCCAGTTAATAGATTTTACTCCCGAAACTAAATCATCAGAAGAAATAGCGCAAGAAAGAGATGAGCGGTACCAGCCATTTGAACCGTCAGGGGAATCGGGAGAACAGGAAAGATCAGAAACGGGCGGGGTAGTGTCACCATAATCAGCAAGGCTATCGCACCCCAGCACTAAAAACACAAATAGACATACGGTAAAACAAAATACCAGCTTAAAGCTCTTTCCAAGATGCATAGCGATTACTGCCTTGATTTATCAAAAAACTAGAAAGAAGATAGCGGGGGCTGTAAGAGAATAATTCCGCTGGACGGCTGTTATTAATACCGGTCGGACTTGATCCAAGGTCTCTTTCAAAAGAAAAACCTCCAACTCCAAGAGCGGCCGCTACTCCCTTAATCTTTAATTGATCGTCGGCCGAACCGTTTGTGCCGGTAGAGAAAGTGCCATCAGCCAAGATCGCCGCCTCAATATGAGCCGATTGGTTAATGTTGTTCAAAGTACCGCCCACGGAGGGGGAGACAGTAACATTACCGGAAACAATGAATAAATAAGACGAACCGCTGGGATTAAATTCCAAAGAGAAGTTTAAATCCCCGTCAACCAAAAAAACAGCCTGTTTGTTGTTAAAACTATTTGAAGAAACTGAAACATTTAGAGTACCGCCGCTTGGGGTAATGTTAACAACGGTATTGGGATCAACGGGTGTGTCGTTATTAATTTCATTAATAGTTCTATTATCACTTGGGGCAAGCAGAGCATAGTAGTGATCATAAAAACTGCTGAATGTAGAAACACCAAAAAAAGACTCATTTTGGTAACCTTCAACAAGCCAAGGTGGGACACCCACTTGACTTATTGGATTAAAATTAAAAGAGGCAGCTTGGGAAATTACCAAAGAATCAAAGGGGGCGTACTGCGCTATGTAATTAACTGGGTTTTGCGATGAGCCATAAAAATTATAGCCGTAGCCATCCAGAGGCGGGGCAAATCCAATACCTCCGACAGAACAAAAGCCGCTTTCGCAAGGTGAGTAAACACTGCCCCCACCTTCAAGCTGATACCAACCATTAGCCGGCAAATAAGTTATTCCAAAATTCAAATTGGAAAGTCCGTCGGCAGGAACATTATAGCCAGGATCAAGCCCGGGACAACCTGAGTGGCTAAAGCTTGACCACGACCCGGTGAGATCCAAAGCAAGAGTGTAGTTAAGGCCAGGACAATAGGGGACACCAGAAAACGAATACTGTCCCAAAGAATTTGCAGCTGCCGTTCTTGTGGTACCAATACAACCACCAGGGGAAGTAAGAACTACCGAAACACCTTCTATGAAGAAATTATCATCAGTACAAGCATCAACAGTTTTATCATAGACAGTGCCGGAAACAGTCATGGCGAAGTTGTTAATACGGAGTGGTAATGGCAGGACTACCGCCTGCGACGCCCCAAACTGATCGGTCACCCGCACCGCAACCGTACAATCAGCGTAAGCAACATTGACGGGTAAAGTGGGGGCAATAAATGATGAAAAGTCACAAGTATCGTTAAGAACAGAGCGGCCGCAGTAATTGGCCGCCAAGTCGTAAACAGTAGGAGTACCAAGACAGGTAATATTGAGGAGCGTAACACCAGGACCTACTGTATTGTCAAGATAGTCGCAGGCACTATCAGGACTGGGATGAACACCGGCAATGGCAAGGCTGTTAATCAACTGACCGGAATAAATATTGACCGGATCCGCTGCTCCCAAATTAGCGGAAGGAAGATTATTCACTACAGTAAAACCAATCGACGGACAGGTATCAGTTCTAGCGGTAGAATCAGTAACCGAAGGGTTGTGAAGATAGGTATTGTTAAAAATGCCTGTCAACCCGGTCGGCGGTGTCCAACCAACACTGCTGCAAGAAAAGGCGCCGCTTACGCCAGCGCAGCTCCCGGGCAAAAAAGTCCCTGATGTTACACCCCAATTAACAGCGATTGACTCCCCCCCGCCAAAGGCGTCAAAATCGCTGTCAGTACCGCTTACCGACATTGGGTTGGGACTCTCGCAAGCGGCAATAATTTGCGGGGAAGTCCCTGGAGGATTGCTGGTAGTACAGACAGGAGCAGGATTAGCGGACACATTAAGGTCAAAATCAAAAAAACGCGAGGGTGACCAAGTATCCTCCGCCATAAACCGAACAATATTCCAACCGGTTTGGAACTGGCTGGTGATATCAACATAGTTGGTCCATTGTCCGGCATAGTTGCCGCTCCAGCTGGGGCCGGTGGTATTCCAACGCGGGCTTATCTCGGGAATATACCTATTAAAAGTAAAGCCATTTACCAAGATACCACGAATGGTAGTATTGTATACGTAGGCATTTAGATCGGGCGCGGGGCAGTCATGGCCTAGAGCAAAACCAAAATTATGAGTGCCGGCGGTTCTGGTCCCAATGTCAATCATCGCCCACTCCCAGGAATCGTTGCCGCGAATGGCAGAGTAGGTGTAAAAATCACTGCCAAAGTAAAAGCGATAAAAAAGCTGGTCACTCTCGCATCCTCGATCATGTTTGAGATTAACATTCATGATATAGTCGCCGTCTTGAGGCAAGGTTACTTGATACCGCACCCAAGCGTCTTGGCAATTGCTGTTACAGCCAACACCGGCGGCGCAGGCAGTACAGGCATCGAGGTTGACCGGGCTAGCGGCGGAAACAGAAACTAAAGGCGCGCCTACTTTTTCAACAAATACTTCAGCCCGATCATCAACTCTAACCCTAGCTTCAATCTGATAATTATTAACGTTATCAACGTAAACCTCTCTTTCTCCCCATAAAACGGAAGATTCATTAGCACGGGGAATAGCGCCTTCCCAAAAACCGGGATTGACTTGGCCGTTAACTGTCTGCGTTCCAGAACGGGAAAATTGGCAACCCTGGTAGTCGTTAGCGATGCACCACCAGTCATTAATACCGTCAGAAATATTATTATCACTGGCATTGGAAAAAGAGCAGGATTTAAACCGACAGGATTGCATCATAAAGTGCACCCCTGATTGCCAATCTGAATTACCAGGCAGATTGAACACAGCAGTGCAATCAGTACCCGACTCGCCACTCGGAGCGTTGCCTAAATCAAAACGGGTGACATACCACTTGCAACTATTATATGCCGGATTGCGATTCAGCCTCAATTCTATTATTCCCGACTCGCCTGTCAGGTTGGCGTGACCGCAGGCACCGTCGGTACAATCCCAACCACTCCAAACAGAGCAACCAGCTGTCAAACAGCTTAAGGAAACACCGTTATAACCAAAGGTATTTGTGGCAGGACAACGATTTCCTGATGTTGTGTAGCAGTTCTCTGTCCAACGCTGGGCACCAGTATTCGAAGCGTAAATCGTGGCATTAAAATTACTGGTTTCTGGACCGCTACCATCGGTACAGCATGTGTCACATGAATTCCACCAGCAAGGAGCATAGAAAGCGTATCCCTCTTCTCCTGGATAGCCCCAAGGCGTCAAATCGCAGGTCCGAACAGGACTAATCCTTTGTTCTAAACAATGGTACCCAAAATAGTTGGTATAACAACCAGTATTGGTTGAAGATTTTGACTTACAGATTTCAAAATCTTGAACTAAATGGCAGGTAGGATCGTCGCAGGTAGCCTTTACTCGCCCAGAAAAAATAAACAAATACGCCCCTAGAAGGATGGCGCTGATGGTTAGTATGCGAATAAACTTGGGCATAAGACTATTTACTCAAAGGAGCGGAACCAGACTTGGAAAACAGAGCGTAGTCAAAAATAGCGGGCAGTTGCGGATGGCCGCGTACTACCTGAATTTTCCGAATAGCGCCGGCATTGGTGCCGGAAGCATTAATAACGTAACCTTGAGCAGGAAAATTATTTTGACCTTGAACAAAAACGGTAGTGGATGTGCACAAAGCCATAATTCTTAGCAATTTGGCAGTATTTCCAGGAGTAAAGGTAAAAGAGTGCGCGTAAGCACCGCTTCCAGGATCAGGCGCAGAAAAAGCGCCTACCGCGTAAGTTCCGCAACTAACCGTATCGTTGCCATCATAAATCAAGGAAGCAACGGTGTAGTTTCCACCAGTTTGCGAAATGGTGCGGACAACCAAAATTGCGTCTTGGGCGGGCGTGGTATCCCAACTTATAGTGATGTCACCGGTACCATAGCCATTAAGATCAATTTCTCTAACCTCATCTTTTTCTATTGTGAATGGAGTTAGTGAATTAGTTCCTCCATCAAGAGAAACAGCGTAAGAACAGTCATTAACGCCATCACCAGTAAGATCCAGCTCGGTGGCGGGGTCTCCGGATAAATCTTCCAATTCGGCATCGCTTAAGGATAGCGCCACTTCGGCGCAGGATTCCGCCGAATACAGAGCTTGAGCGGAGCGGGTGTCAACACTGGTCTTTTTGGTAGAAGAAAGGGAACGGTAAGCCACGCCAAAAGTAACCACGCTCGCCACCACGATTGCCGCCAAAATATAGACTAAGAATTGGCCAGACTCGTCGTATATAATTTTTTTAAGGCGGGCAGAATAATTCATAGATATATAAAATAATGGACTCGCCGCATACTCAAGTCAACAGTAAAAATAAACAGCATTAGTTTGAATAGGTGGAACGGGCAACCACCGTTTTAGAAAAATTAAGACTAGCTCTGTTCTCTAGACGGCCAGATAAACCGGTGGGCTGTTCCAAACTCAAATTTATAATCACCTCGCCGGTACTGCTATCACAGGTAAAGGATAATACAGAAACATTAACGCCAGAAGCAGCGTTATTACTGGTAAGCGGTTGGCTAGCGGCCCCGTCAACTGACATGGCGATGTATCCATTGGATTCGGCCACGCCGCAAGAAGAACAGGAAAAAACAATCGGTTGGTTGTCATATGTGATTGTTAGATTACTGCTGCCATTACATGTACCCCAATTTATTTGAGAAGCGCCGCGTACCCTTCCCTCTATTACAGCTAATACCTGCGACCCGGTTTCCTGCAAACGATTAAGAATATTAGATTTATGGTAAGAGCGAATCACGCTAGTTATTAAAGAAATCGCCACTCCCGCGACCAAAGCTAGAATAGCGGTGACTACTAGCATTTCCATTAGAGTAAAGCCTTTTTGATCATCCATAAAAAAACTAAAGCTCATTCCAGTTGCTCAAAAGGGAATAGATAGAAATCGTTTCGTAACCGGAAGAAATCGCAAACCTAACTTGAATCATCAAAAGGCGCGAAGACAAGGCAACTCCCGCCGGCAGAGGTTCAGAGGAGACCATGTAATCAAAAACAGTGCTGCCCGGGTAATCCAGAAAACTGCCGCACAAAACTACATTGCTTCCGTCATAGGACAAACAATTGCCCGAAGCGCTGTCTGGAAAATCAGTCACCGAGTTGCTATCACGATAAAGCCGTAGTTGCTCGGCGATGGAATTCGCCAGAGAAAGCGCCAGTTGCTTGTTTTTGTTCAAGGTTGACTGCCTTAGCGAGGTAATTCCGAGACCTACCAAGGCAGAAACCACTACCATTGCCACCGCCACGCCAATCAAAACTTCAATGAGTGACTGGCCACTTGAGTCTTTTAATTTTGGACAGAGTTTACTAATTAGCATGATCCAGTTAAACTGCCAACGGCTACGGAACCGGTGGCGCTAACATCAACCGTAATAGTACAAGTACTGCCAGATAAACTAAGTGTAAATGTTACCGCGCTAGAAACAAAGCCAGTAAGCCGTTGAAAAACAACCTCTCCGGCAGAAACGCCAACGCGCGAATCACCAAGCTTTACCTGCTTATAAAGGGAATAATCAGCAACCGCGCAAGGGGAAGCAATACCGTAAGAAGCCATACAGTAATTGTTTGCCGGACAAGTGCCGCCAGTCCTTACCCCCCAACAAGAAGATTGGGTAGCAGTCGGAGTGCTCTTTGACCCACCAATCGCCATTGTCTGCACTCTTCGTAAATCAGATTTAAGATTTTCCGCCGCCTGTATAAGAGTTTGGCGCCGAAGGTATGAGTTAAGAGAGGGAATACCCGCCGCCGCCAACACCATTCCTACCGCAATGGCTATTAGCAACTCCACTAAAGTAAAACCTCTATTTGAGCAGGGCATAAAATCTAAAAACTCAACACCCCCACCCCGGAACCCAGCTCGTAGTGGTCGGAAGATAGACCACCGTCGTTGGACATTTTTTCCACATTCGCCGGCAGTTCAAGAACACAATCCAGCAAGTAAGAAGACCCGTTGTGAGTGTATCTATAGATTAGCCCATCCTGGTTATCCGGATCAACGGGAAACTTTTCTAGATAATTAGTCAATTGATTTGGCAGCCAACCATTTTCAAGAGAAAGGCAGTCAACACATGGTTGACCCTCGGTGGTAAGGATGCTTTGAAAAACTTGACCGGCAGTGCCGGGCAAAATTTGATAGTCGGCGTAATACTCTTCCAACGCTTCGGAGATTAGAGACAAATCGGATACCCGAACTAAATCTTTGGCTCGCTGACGATGCGCCACATTGGTTACATGCCAAACAGAATAGACAGAGAAAATACCCAACAGACCGATTATCACCAAGATTTCATACATTGTCATGCCACTTTGATCTTTTATACGCATAATAATTTACGGCGGTGACATATCATCGCGATTGACGCAACCACCCCAATTTATAAACGTATTACAGGAGTATACGGGCGTGCCCAGACAGTAGTAACCAGATTGAGCTTCAAGTTTTGCCGCTAGAAAATATAAACGCCTAGCAGATCCTGCCCCACTGCAGCCAGAAATTACACCACAGATACGCTTTGATTCCAGAGCCATGCAATTATCACAATTAGCACCAGAAGTAGTACAGTCCTGATACCAATACCGATAACCGCTAGTACCGCCAGTATTATTTAAAGGATCAATTGGCAAATTTTTTCTAGTGATATAGTTATCTAGAGCAGTGTAAAGAACTCCTGTCAACCATCTAGCTTCAACACTACTTCTTAATGTGCCAGTATTGGGGTACAAACCATAATCTGAATAGTAGAGCTCTAATGCATCTGCCAACCAATGCAAATCTTGCTTCCTCTTCTCATCGCGAGCGCGGGCGCGATACCGGCTGTAGAACCCAAAGACTACTCCCAAGACCACCAAAGAGACAGTGCAAGCGACTAATAACTCTACCAGAGTAAAACCTTCCCTTTTAGCAGTGGTCATAAAGATGCGAATCTAGCTAGTAAGAGCCGGACATTGCTGTACAGATACCCTCACAAATACAAAAATTGTTTCCAGAACAACCACAGGCGCTGTTTCGGTATTCCGATCCTTCCAAATCTGCCCACATCTGATAACCCTGATTAGGTGTAGAAGCGCAAGCATTGCTGTAACCGTAAATATTTGTAGAGCCGGCAGGAGGGATGGGAAATTCGCGCATATAGTTAGCCAAAACCGTAGACAGAGCGGCAAAATTAGCAACTCCAATAGGATAGCTGCCAAGTTCCATATAATAAACCTGAAGAGCGGTCGCTACTGACTGAATATCGCGTACTCTTTTGGAGTCGCGCGCCTTGCGCCGCGAAACGGAAAGAGACACCGAAGCGATGCTTATTAGCACCATAATGATCATTACCACCACAATTATCTCCACGATTGTAAATCCCCGAGAATCTTTTTTTATCAATCCTTTTAGTATTTTCTTAGTAAGCATAATTTAAGGACAGCTAATCGTGTAAGCGTAGGTAGCTGAATGAGCTGGAGCTTTCGTGCATTCAGTACTGGCATTTGAACTTATCTCCATTTGAGAAGAAAGGCAGTAGCACTGCTCATTAGTATATCCAGTTACCCGACTAATATAAAAGTAATCACGACCAGTTACCGGATCATCAGGCATAGTTTTTATATAAGTAGGATAGATACCAGGACTTGGACCTTGTTGAACTTCGTCATAATTAGCTTCAGTAGGGTAAACATTACTCGCGTCATAGAAAAGCTCCAAAGCCGAGGAAATACTTCTCAAATCAGCTTTTCTCCTAGTATCGCGGCTGTTCTGTTGAGCGCGAGAAAAAGAGACCATGCCAATAGAAGTAAGCAAAGCAATAATCGCTATTGCTACTAGTAACTCAATTAGAGAAAACCCCTTCTCCTTTAACTGCGATTTTGATTGGTACATAAAATAAAAATTACATTAGTGAATAAATATACGGTAATAAAAATCAAGAATTTGCTCTCCATAAAACATAGTAACAAAAGTACCCATGGCTAAAAAAGGGCCAAGCGGAATGCGGTCGCCAAACTTTAAAATTCGCAGCGCCATAAGAACTAACGAAACCAAACATCCTAAAGTAAAGCCAAGAAATAAAGCCACCAACATATTTGGCCAGCCGCAGACCAAACCAATCAAAATCGCCATTTTTAAATCGCCTCCACCCATACCGCGGCCTTTTGTCACTAAAATCAAAACCAAAAAAACCAGCGCCACAATTAAACTGCCCTCCAAAGTGAAAACAAAATCCTGCCCCTGCAGCCACACCTGCCGCCAAAAAAAGTCGGTATTATGAAGAAGGTATTTACCCACAAAGTTGTTGTCGGTGGCTAAACCCTGGTAAAAAACAAAAAAACGAATGGCGTTTGTAGATAGAAGATATAACAGTGAAGCAATAATTGCCGTAATAACAACACTGTTAGGCAACAAAAGGTATTTAAGATCAGTAAAAATTAAAACAAGAAGAGCGGAACAAATAAAAAGAAAAAACACTAGCGTTAGCCCGTATAAATACGGCTCCCACGCCCCCGCGGACGCCCAATTTATTTGAGCGGCGGAATCAGTGGAAACATTGGAATGGCCAAGTAAAGCAAGGTTAGCAAAATAATTTACCAACCCCGTTTTCCAGCCAACAAAAACAAAGAGAGCGCCGCTTAAGAATTCCACCAACGGATATTGCCAAGAAAGCTTTTTTTGACAGCAAGCGCTTTTTCCTCGCTGCAAGACAAATGACAGCAACGGCACCAAATTTTTTGCCGGAATCGTTTTGCCGCAATAGTCACAGACCGAACGGCCGCGCAAACTTCGACCGGCAGGAACACGATCAATCACTACATTCAAAAATGAACCAACTGCCAAACCAAACAAAGCTAAACCAATGTAAAATAAAGGAGGAACCATAGTTATAAATTAACATTTATGAATGTTAACTACAATCAACGAGTGTGGGGCAGTTCGCCGCTAACTTTAAAAATCTGTTATTTGCGCTATCCACACCTTCTCTTTGGCCTAAAGAATTTGCCTAAAAACAAAAAAATTAATGTGCTGGAGGTTGGCTGCGGCGGGGGAGTGGTAACCAAAGCTTTTAAAAAATACCGGCCGTTATGGAACTTAACTGGGGTAGATATAAGCAAAATATCTCTTAAGAAAGCCAAAAACCAGCCTCTGGGCGTAATATTCTCGTATGGCGATGCTTACAAACTGCCTTTTAAGGAAAACAGCTGGGATGGAGTTTTATTGACGGATGTGTTGGAACATTTGGACGATCCAAACTTGGCGCTTGGGGAAATTAGCCGCGTATTAAAAAAAGGCGGGTTTTTATACCTAGCCGTTCCTCTGGAAGGAAGCCTGCTAACCCTGCACGGCATTCTTTACAAAATCTTTAAACTAGATCTTAAAAAGATTATTGGCCACCAGCAGCATTTTACCAAAAAAGAAGTAGAGGCGTTGCTAAAAAATAATGGATTTAGAATCACGAACAGCCGGTACAGCTACCACTTGCTGTATCAAATAAGCAATATTATTTACTTTATTCTTCTCAATTTATTAAAAAAGGATGGCTCTTTTAGTTTAGAAAACAAATTGGCGGGGAAAAAAACAATCTCCGCCAAAATTTGGTATGCGGTAAAATCAATTTTGGCAATATTAATAAACTGCGAATCTTTGCTTTTAAAAAAACTGCCGGGGCAAACCTTGCTACTGATAAGCGAGAAATATTATTGCTAATAATCAAGGCGAGAACGAAGTAATCTTAAAGCCCGCCTTGCGGCGGGCTTTAGGATTTGGACCGATGAGCTAAATATAAACTATACAGCTGCACCACTTCCGTCCAACAATAATAAGTCGGTACCGGTTTCAAAAAGTATAGCGGAGTTACCGCCATCAGAAGAGATCTTACTAGTATTGGTGGTTGATTCCAAATAAGTATTTATCTCAAAAGTAGTACTAGCTGGGCTACAAGCAAGCCGGTAGTTAGCAGTAGCTGTACCAGGAACAGCCGCAGTATATGTTATTGTTTGACCTGAGGAAGGATCGACCGGCAAAGTTGGAATATTCTGGGTTAAGATAATTGGTACCCAACCAGTTCCCGCTGAAGACCTTTGAGCATCAGTACAAGCTGCAGCACCACAGCCATACAATGTACTAGCCACACAGGTAGCAGGAATTTGGTAACTAGTAGCCACATATATATCAATCGCTTTCTTAAGATTAGTCACATCAGACAATCTCTGGCTATCACGACCGCGCTTCATCATTTCCGCCGGGTTAATGGCGATCAAAACAACCGCCGCTAATAGACCAATGATGGCGATGACGATAAGCAACTCAATCAAGGTAAAGCCTTTTTGTAAAGTTTTTCTCATAACCATCTGTCACCCCCCTTCGGAAAAAAGGAATTGAAGGAACACAAAGGATATAAAGGAAATTAATTCTCTGTTTTTGTAGTAAGCAGTATCACAAGTAGACAGGAACATATATTAGCTAATACTATTCTTTACCCCCAAAATTAGTTTGTAAAGGAGGAATCCTACTTCTTTTATTTTATTCCTAAAATCAAGCATATCTAACAAGACAATATTCGGCAATATCTCGGAGCATATATCTAAAAGAGCTTCTAATTCAACAAGTGATCCTTTCGCAATATTAAGAAAATTTAAGTAATCTTTCTTGGAATTAGCTTGCCTAGAGTAACCTTCCGCTATATTCACACATACTGAAACCGCCGCCCGCCTAATTTGCGAAGTCAAACCGTATGTCTCCGATTTTGGAAATCTTTCTGTTATTTTATATGTTAAAACAACTAACTCTTTAGCTCTCACCCAAACCAATAACCTTTTATAACCGTAAACTCCTTCTTTTCCTTTTCCTTCCTTTATTCCTGTCATATCCTTTATATTCCATTATTTCCCTTCCTAGAATTGCTGCATCAGGCTATACATTGGCGTAACAATTGAGATAATAAGAGCCGCCACCATCGCTCCCAAAAACACCATGATAATAGGCTCCAAAGCAACCGTTAAGTTTTTAACCCGCTGTTCAGCCTCGGTACTAAAAAAATAAGACAGATTATCCAAAACCTCGTCCAGCTTGCCGGTCTCCTCGCCAACCCCTACCATTTGCGCCACAATTTCGGGAAATTCCCGGTGCTTAGCTAACGAAATAGAAAGAGGAGCACCTCGCTCCACCTCATCGGCAGATTCTTTAATCGCGTCCTGCATATGTAAATTGTCAACCGAACCGCACACAATCTCCAACGAATCCAAAATTGGCAAACCGGCGGAAATAAGCAAAGATAAAGTACGGGTAAATTCAGTTAAATCTGAAACAACAAATAAGCGGCCGAATACAGGCAGCTTGGTTTTTACAGCGGCTATCTTATAGCGCCCGTAAGTTGTCTGGGCAAAATACCTCACGGCAAAAACGACGCCGCCAATAACAGAAATTGCCAGCCACCATTTATGAATAAAGAAATCAGACAGCCAAATCAATACTCGCGTGGACAAAGGCAGTTCCACCCCCACATCCTCGTACATTACGGTAAGCTTTGGAATAACCATTACAATCATCAGGACCATTACCGCGACCATAAATATTAAAATAATAATCGGATAAATCATCGCCCCCTTTAGTTTACCTTTAAATTCGTTAGAAGATTCCATATTCACCGCCAAACGGTCTAAAACCTTTTCCAACGAGCCAGAAGCCTCACCCGCCTTAACTAAATTTACAAACATTATAGAAAATACTTTAGGATGCTTGGCAAAACTGGCAGACAGCGCCATCCCGCCCTCCACATCTTGCAAAGCTTCTTTTACTACTTCTTGCAAAGTGGGGTTGTGGGTTTGACGAGAAAGAATTTCCAATGAGCTGGCTAAAGGCAAGCCGGCTTTAATCATAGTCGCAAGTTGGCGAGTAAGAACCGCCTTTTCGGAGGAGGACACGCCCTGAAACCGCTTAAGCCAATAACGGAGGCTTACCCCTTCGCGCACTTCTTGAATATCTGTAACAACTAAACCACGGTTTTTGAGAGCCCCTACCGCGTGCTTTTCGGTAGCCGCCTCCACCGCTCCGGAAACTACCTGACTCTCATAATTTTTTGCTTGGTATTTAAAAGTTGGCACAGGTAATGATTAATAACTAATCAAGAACCCTTTTGGCGGATCATCCGCTCCAGCATATCCGGCTTAAGCGTCCTATTAACTGCCGACTCCTTTGATATTTTTCCCTGATTAACCAAATTAGCCAAAGATCGTTCCAAGGAGATCATCCCCACATCAGAGGAAGTGGCAATAATGTTGTCTATTTGATGAGTTTTTCCGTCACGAATCAGGCTTCGCACCGCCGGAGTAGCCAGCAAAATTTCTACCGCCGGCACCAAACCGCTACCCAAACTAGGAATCAGTCTTTGAGAAATTACTCCTTCCAGAGTAGCGGAGAGCTGGACACGGATTTGCTGTTGCTGGTGATCGGGAAAAACATCAACAATACGGTCAATAGTTTGAGCGGCGCTGTTGGTGTGTAAAGTGGCAAAAACCAAATGACCAGTCTCGGCTACTGTTACCGCCGAAGATATAGTTTCGTAATCGCGCATTTCGCCAACCAAAACCACATCTGGATCTTGCCGCAAAACACTGCGCAAGGCAATATCCCAAGCATGGGTATCTAAATGCATTTCCCGTTGTTCAACCAAAGCTTTTTTGTTGGGAAAAAGATACTCAATCGGGTCTTCTATTGTAACAATGTGGACCGGACGGGTTTGGTTAATTTCATCAATAATGGCCGCCAGAGTGGTAGATTTTCCCTGGCCGGTTGGGCCGGTTACCAGAATAAAACCCTGGGGAAGTTTGCAAAATTCATAAATTATTTTTGGCAGACCCAACTCGTCGATAGTGGGAATAGTATATGGTATACAACGCAAGGCAGCGGAAAGATATCCCCGTTGATGGTAAGCATTAATACGAAAACGGGCCTTATCACCAAAAGCGAAAGAAAAATCAATCTCTTTGTTCATTAGTAAAATCTCCTTCTGTTCAGGTTTTAGTAAAGGAAAGACATACTCCTCAACCTGCTCACTTTTAAGGGCATGGGTACCGGCAACAGGAACCAACACTCCTCCTGATCGAATAATAGGGGGAGCGCCAGTGGTTAAATGCAAATCGGAAGCTTTTTTCTCTATCGTGTAGTCAAGAAGATCATTAATCGTCATAATAATTATTGTAAACTAACTAACATCATTTTAATACTGGTTTCTTTTTAGCCAACTCAAAGTCATCATTAGCTGGCTTTTGCGATTTATTGGTAGCAACTCCTGAAAACAACTCCTCTTGTTTATCATCTGAATCCTGGGCCACTCGCATAACTTCCTCAAGAGTGGTGAGTCCTTCTAAAACCTTAAGATAGCCGTCTTGGAGCAAAGTAAGCATCCCTTCCTTTATAGCTGTTTCAGCTATTAATGATTCAGGCTGTTTCTCCAAAGTAAGCTTACGAACAGAGTCACTCATCTTGAGCACTTCAAAAATACCAAGCCGGCCAGCATAACCAGATTTATCGCACCTTTCACAACCCGCTCCCTTAAAAAAGCTGACATTGCCATTATTTTTTGACGGAAAGAGGGGACCCAATATTTCCTTGGCTTCCACAATTATTTCCTCGGGGGCGGGGTATTCTTTTTTGCAGTGCGGACAAATTTTTCTTACCAAACGTTGCGCAATTACAATGCTAACAGTTGAACCAATCAAAAAAGGCTCGGCGCCCATATCAATTAAACGAGGAATAGCGCCAGCCGAGCTATTGGTATGTAAGGTAGACAAGACTAAGTGACCGGTTAAAGCGGCGTGAATTGCCAAATGGGCCGTCTCTTCGTCACGGATTTCCCCCACCATTACGATATTAGGGTCTTGCCGCAGAATAGCGCGTAAACCGGAGGCAAAAGTCAATCCCGCTTGCGGGTTTATTTGCACCTGATTAACTCCGGGGACACGAATTTCCACCGGGTCTTCCAAAGTAATTATATTAACACCAATAGTGTTGCATTTAGTTAAACAAGTCGCCAAAGTAACAGTTTTACCGGAACCAGTAGGACCGGTAACGAGGACAATCCCGTCAGGCAGTTCTATTGCTTCTTTAACTCTTTTAAGGGAAGTGCCTCGCAAACCCAAATCGTCAAAATTAAGAACCTTACTCTGTTCTTTGAGGAGACGAATAACAACTTTTTCGCCAAATATTGTTGGTAGAGTAGAAACACGCAAATCTGTTTTGGTATCGCCAACCTGAACTTTAAAACGGCCGTCCTGGGGAATACGGCGCTCGTCTATTTTTAAATTAGAGAGAATTTTTATCCTAGCGCAAACCGAGGGGTGTACGTTTTTAGGCAGTGTGAGCCGTTCCTGCAAAATACCGTCAATACGATAGCGCACCCGAGAACGTTCTTCTTGAGGCTCAATGTGGACATCAGAGGCGCGAGATTTAACGGCGTACTCTAAAATAGCGCTCACAATTCTGGCTACCGGCGCGTCGCGAATGGTTTCTTCAGCTTTATTTATATCCCTAATTTGCTCTTCTATTCTTGTTGTGTCGGAACCCACTTCCTCTAGCGCCGCCGTTACCTCGGTACCAATTGATTTGCCATACTGTGACTCAATCGCCTGCAAAATATCTTCCGTTTGAGCGATATACGGAGAAACTCTTAAACCAGTGCGTTTTTCTAGAAACTCTGCCACCTGCAAATCAAGCGGGTCTTCCATCGCTACCAATAAGCTGCCTTTTTCTTGGCCAAAAGGTATTAAGCTATATTTACGGGCGACTGGTTCAGGAACATAGTCGAGAATTTCGGGGGTTATGACTTTAGTGGAAAGCTGAACAAAAGGAATGCCAAAAAGATCGCCGCGCGCCTTAACTAATTCAACTGAATCAACATACCCGCGATCAAGCAAAATTTTCTCCACTGGCTGACCGCTGTTAATACTCTCAAATTTTACAGCGGATAGCTGGTCAGCCGTCAGCAGGCCTTTTTCGCTAAGAATATCTTCAATTCCTTTTTGGCTTTGAGGCTTCATAGGCAGGAAAGTTACACGGTTTATGGTATCATAAGCAATATATGAACAACAAGGGGGTGAAATCTTTAATGATAACGGGAGGCACCCAGCAACAACGGCGCCAAAAGGCTTACGAGCTGGCAGGGATCCTTATTTTTGGCCAAAAAGAGCAAGATTTGGAAAACGCAAAAAAAACAGCCGACCTTGTGGAATTAACTAAAAGTGATGATGAGAAAGAAATAAGCATAGAGCAAATAAGAGAGAGTATAACAAACCTGCAACTTCAGCCGAGCAAAAATACATTAAATAAAGTTCTAATGATCGCAGAATTCAACCAAGCTACCCACCAAGCGCAGAATTGCCTGCTAAAAACTTTGGAAGAGCCGCCGGAGCATGCCGCTATCGTAATCACCTGCCCGCATCCCAAAACAGTTTTGCCGACCATCGCTTCCCGTTGCCA
Source organism: candidate division WWE3 bacterium CG08_land_8_20_14_0_20_43_13 (assembly GCA_002774225.1). Taxonomy (GTDB): domain Bacteria; phylum Patescibacteriota; class WWE3; order PEYW01; family PEYW01; genus PEYW01. The sequence continues at coordinate 13,020 of PEYW01000006.1, read as the reverse complement.
CCAAATTAAAGTAAAATCAAGCGCACAACCGATTGATCAGTCCATTGAAAACGAATTTAACGCCTTGTGGGAAAGTAATTTGGCTTTCAGTTTAGACTGGCTGGAAAAAAATGCCAAGTTAGTGGAGAACAAAAATCAATTGCGAGAAAAGGTTGGGTGGTGGTTAGCAATTTTAAGAAAAAAGATTAGAGGGCTGAACACCAGTGAAACGGATAGAATTGTAACAGCCATCGAAAAACTCTATCTTATGGAGGAGAGATTACAGAGTCAGGCGTCGCCTAGACTTTTACTTGACGCGTTTTTTATTGCCATTCGTTGTAAAAAAAATTTATGAGCCAAAAAGAAAACCGTGAGATAAAGCAGGCTCAAGAACTGGCAAGAAAGTATCAACTGCCTATGAAGTTTTTGCGTTTTGAGGAGCGAGGCTGGGAAGACAAACCTACCTTTTACTTTGCCTGCGGACAAAGGTTAGATTTTAGGGAAATCGTTAAAGACCTAAACAAAATTTATAATCAAAAAATAATGTTAATGCAGGTTTCCAGTCGGGAAGCGACTACCGTAATTGGTGGTTTGGGTCCTTGCGGAAGAATTGTTTGTTGTAAGTTATGGCTAAACGCGCCAGTGGAAGAAGCAAATCATTGTCCAAATGGCGGGGAGGTTGGCTATTGCGGAAAGGTCCGCTGCTGCTGCCTTTATGAAGATGATAACTTTAAAGCGCCATGCAAATCACCATTGTCCGAAACAGAAATGGCCGAAAAAGCAAAAGTTTCTCAAGAAGAGCAAAAAGAAAAGACTCCACCAACAGAAGGTAAACTGTCGGGGAAAGAAAAAAGAAAAAAACCAATCAAAAAACTTGTTAGGCAGTTAGTGATAAAACACTCAAAAAAGAGGAGGCATTAGCTGTGCTATACTAGCCAAGTAATTATTCCTAAATACGGATGACTATGGACCAAACAAACTACACTGCCGATCAAATTCAAGTTCTAGAAGGGTTGGATCCGGTACAAAAACGCCCCGGCATGTATATTGGCTCCACCGACCAACAGGGGTTGCATCGCCTAGTTACCGAAATAGTCAACAATTCCGTTGATGAAGCAATCGCCGGTTTTTGCGATCAAATCTGGGTCATTTTTCACGCCAACGGCTGGGTAACTGTCGCTGACAACGGTCGGGGCATTCCCGTAGACATTAAAAAGGAATACGGGGTTTCCGCTCTAGAGTTGGTAATGACCAAACTTCACGCCGGAGGAAAATTCGGCGGCGGCGGTTACAAAATCAGCGGCGGGTTGCACGGGGTGGGCTCCTCGGTGGTAAACGCCTTATCGGAAAATTTGCGGGTGGAGGTAAGCAAAGAAGGAAAGGTATTTTGTCAAGAATACAAAAAAGGCAATCCAACCAAAAAAGTGGCGGAAGGGAAAAGAGAACCGCAAAGCACGGCGGTTCCAAGTTTTAACAAAGGAACAACCACCTCTTTCATGGCCGACAAAAAAATGTTTTCCTCGATTGATTACAATTTTGACGAGTTGATGGAGCAATATCGCCAATACTGCTACCTCACCCCCCAACTGCGTATGCGCCTGATTGACGAGCGGGAAACGCCTCCCAAAAGAAGAGGGTTCTACTTTGAAGGGGGGATTCGCTCCTTTGTTAAATCTCTTAATCACAACAAAAAAGTTGTGCAAGACGAGCCGTTTTACATTATAAAGGAGCAGGACAACATAAGTGTGGAAATCGCCATTCAGTATAATGACAGCTATAACGAAAATATTCTGTGTTTTACCAATAATATTTACAACTCCGAAGGCGGCACTCATTTGGCCGGGTTCAAAACCGCCATTACTCGCACCATTAACAACTATGCCCGTAAGAAAGAATTAATAAAGGAAAAAGAGGAGAATCTGTCGGGAAATGATATAAGGGAGGGATTAACTGCCGTTGTTTCGATAAAACTGGACTCGCAAACCTTGCAATTTGAAGGGCAAACAAAAACAAAACTGGGAAATACCGAGGTAAAAACAGCAGTAGATACTGTCCTATCGGAAACATTAAACGAATATTTAGAAGAACACCCCAGCGAAGCTAAAAAGATAATTGAAAAAAACATAATTGCCGCCAGAGCAAGATTAGCCGCCCGCGCCGCCCGAGAAACAGTAATAAGAAAAAGCGCCTTGGAAAGCGGAAGCCTACCCGGTAAACTTGCTGACTGCCAAGAAAGAAATCCAGCCAAAACCGAGCTATTTGTAGTAGAGGGGGATTCAGCCGGCGGCTCTGCCAAACAAGGGCGAGACCGCCACTTTCAGGCAGTTTTACCTCTCAAAGGCAAAATACTTAACACCGAACGCAATCAGCTGGATCGTATTCTAAAATTTGAAGAAATCAAAAACCTCATAATCGCTTTGGGTATGGGCATAGGTGAGTCGTCTGAACCAGACAAGCTTCGCTATGGCAAAGTAATTATTATGAATGATGCCGATGTAGACGGCGAGCACATTACCACCCTAGTTCTGACTTTCTTCTATCGCCATATGCCCCATATCATTGACAACGGCAACTTATATATTGCCACATCGCCATTGTATAGAGTACAAACAGGAAAAACTCACCAGTATGTTTACACAGACGAAGATAAAGACCGCTTACTAAAAGAACTTGGTAATAAAGTAAGTGGTGTGCAAAGATTTAAAGGTTTGGGAGAAATGAATCCCGATCAACTCTGGCAAACCACTATGAACCCTCAAACAAGAATATTGAAAAAAGTAGACATTCAAGACGCCGCCGAGGCAGATGAAACTTTTAATATGCTGATGGGGGACGAGGTGGCGCCAAGAAAGAGATTCATTCAAACTCACGCCAAATCAGCTAATATTGATACGTAAAAATTTTATTTATTTTTTCATAATATGTCCATTACCCTAACCGACAGCAATTTTGAACGAGAAGTAACTCAAAATGAAGGAGTTTTCCTGGTTGATTTTTGGGCAAGCTGGTGCGGCCCTTGCCAAATGATGGCGCCGCTGGTAGAACAGTTAGCCATTGAAACCGAAGGCAAATTCAAAGTAGGCAAGCTGGAAGTGGATCAAAACCCCAATACCGCTTCCCGGTTTAACATTTTAAGCATCCCGGCATTCATTATTTTTAAGAAAGGCCAAGAAATTTACCGGTTTATGGGTGCGCGATCAAAACAAGCGCTAAAAGAAGAAGTGGAAAAATACCTTTAGAGCAAAGAAAAGGGCGCAAGAAGCAACAAACATTGTTGCTTCTTGCGCCAAGCGATAAAAAGTTAAACCACCACTTCTACTTATCAAAATAACTCTGATCTATCTTTGGAGGCGGTACCTTGTGAGGCCGGGTGATATAGAGCCATATCAGCCCGATAAAAACAAACAAGCAAAGAAAAACCAGCGGCAGCCACCAGGGAATAAAATTAAATGCCGCCATAACAGCGAGCATCAGAACGAGGCTGCTCCAAGCAAAAAAGCACCGTCTCCTAACAATAAACCATCTCATTCTTTCTGTCTCCTTTCCGAAATACTCAAACTCCAAATCAATGCCGCTTAACTCCTTGGGGTTAAATTATACCTTACTATAATGGTAGAATGCAAACCATGGATCAAAATTTAGCAAGCGATAGTCAAAACATCGCCAGTGAAGAAAAACTCGCTAATGGGCCAATGGAATCTTCACTAGTGGTTAAAAAAACAGCGCCGGACTGGAATTACCTCTTAGTCATCACCAGCCTGCTAATAATTCCCTTGTTGGTAACCGGAACTTGGCTTTTAATACAGAGAACCGCGTCCAGTAACACCAAGGAACATCCGGAAATAATCTCCGCCTGGGAGTTCAGCAACGCCCGTGATGATTTGGCCTCAAGCGCTTCCGCTCAACTCCAGATTGAGGAACCAGAAAAACTTGCCAAGCCGACCGCCAGCCCGACAGGCACCCCCAACCCAACAGATACACCAACCCCCAGTCCAACTCCAGCCCAGACAAGCAATCCAGCCAGTGCTCCGGCTAACAATAAATTGGGATTTGCCAACAATAAATACGGAGTTCATCTCTTTTCCGGACCGGATCAAATTGAACTGGCGGCCGAGTTAGTCAATTCAAATGGCGGGGATTGGGGCTGGGCCACCATGACCTGGCATATTAATAACCGCGATACTAGTTGGTGGAATGAGGTCTTTGCCAAGTGCAAGGAAAAACACATTATACCCATTATCCAATTAATGAACGATGGAAACATCCCTACCGACGACCAGCTTGCTCAAGCAGCCGATTTTTTGGCCAGTTTGGGATGGCCTACCAAAATAAGAGTAATATCAGCATTCAACGAGGTTAACGCTGATGAGTATTGGGGAGGAACGATTGATCCGGAAGGATACGCCCGCTCGTTAAATTTTCTTATTGACCAATTAAAAACCAAAAGCAGCGAGTTTTTTGTGCTAAACGGCCCCTTTAACGCCTCCGCCGCCTCTGGGCCAAATTATCCGCGAATATGCGTACATACCGATCTTGGAGTAGATACCTGCTATCTAAGCGAAGACCAGTTTCTTGAAAGAATGAACCAAGCAGTACCGGGAATATTTAGTAAGCTAGATGGCTGGGCGAGCCATTGCTACCCCCACCCCGGCTACCGCGGACACCCGCTCGATAGCCGCGTTTCCGGAGAAAAAGATTGGGAGGCTGGAAGAAATACCATGGGTTCCTACAAGTGGGAATTAAAAATTTTGGCCAAATACGGCGCCGGAGGGTTGCCGGTCTTTATAACGGAAACCGGCTGGCCTCATGCTGAAGGAGCAATCACCGTTAATAACTGGTTTAACCAACAAACTGTGGCCGAGTATTACCGCATCGCTTTTACCCAAGTCTGGGGACCAGATAACCGCGTAGCGGCGGCAACTCCCTTTATCCTAAAATATGATCAGTACGATAACTTCGCCTTTATTAAAGCTGACGGATCAAAATTCAGCCAGTGGGAAACAGTTAAAAACTTACCAAAAATAGCTGGCAACCCGCCAACCAACTAATAGTGATGAGATTCTTCACCCGCCTTTGGCGGGTTGATGGTTGGTAAGCTCTCCCGCCACAGGCGGGATCGTTTAGCAATCATCCGCCTCCGCTTTCGCTATCGCTCAAGCTACGGCAGGATTGATGGTTGGTAAGTTCAGCTCACTTCGTTCGCTTCACTAACCAACCAGTCAAAAAAAACCGGAGAGGCAAGCGATAGTGCCGCTCCGGTCTAAAACAAACAAAAAGAAACTCAATCACAAAGACCGGTATACGCGAACTCAAACTCAACCGCCCCCTCATCAGATTGCGGATTCCCATTAATAAAAAATACAAAAGAGATTGTCGAGGTAATACCTAAATCCGCTAGACAACGGGTTAGTTTATCAAGAAAAGCGTACAATTCATCAAACTCCACCGGCAACCCCACTTGCCGACAGTTATATGCGTGCTTAACCGTCTTTCCAGGACAAGAAAGGACTTGGTGCTGGATTAGGGCGCAAATAGCGCGACAAAATACCGGTGGGAGAGCCAAATCACACAATGCCTGTTTAATCTCAAGACGATTCTGATCATTCACAAAAACAGCAGGCATGGCAAAACCTCCTTTATGATTTTTCTATGGCCAATATTTCAGAAAGAGAAACCATTACCGCTCCCGACACACTTCCAACAATCTCTATATCTATTCCAATCGGATGAAGAAATAAACTATCTAAGAGATGTAATAAAAACCGAGTGTGCTGGTCATCACCTTCATATAAATATGGAACCTCGATCAATACTGGGTATCCGGCAACAAGATCAACATAAACTCTATCTATCTCCCCGGCCAAATACCTTAACAGTCCCTGTGGAATATTCATAATGTTGCCCTTAAGAGTATTCATGATTACAGATTTCTCTTCCACAATCCTCTCCTTTCGCAAGATCCAAAAATTTGATTGCTAAAACGGCTGGAGACTAAGTATATAACTTTGTAAGGCGAAATACAAAACAAAAGGAAAGATGTCCAAAGCCCGCGTAACAAAACTGGGATAAAGAGTATATAATACCCAAAGTCCTCACAGTTTCTATGATTCAAACAACTATACCCACAAAACACGGCTCAATCAACCTACCTGCCTTTTTTCCCGATGCCACCAAAGCAGTAGTAAAGAGCTTGGATAGTATTGATCTGATAAATGCCGGGGTAGAAGGGTTGGTAGTGAATATCTTCCATATGCTCAACCACGGAGCAATTAACATAACGCGCCAAATGGGAGGAATACACCGGTTTATGAATTGGAAAAACCCGATAATCACTGATTCTGGGGGATTTCAAGTTATGTCGCTTATTCGTCAGAATCCAAAAATGGGAACGATTAGGGAAAACAAGGTTGTCTTCTACCCGCAAGGAAGCAAAGATCAAAAAATAATTCTTACTCCAGAGAAAGTGGTGCAAACCCAGCTTCGTTTAGGGTCGGATATCGTAATGTGCCTTGACGATTGTACCAAACCGGAGGAGCCAGAGCAGGAACAAATAGAATCGATAGAACGGACAGCCAATTGGGCGGCTCGCTGCAAAAAAGAGTTCGTTAAGCTAACAAAAAATTGGGAAAGCAAGCCACTGCTGTTGGCAATTGTCCAAGGCGGACAAAGCAAACGGCTTCGCCAAAAATGCGCCAGGGATCTTTTGAATATCGGTTTTGATGGCTACGGTTTTGGCGGCTGGCCGATCCTGCCTAACGGAAAATTGGATAATGAAATTATTAAATTTACTTCGGAACTATTGCCAGAAGACAAAATAAAATATGCCATGGGGGTGGGCAAGCCGGAAAACATCCGTGACTGCGTAAATGCCGGCTGGCAATTATTTGACTGCGTTATTCCTACTAGAGACGCCCGTCACAAACGGTTGTATGTATTTGACGACATACCGACAAAGGAACTGCTAAAAAAACCGGATTTTTACCATTACCTATACATTCAAGATTCTATCAGCAAATACAGCGAAAAACCGATCGATCCAAACTGTAGTTGCCACACCTGCCAGAATTACTCGCGAGCTTATCTTAATCATCTTTTTAAAATAAATGAAGTAACTGCTTGGCGTCTGGCGACAATCCATAATCTAAGATTTTACAGCCAGCTAATGGAAACACTGCGACAGTAAGGAAAACTTGGCCAATATCATTTATGGACCAGTGGCACTCATTTCCTCAACAGAAGAGAAAAAGTATCCGGAAACAAAACTGCTTCTCGCTGATACAGTTGGAAGGCTCTTTCCCATTGCGTGGAAAACCATAATCGAAGAGGTAAAGGATCGATTTAGAGATGTTCAGGTTATTGACTTGGCAAACATCTATGAGTTTCGCCTCAATTAAAATAAGTATTATCGCGCCTGCAGGAGATTTTTTTTTCCTCGCAGGCATATGTTACTTAACCGAATCTGCGATATAATTTAATAATCCACTAAAAATATGGACAAAAATAGCCTAATTAGACAAAGAACACAAAACATCACCAGACAAATCATAGCTGGCAAAAAATACAAAAACGTCTCTCCACTAGTTGTTAACAGAATAGCCGGAGAAGAAGCGATTAAACACAGGCAGGACAAGCAAGCCACGAAATCGGCTAAACTCCAACTGCATCGAATCTACGGATCTTTTATCCGCGAGACAAACTATTCTCAAGCTTGGTTAAAATTAAAAGAAGCAGGCAAATCACATAATAAAAATTTGATCGGAACCCAGCTCAAACAAATACTAGGTATGCATGCCTCAACTGGTGAACGAACTGGGTTTCTTAGGAGTTTTTACAGACAGATTTTTGATATTACTGGCCAACCTTCCACTGTGCTGGATCTCGGATGCGGACTAAATCCGCTATCAATGATTTGTTTAAAAATGCCAAAGGAAATAAAATGGTACGGATTGGAGGCTGATGAAAAGATGGTTAGTTTTGTTAACCTTCTTTTGCGCCAATTTGGCTATCAACCATTGTGCCAAACCGCGGATTTGGCGCAAACGCAGAATCCTCCCCCGGTTGACATGGCATTACTGCTAAAAATGGCGCCAGTTTTAGATAGCCAAAAAAAGGGTTTGGCTTTAGAATTGATTAAGCAATTAAAAGCTAACTGGCTTGTAATATCCCTTTCTACTAAGAGCTTGGGCAGTAAAACTTATCACAATCGCCAAGATAGATCTCAAACACAACTAAACGAGATAGTTGACCGGCTCGGTCAACCAGTGAAAATGATTGATTTTAAAAACGAGACGCTAGCGATTTTTTCACTTAAAGAAAAATAGTGTTAAAATAACAAAACCTTTTATTATGAACAAAAAGGAAAAACTCATAACTGCCATTATCATAGCTTCGCTTATCGCCGCGGCGGCATTACTTATCTATTTTGAAGGCCAGTCCGAAAAAGACCAAATAATTTATTACTGGAGTTACGATTGCCCGCACTGCCATGAGTTAAATAAATATCTTGATGAAAATGGCCTCCGTGACAAACTTAATCTAAAAGAAAAAGAAATATCTAAAAACCCTAAGAATTTAGCCAGACTGACGGTAGACGCCAAAAAATGCGGCTTTGACAACAGTATGATTGCGATACCTATGATGGTCAGTCAAGGAAAATGCTACTTGGGGCCAACTCAAATTGTAGAGCTGATAAACGGATTGCTCGATATTGAGGAGCAGTCAAACGCCTCAAATCCAGCCCAAACCGAAGAATAATCCAAAAAGAAATTAAGGACCTATTAAAACTAATTCCTCTCTCGCGCGGGTAACACCAGTGTAAAGCCAACGGCGCCAGGAAGGCTCGTCCATTTTGGCAAAACGCTCTTCAAATAAAATTACCTTTTTTGCTTGGCTGCCCTGCGCTTTGTGAACGGTCAACGCGTAACCAAAATCAAAAATATCCCCCCGCAAAGTTTGGCCGCGCCGGTCGGTAAAGTTAAGCCCCCGCGGCTGGTTGAATTGATGGCGGGAAATGGCTCCTTCAAAAGCCACTCCTTCGTCCAATAGTATTCTTGAGTCGTACCAATCCGAATCTTTGTTCTTAATAGACTGAATAGTTCCCAATTGGCCGTTAAATATCTGCTTTTTGTGGTTATTGCGCAAACAAATAACCCGATCGTTGACTTGAGGCAGGGAAGTGTCAAAACCCAGTTTTTGGCGGATAGCGTTGTTAAGAGCGATTCTAGTATGATTATAACCGCAAAGAATTAGAGTCTCGGAATTGTAAGAAGATAGTAGATCATCAATCAAAGAAGCGTAATCGTCGCTAGAACGGTTGATTTTTAAAACATGGCCGCCGAACCGGCCGGTTGGCACCAACCCCTGTTCTCTAGCCAAGAGGGAAACGCGAATAATCGGATTGCTTTCCGCCTGGCGATGAACTTTTTCCAGGCGCAAATTAGGGGAGGACATCAAACTGAATTGACCGGAAATTGGAGGGAGTTGGCCGTGATCGCCAACGGCCACCACCGGCCGACGGTAAGACAGCAGATCCAGCCAGATTGACTGGTCCAACATAGAAGCTTCGTCAACCACAATCAAATCCGCTTCAATATCATCTTTCTTCTCCCAACCGACTATAATTTGATTTTCCTCAATAGGGGAGTAGATTAAACCATGAATAGTGGATACCGAATCTCGTTTACATAAAGACCCGTGTTCAATTAATGAAGCTTTGAGCACTAGAGTAGCTTTACCGGTGTAACAGCAAAAAGCAACTTTAAGTTTTGGCTCTTTTTCCAAAAGCCGCTTCCGCCAGCAAGCGATTAAAGTGGTTTTTCCTGTTCCGGCGTAGCCGCCAATTGTAATAAATTGAGGACGATTTGGATCTTTGTACCAAAGATTAAGTTTTTTTAAGGTGTTTGATTGGTCCGGCGAGAGAGACAACATAGTAACCAGTATACTTTAGTTTTGTTTTTGTAGTGGAACTATTAACGCATTTTTGCTAGACTTAAAATAAGCCTCGCGAAAAAATGCGGCGCAGTTCCTTGCCAAAGCGGGCTATTCCGCTGAAGATAACAGTAATGAACGAATTTGTTTTGGCGGAGCGGTAAGAGTAAACTAGTTAGTCGCCATGTGATAAACACATGGCACTACAAAACTCTAACCTTCCCGCCTGCGGCGGATCAGTAAGATTTTTGTGCGGGCCCGTAGCTTAGCGGTAAAGCAGCAGGCTTTTAACCTGTTGATGAAGGTTCGACTCCTTCCGGGCTCACCATTTTGGAAATGGCAAGAGAATTGGGGGCAGCGCTGGCTGCACCCCTCTCCGCAGACAGCGCTGCAAAGGGATATTTTAAGTCGGGCCGGAGTTGCCGATTAAATAAAGAATAGTTCGAGCCGACAGTTTTTGCCATGATTGATAAATCATGGCAATTATTTTTTGCGCCGCCGAAAAAAAGGATGAAGAAAAACGCAAAAATTTTACTTGTCCTTCCGTAGCCTTGGCGAAGGAGGAAAGAACTTTTTGTAACTTAAATGGCCTATCCGGCGGAATCAGTTAGTAATTGCTTACAACTGACCGAATAGGCCATCCCCTCATCCGCCTATCTTACCGTTCTAAATAGATTGAACCACCAAATAATACTTCGTACTGTGGTGTACAAGGGGTACAATGGCAAGACCAAAGCATAATAGAATCTAATAATGGGCTGGTCTTGCTGAGCATCCCCCCAGTTGATAAGGATCGTACTTAAGCAGGAGAGAACCAGCAAAGCAAATGACCCAAAGCTAAGCTCCAGGCCCAGTGTTTGGTTCTCGAATAACATATCGTACCCCTCTTCGGGGTACAGACCGTAAAAGATGCCGAAAGGCAAAGCCCACCAAAGAATAACGATCCAACCAAGCTGGACCAAATGCCCAAGATTGTCCCAGCCTCTACGCATTTTTACCTCTCCTCTTCCCTCATTAATTAAAGGTAAAGTACAAAATAGCCACTAAGGATATTGAACTACTTTCGAGAGTTAATTAGAATCCTTACCAATCCCTGTGGCTTGCAAGGAAGTTAATGGGGTCAATATTCGAATCCGCCTCAAGATAACCCTGATTAAAAAGCTCTGTTGACAATTCTTTTCCCACATAACGGTAATGCCACGGTTCCTGATTAATCCCTCCTATATCGGGACGACAGTAGGTCAAGATAAAACCATATTGGTGTGCATTTTCCCTTAGCCACCTGCTTGCAGGGGTATCTTCAAAACCGGCCTCGCTGTGAATTCTATGGCTAATCGATTCTGTGGTAAAATCAAATGCTAATCCCGCATTGTGTTCCGAAGTGCCCGGTGCGGCACTCCATTTTTGACCTGACTGTTTCGCTTCTGCTTGTTCATACAGATACCTCTGTGTTTCCCAGCTCCTGTATGCCGAACCTATATAAATATCATCTATTTTTGCCTGACCTGCGGCTTTAAAAAGTTCATCCAGAGATTTAACTGCTTCAGTTTGACCCTGGATCTTTTCTTTCCCGGGAGACAGCTTAATATTTGGGAAACTATTCAAGGTAATTAATTTTTCAGGAATGTATCCCTCTGGCAAAGGAAAATCTTTGGATATTGGGCGGACGATCTCAAAGTTTGCCGGTAAGTTTTCTTGCGGCTTTTTTTCTGGTTCACCGCTCTCCGGAAAAATCGATTCGCCTTTTTGTTTTTTTGTTTCCAGCATCTTCGCAAGCGGAGAACAGCCTACGCCACTTGCTGTCAAGACTGCACCTGCAGCTACTTTTACTGAGGCTTTTAGAAAATCTCTTCTGGACATTTTTGCACTTGCTTCCTTTTCCATACTCACTTTGATTTTAGCATCTGCAAATTAAGAAGTCCAGAAAAGTAAACGGGGACAAAAAAAGTTAATTATATGTTTATCTAGTGTTGGATCCGAGTTAAGTATAGCCTCCATTTTATTAACTACCGCCTGGGTATGAGGCGCGTCAAATTCTGGGCGGCCTCTTTCCAAGTCAGGCAGTACTTTCTTAGCCAGAAAAGATTTAACCCGATCTAGCGATGGCTCTCTTTCTAGGGACCCTTCCGGCGCGTGTGCCGTCTGTTTTTCCACCATATAATAATAAATAAACAATTATCTTATATTTAGATTTCAGCGTATGAATCTAGCTAAAATTACTTCAAACAAAGCTAAACAAATACTCTTATTCTTTCCAAGTCAGCATTGATTAGAGTAACGACATTTAAACCTATGGAATTTTGTCATAATGACAAACTACATACTTTTAAACGGCGATGTCTAATAAAGGTTGGTGGGGATTTTTCTTTAACCAAATTAATTTTCTGATAAAGTCGCTGGTCTGACCATATAACCTAATCTTCCCAAAGAGATGGCGGTCTTTCCTTTGCAGGTTTTTTGGGACTAACAGAAGATCTTTTTTTTGGTATTTTTTCCCCTTCCACTTTTTCAATAATAATATCGTTGATGACCTTAGTTTTTGTTTTATGGCCTTCTTTTGCCAAAACATTCAAATATCTGTAACTCTTTTGACGCAGGTTAAAATTAAATCTTACTTTTTTTGGAGTTGATTTTTCCACCGCGGTGCAAAACACCTGCTCAAGATTACTGTCGTCATATTCCAAAACCAAAAAGTTGTTAGCCGAAAATGTCTTTAAAAACGCCGATACGTTGTCTTTATATTTAGAATGATACAAACAAACAACCGGTACCTGATACATTTGGGCCAGACATACAAAATAGCCAACCCCAAACGAAGGAATGCTTATTTCAGCAATCATCAGATCGCTTCTAAGGATTTCATTTTTAACCCTTAAATCAGAATTCCGCTCCTCTGGAAAATTTTGTTGCCCTTCATAAAAAGCAACATTCCAAGAGGCAGTATGCGTATGTCCATATTTTTGCACAAGAGTATGAATCTTGTCCGCCGATGTTAAATTTTCCTTAATATTCTGTGTGGCAACAGAAATGTATATACGCATACTATTCTTATGGAGCCCCACGCGCAAGCGCGTGGTACCACTTGGTGACACCGTCCCGCCCTGGCGGGACGGT
>PEYW01000001.1 GCA_002774225.1 candidate division WWE3 bacterium CG08_land_8_20_14_0_20_43_13 | reverse complement strand
TAAAGATACATCTTTAGCGTAGAAATTGGCGCTTTGGTCGTTTATACTATAATTAATCAGCTTGTTGCGCGCTTTGGCGGAAAAAAAATCGTAAGATGGATCGTCTTTGTTCAAAACAGATAAATTAGAACGCGCAAAAAGTTTGGCTTTCGCAAGGCGGTAGCGCTCAAAAGTTTGGTGGTAATCCAAGTGTTCGTTGGTAACATTAGTCAAAACACCAACAATAAAATGAACACCCCAAACCCGATGCTGGTCTAGCCCGTGAGAAGTAGTTTCCAAAACCGCGTACTCCAAACCGCCGCGCGCCATCTCCCTTAACATCTTCTGTAAAGCAAAGGGAGAGGGCGTGGTAATATGAAGACCGGTATCTTTGGTTCTGCCTCCCAAGTCAGCGCCAATCGTGCTAATCATGCCAACCTTTTTTCCGCTGCTTTTAAGAATCTGGAAAATTAGATTAGTGGCAGTAGTTTTACCGTCCGTTCCGGTCACACCAATAACTTTGAGTTGGCGGGCGGGAAAACGATAGTATATATTAGCGGCAAGGGCTGCTAAAAGATTGCGGCAACTTTTGAGAAAAGAAATGAGGGTGCAATATTTTGACATAAACTTCGTTATATATTATAACGCAGAAGTGATCAAAAAATAGCAAAGGAGAAAAACAGATGGAAACCGCCGAAGAGATTGTCGGACTTATGAATGGAGCAAATACAGCCACCCAAGCGGTTAATTTGGCGATCGGTTACCTTAGTCAAAATCCAAAGCTGATTCAAAACGCGGCGTTCTTTAATGCGTTGGAATCGGCGCTGGCCGGTACTGATGAACGGGCACAGCGATACCAAAATGAAGTGTTAGCAATAATACCAGAAGAACAGCGTCGCATGGTATTTTTTACTAACTAGCGGCAGACTTTCAACCACTTTGCCCAACAAAAGGCGAAGTGGTTTCTTTAACTTATTATGAGCGCTAAACAAAAAATATTAATAAAAGGCCCCACTCGTTTATCAGGCAAAGTTACCCCTATTGCTAACAAAAACTCAATAATGGCTGCCCTGCCAGTTTGTCTGCTAACCAAATACGATGTTATCTACCAAAACCTACCCAAAACCAGCGATGTTCAAGTAATGCTGGAAATACTGCAAAGATTAGGGGCAAAAGTTGTAAAAGATTCCCAAGGAAAAACAATCATCAACACCAAAAATATAGCTAATTACGAAATACCGACGGAACTTTCGTCCAAAAACCGGGCCTCCATTATGTTCCTCGGCCCCCTATTCGCCCGCTTTGGCCAAGCCGAAATTGGTGAAGTCGGAGGATGCAAATTAGGAAAACGACCTTTTGACGATCATCTACTCCAATTATCAAAATTTGGCGGAAAAACAACTAGCCGCAACAACAAGTTTGGTCTTGAAAAAACAGAATCAGTTATTCACTCACCTGGGCTGATTTGGCTAAGGGAACCAAGCGTCACTGTTACAGAAAACATAATAATGGCCGCCTCTCTCGTTGAAGAAGAAACAGTAATTTATAATGCCGCCTGCGAACCGAACATAGTAGATCTTTGCCAAGTTCTGGAAAATATGGGTGTAAGCATTCAAGGAGCCGGCACAAATAAAGTAACAGTAACAGGCAAATATCACCTTAAAGGCACAACTGTGAATGTGAGACCTGATTTTTTAGATATCGGAGCCTTAATCGCGGCCGCTTATGTTACCGGCGGAGAACTGACGATAAACGGAGTCCGAATGGCAGATTATCAAAATATCATTCAAACGTATCAGGACATAGGTATTCAAGCAGAAAGCTCTTCCGAAGGAATATTTGTTCCAGCCCAATCGCCCGGATATATTAGAAAGGATCTTCTGGGAAGGAGCATAAAAATAAAAGCCGAGCCATGGCCAGGATTCCCAGTTGACTTAATACCAATAATTATAATTGCCAGTCTATTTTCCAAAGGACAGGTAATAATCCAAAACCATATGTTTGATAACGCGCTTGACTGGACTGACCAACTGCAAAAAATGGGCGCAATTATTTATCAAGGCAATCCAATGGAAGTTTGCGTCACTGGGCCAAGTAAGTTAACCGGAACAACACTAAGTTCAAAAGGTATAATTCAAGCCGGAGTAGCAATGTTCATTGCTGGTCTAGCCGCCAAAGGAGAAACTGTTATTGAAGATGCCGAGGCTATTTGCCGAAGATATCCGGATATTGTAGAAACATTCGGAAAGCTAGGGGCGGATGTGTCCTGGCAGTAAAGACAAGGTTCCATCTAGGTCTGGCTCCCCCACACCCTTGATGATGCTTATGAAATCACGGATCGGTACAGTTGATGATTGTGGTATGTCATCTCCCTCTTGCAAAACAACAGAGGGAAAAATACTTGGGTCAGTAATAGTATTTTGAATTGGGGCGGGAGAAGATCCGTTTCCATGAAATATAACTCCCATAGCCACACTGGCTATCAAACTAACTACTGTTCTAACTAAAGAAAAAACTTTTTCCAGCTTCATAGAAGTTTATTTTTTATTGTGTTACATTAAGAAAAAAGTATAGCAGATTTCTCCCGCAACGCTACATGGCACCGATAGGCAGAGTAAATCGGAATGCGCTTCCCTTTTCAACCGCAGACTCTACAGAGATTTTTCCACCGTGAGCTTCCACCAAAGCCTTAGTGATGTATAAACCTAAACCAGTTCCTCCAGTTTCGGCAGAGGTGACAAACGAAGAATCAACCCGACCGAACTTCTTAAACAATTTCCCAATATCCTCCGAAGCAATCCCTCTACCCGTATCTTGAACACAGATTTCAACCATATTACCACTTTTATTAACCAAAGAAACAGTTATTCCTCCTTTATCGGTAAACTTAATGGAATTGGCAATAAGATTAACCAAAACTTCGTGGATTTTGGAAGAGTCAAATTCAAAATCAGCAACAGTGCCATCCCCAATAAAATCCAGAGAAAGATTTTTGCTGGCGGCTTTTAGGCGCAGCTCATCTACCACCTCACGAATTAAATTTGCCAAACTGCTAAGCCGCTTATCTAACTTCATCGCGCCAGATTCTATCCTACTCACATCAAGCATATCGTTAATAAGATTAAGCATACGATCTGTCCCCTGGCTAGCCTTGTCGAGGTAGTGCTTTTGCTGGTCACTTAAGCTGCCGCCTTTACCCGCTCCCAGCATCCACAAGAATCCTTTTATGGCCGTCATGGGAGTACGCAACTCGTGCGAGGCAATACCAACAAACTCATCTTTCAACTTATCAAGCCCAAGCAATCGTTCATTGGCCAATGCCAGTTTTTCCGCCGTCTCGCTAACTCTTTCATAGAGCTGCCCGTTTTCAATAGCGATTCCCGCCTGCTTCATAAAGGCCTGCAAAAGATCCCGCTCCTGCGAACCAATATCTTTAAAATTTTTCTTGAGGCTAAAGACCACCAATCCCAAAGATTTACCTTTAGTAATAATCGGATAGACTAAATGGCTTTTAACTTTACCTTGCGGAGAGATGGCGCTAATTTGCTTCTTGGTCAAAAAAGGAGAAAAAATATCAGAAGGTTTAGCAGAACCGAGTGGCAAACTTTCTTTTAGCACCTTACTCAAAAAACTTCCCGATTTTTCCAATGAGGCTAGCTCAATTGATGTTTCTCCCAAAACTGGAATCAACGATTTAACTTGAGCAGATACATCTGGAGTGGCGGAAAATGACTTGATCTGCAGTTTTGTGCCTCCGTCATCAAGCAACGCAAGCAGACCACTCTCGTAACCTAATTCCCAGGTTACAGTATCAACAATTTTGCGGCACATCTCGTCAAGATCCAGTGTATTCATGATAATCGTATCTAACCGTCGCAAAACGGTAAGGTTGCGGTTGCGCGCCGCCAGCTCTTGAGTAGCGCGGGAGACCTCTTGTTTGAGTTTTTGATTAAACTGACTTACTTCAGAATAAAGACGGGCGTTCTCCACCGCTGTTCCCATCTGGTACATCAAAGTCTCCAGCAACTGAATATCGCCAGAAGAAAAAGCTTGTCCGCTCTTTTTCTCTCCAATAATAACCACCCCGCCTATCTCTTCGCCTACTGGCAGAGGAATCAAAGCCCCAGCGCGCAATTCTTCCAGCGCTTCAGCTAGACGAACCCATTGGTCCTTTAAAGAAGATTTTATGTCCTGACCAGCTAACTGTTTTAATTCATCGTAAACTAAAATCTGGGGGTGTTCCTTACCCTTTATATAATCAAAAAGAAAGGAGCTTTTGTCGGCAAGAGGATTTTCGCTTAAAGCAAGTTTTGAGGACTGTTCCTTGAATAAAACAAAATCAACCAACTCTACGCGCATGTAACGTTGCAAACAGGTGCTTATGTCCGTAAGCAACCGAGGCAAATCCAAAGTTTTGGTCATTACCATGGAAAGCTCCTTAATTACAAATTGATTGGAGTAAGCTTTTTGAAAAAGCAGGCGGTCAGTAACAGCGTTAACAAGACTATCTAAAGGACGGAAGAGAAACGCCACCAGCACCGCCACCACCATTGACCACATTGAGCGGTTAAAATAGGTATCTCCACCGAGTCGATCAAGTACAATTGACACCGCTCCAAAAAATACAAGGAAAAGAACGCACGCCACCACCATTTTGGCAACTAGTGACTTTATCGCCAACCGCACATCCATAAAGCGGTGTTTGATGATGGCGTAAGTAATACAGCCTACCCAAAATAGAGTCATCACTTGACCAAGCCAATTAAGGCTAAAAACCCCCATCCATGGCAAAAAAAGATTGGTAATAAAAGCGATATTGCTTGAAATGGCGGAACCTAAAAAAATATACCTAATCTGAAGCTTCCTCACTCCGGAAAAACGACGGTAGGCGGAACCGAGCATTAGAAAAGAAAAAGAGAATAGACCGACAATGAAGGCGGAATAAATAAAAAAGAGACGCCCAAAAATTATTGAGTTCTCCATGCCAGCACGAACAGTGGCCGATGTTATAAGCAATGAAGGATGAAAATGTAAAGCTATGAGAGCAATGTTGTAAAAAGCTATCGCGTAAAAAACCAAAGGCGAAAATTTAGACTCTGATAGTACATAAGAGAATATAAAAAAGGTAGAAGGTATCGTGGAAGCAGCAATATACAAAATACGACACCAAAGAAGGACATCCTCCTGGCCACTAATTCTGTAGTGAAACATTGAAAAAATCCAAAATAAAACCGCCGCGACAACCGGAATAAAATAGCGGCTTAACTTGTTGCGAGAACGTTGTAAGAAAACAAGAAAACCAAGAATAATATTAGCCAAAGTTACAGCAAGCAACAGATAACTCTTAAAATCCATAAGCTAATTATATGATTATTTGATTATCAAACACAAAGAAGAAGCCTCGCGTAACTCTAACTACAAGTTTGAGTTCATGCGAGGCTCTTTACTGACTCCAAAACTGCCGGCACTTTTTGCTCGACAGTAGGCCGTGATGCGATCAGCTGACGAGCTCTCCCCCAATCACTCTCGGTAACTACTCTTCCATCGGAGTGGAAAACAACCTGGCCGTAACCTGCTTCAATCAACAGTTCGGCAACTCGGTCAACGCTCTCCTGAGTGACCGTGCCTGTTAAACCCTCGCTTACCCCCAGCTTCATACAGGCTAACAGCTCGGCCAGGCAAGGGTAGTTGATGCCAGTACGACCGATATCCGGCTGGAAAGTGAAGTTAGCATCAACTCCAGGAGTCTTAGCTACTACTCCCAACCGAGGGATCGCCAGCTTTTCCGCCTCCTGCGGCTCCATAGCTTCGGGCTGAGAGTCCTCAAGCAAGACTACGCCATGCTTCAGATCCTTAGCCCTCAGTGGTTGGCTCTCGTCAGTCAGCGCGGTAACCACTCCGTCAGCTACACGGAGAACACCGTAACCCTCTCCGTTGCTATGAACTGACACAAAAGTCCCCGACTGACGCACGGTAACAGCCACTTGCTCCATCCTTCGATGGATCGAACCCCCAAGTTGATCAAAAAGCACCAGGTGTCCAACTCGACCAGCCAGCTGCAACGCCAGGGAACGGCCAATGTTACCACCAGCCCCAGCGATAGCCACCACCGATCGCCCGGGGTCCAGTCCCACTTTTCTCAGGGCACCTAGCAGAATATTAACCGCTAAGTACACTGTGGCTGAGTGACCTAAAGTCAGCTTGAGACCATCAACGTGGAGTTGACGCCCTAAACCGACGAAGGAACCCAAAAAGGCTCCGGTGGCCAACCACTCAGCTCCTAAATCTCTAGCAAACTGAGCGCACTGCTGTACCAGCTTCAACGAACCTCCAGGATCCTTCTTGATCATGTTGGGTGTGCGTGGAACAAACATAATGATCCCCACCACTTCCCCATCCACACAGATCGGAGGACCGATCACCGGACCCAGCCCCCACATCAACCTCTCCACCCCCGATGCACCCAGGTACTCCAAAGATGGCCAATTCAGAAATACATCCCTAGGGCACCGCGGAGGAACCAAGAATACCCCCTTTCCCTCCAGCAATGGTTGGGGATTCTGAAGCAATATAGAACTAGCTCCGAAACCCCAGAAGAGGGCATCCTTCTCATCCCAGCGAGAAGGTATCTTCAGCCACATCTTTCTCACCTCCTTCCTTCACACCAACATTGACAATAACAACCCAACACCAACGCCGATCAGGAAGACAACAACCGGCGTGATCGCCTTGCGAGCCAGATACTTCACCGCTCGCCAGTAACCCTTCCATGTTAGATCCATATGCACCATTTCCCTACTCCTTTCCCCTCTCTCATTTTTTGACCTTATAACTTACTAAGTTGTATCTTATAAACAGAAAAAAGTCAATCAGCCATTTATTTAAAGCATACTAAGTATGTATATAATGACCGAGAAATTCCAACCAGTGATACCAAGCGAGGGTGAAATAAACAGGAGTCTTACTGCAAAAAAAAATTGAGTTGCCAATATGCTAATAATGAGGTATTATATTTAGTACGATTGAAGTGGCAATAATATCAAAAAGGGAGGCGGCACTTTGAATACATCCAAAATTGAATTAGTGTTTATTACCCGTAAAGAAGCGGTTCAGGCTTTGGAGAGCGCTTTAAAAAGAGTTAGGGAGGGACAAAGCACTGTAATTATTGAGGGTACTTTTACGCTAGTAGAGGAGGGCACCTATCAGACCCCCAGAACTAGGCCGTCTGGTTGGAGCGCTAACATTCAATAGTATGGTCTCGCCGGGGTAGCTCAGTCCGGAAGAGCAACGGTCTCCAAAACCGTGAGCCGCAGGTTCAAATCCTGTCCCCGGTGCCATAAAGGACGCTTGACAGCCAAATCTGCCAGCGTCCTTTTTAACAATTTTTGTGCGAGCACCAAGCACAAGATCAAATTACAAAAAGGAGACAAAGATGTACCAGAATGGCGCTACTTTAGTTAAGTTTCAGGTGAGAGACTGGCCGGATAAAGAACATATGCTCCTCGCCTTAGATGAACATCTATCTGCCCATGATGGAATCTCGCTACAAAAAGAGCCGAACTGCGTATTAAGGCACTTTTTACATGAGGGCGATGTGTTCACCGCTACAGTAACGGATCCTGAAAAGGTTCCATTTACCAGGAGCGCGATTGTCTGCTTTGGATACACTTTGGTATAGTTAAGGAAACATTAAAAATGAATCTTACATGGGGTTGTCCGCCACCAGCGGCACAATCCCATTTTTTACACCACAGACCAAGGTTCAATTTACGCCACAAAACTCGCCATTGACAAAAAGGTATAGCTACCCTATCCTATTGCTCAACTTAATATTTATTAAAGGCTTTGACAGGGAGACGCCTGAATTGACAGGCCCTAGTGGTCCCTTGAGCCGCAAAGAGAATAGTTCCCGCCTCATCGGCGGGCAGGCGACAAGCTCATTATCTTGTTGCTAGACTTATTACCCGCGCCGGCGGCTGGCCGTTACCAACCAGCAGGAGTATAACCCGCCTTAGGCGGACGTACTCATAAGACCCCGCCAAGGCGGGGTAAACAAAGGTGGCACCACGCTCCTATTTGGATCGTCCTTTGGTTTGTTCTTGAACATTTGTGTTTAAGGGCAAACCCGAGGACGATTTTTTGTTGGTTGGTTAGCGAATCAAACGAAGTGCAGATGAGCTTACCAACCATCAATCCGCCTAAAATCCTAACGGGCAAAATGGAAGATTAGAGACCAAAACCAACTATATTTCAAGTGATGCATAATAAACCACTTACTTTGGCGAATGGTTGGTTATTTAAAGCATGCAACAACATAGGCGCGTAGCTCACCTGGTAGTCACCTCATCGGCGACCCACCGAAGAGGTGGAAGTAAAAAACCTTTAGTCCGTGAGTGGCAAGTTCAAGTCCTTCCGCGCCTGCCAAAGTATCGATTTGCAACAAAAAACGAAAGAGGAGAGAAAAATGAACATTACCAATATCAAGCTAAATGGCAAGTATCAACCACAATTAGATATGGCAAACAGGCTTGGTTACGAGTACGAACCGAATCTTCCGAGAGCCATGAGTAGACACTTAGAATCATTTTCCTTATCGGAAATAGATGCCTTGGTCAAGTGCGGAAATAGTCTTTCCTTTGTCCAGGCTTACGCCGGCATGGGTTGGGTGCTAGCCGCTACCAACAATAAATTTAGGCAAAAATATTACCCGCGTAGTTCGTACGAAGAGGCAATCAGCAAAGGATCGGCTTTCCTACAACTTATGGCAGTAAAGGAATCTCTAGTTGGGATCACTGCTGAAGAAGTTGCTGGCGTAGTGGCGTGCGGGCTAACTGATTTGTTAGTTGCTCCGAGGCTAGAGTATGCGGTAGAAACTTGCGGCATGGGTGGGGATCGGGGCTGGGGAACCAAAGCGGTAAAAACAATTAATGCCTCTACCCTATCAGCCGTTGTTATGGCTTCTTTGGGTATAACTGCTTTAAAGCACGGTTCCTATGGAAATACTACCCGCATTGGATCAACCGATGTGCCAGTCTGCTTTGGTGCCAATATTTGCTCGAATTCCCGGCAACAAATTGCCGATCTGATTGCTAAAGTAGGATTCTGGTACTCTGATGCCCACGCTGTTAAAACGCTGCACTATCTGTCGCATCTGTTAATGATTGAAACCATCAACCATATTGTCGGTCCAATGACCACTCCGATTTCGGCCGATACGCAGCTTTATAAGGTGATGGGAGTAAATCACTTTGTCCATCCGCAAGTTATTGCCCAAGCTTATGCGTTACTTCATCGGGAAGGACTTCTTAATGTGGGACGGGCAACTATCGTTTGCGGACTAAGCGCGTCACGACAGATAAGCCGTGCGCAGATAAACAATCCTCGTGTGGTAAAAGACTTGGCCTTCCTCGATGAAGTCTCTCCTCACAGCACACTATTGTCGGTAGCGGAAGGTGGCAGATTCCTGGGCAACTTTGTGGTAGATACGGCAGATTTTGGTGTGACAGTACGGGAAAGCAAAATCCAAGTACCGAATAGTACTGAGGCGTTGATGGAAGCAAATCGCCAAGCGATAACTGGAGAGAATAAGGATTTGGCTGATTATCTCGCTGCTAATGCTGGCCTTGCTTTATGGACATACTACAGAGGGGACTTGGAATTTAGCCATCTCCCCGAATATGTGCGCCAATGCCAAGAAGCAATATATTCGGGCAGGGCGTATGCTAAGTTAATGGAGTATGTTGAGGCAACCAGAAGAGAGAAAATCAATATGTTTGTTTGAATAGGCAGTTATTTAAATGTATTGGAAGAGCCTTACCCCTTCGCTTTTATGAGTACATGGGAATAGACTTTAATCAAAGGATTAAAGTCTATTCCCTACACTTTAAATTGTTGCTCAATAGGTCCTTGGTAATATTTGACATTTCAGATAAAAAATCATCGGCTAAGAAAATATTTATAAGCAACATACAAGTACTTAATTTTTGATATACTTGTGCTTAGAATAGAGTTATTTGCAAATTAAGAAAGACTAATGAAAGGAGCTATAAGTGGGTGGTCTTGATTTTTTAAGCAGTGTTGGAATAACATTCCAGAGCGATGACTACAAAATAGTAGTCGTTGAAAAACCGAAATATACATTAACTGCGGAACAGCAAGAAACTATTATTCGGCTGCTCCAGAAACCATCCTCTGAAGGATTTGGACATCATGTGAGAGAAGATAGCCTTCGCAAACGCATACTGCAAGATCAGGAATACTTGCTTCTTCCAGTAATCGACCAACAATTGGTTGGGTTTGGGTCAGCGAGTTTCATGGAGGAACCAGGATTCCTTTACTACGAAGGTGTTGTTATATCGCTGGAGGCACAAGGTAAGGGTATTGGCAGCAGGTTAATGAAGATACTTGTTAGGCACTCGGCTTGCACCTCGCTTGTTTTTACTACGCAAAGCCCAGTAATGTATCTGCTCTTGCACAGAATTAGTCGAGTTATTTACCCAGATTTACACGAGGAGAGTATTCCTCGAGATATACAAAAAGTGGGTACACAATTCATGAGGAGAAGACAAGGAAAATTCGACAGTAATAGCTTTGTGGCACATAATTTATACCCACATTGCCTTTACACAAAATACCCTTGGTGATGGTTTCCTTTTGATCGGTATGATCTAATATCGATATTGAACCCCCTAGCGAAGAAAATGATAAGCTACGTTAGGGGGTTTTAAACATTTTTAATATGTCAAATAATACAAAAGTCATCATAAAAAAGTTACTTGTATACAATACTACCAACCACTCTAATCAGGAGGGTGGATATACCCTACCTTTACTAAAATATGTAGAGAAAGAGATAGGCTCGTCAGATGTAGAAATACAAATTCAGGAGTATCAAGTAGAAACGGTAATAAACGGTAACAAGAAAAAGCTAACCAAACGAGGAAATTTGATTGCCTATATTAAGGGTTGTAGAAAGCCAAAAATACTACTGCAAGGTCATGTTGATACTGTCCCCAACGAGTCTGATTTTACCCCAAAGGTTACTAACACAACTGCCACCGGTAGAGGGGCGGTTGATATGAAAGGCCCAGTTACTGGTCTAATTTCTACCTTTAAAGAATTAACAGAAAAGCCCGGAGAACTACAGTACTCCCCTGTTCTTTTACTAACTTCGGACGAAGAGGCCCACAATTTTGCCGGTATAAAACATTTCCTCAGAAACCCGCCAATCAATCTAGATACAATTAAATCTGGTATTTGCGGGGAACCAACGAATCTAAAGGTAAAAAATAAACTGTACGGCGCCATGTATTTAATTCTTGAAACACACGGAAAAGAGGGGCACCCCGCTATGCGCAATAGTGAAAATGCCATTGAAAAAGCTATTCCTATTCTAGAAAAAATTAATAGATTTAAGAAATATCTAGACAAGAAAGAAATAAGTCTGTTTGGGATCTCCGTTCTTAACATTGGGGTAATAAACGGCGGTATAAAGGTAAATGTAGTCCCTAGTTGTTGTCAAATACAATTATCAATTAGAAACGCCGAGCCTGCTGCGAAAGTTGAGCAGATGTTAAGAGAAGCACTCAAAGACGAAGATGTCGAGATAAAATCAATTTTTACCTACGATCCTTATACAGTTAATGGTCAAATTTTCAAAAACGAAGGTACCGGCAACAAGTTAAATATCAGCAACGAACCGGCAGCTTTTATGACTGAAGCTACTTTTCTCAATCAAGCAGGGATTCCAACTGTGGTATATGGACCAGGAAATCCAAATCTTGCTCATGCTGATCCAAAAGAAGAAAAAATATTGATCACGGATATTGAAAGATATTCAGATTCGCTCAAATCTTTCTTTTTAGGAAATTAGTAGTAAACTCTTGAGCAAATATAATTGAATCTTCTACAGATTCATCCAGCACTAGCCGAGAGATAAAAGCGGCAAAAAAGGTATCGCCCGCCCCAATCGTATCCTTAGCTAGTACAACTTCAGGAACAGGAAAATCTGTGTGAGAACCCTTATTAAAAACACAAACACCCAAAGAACCATTAGTAATTAATTTAAGTTTTGGGGTAAATCTTTCTCCAAAATAAGTAGAAACTTTGGAAAACTCGGATACAGTACCTTTCACAATCGCATTACTAGTCAAAGTAATGAAGTGTTCGTCGTCAAAAGACCCGGTACCTAAACCACGAGAAAAACTTTGAAGATCAAGAAAAGTAGTTCCTTTATAAGCGAGCAGATCTTCCAAATTAACAGCTCTCGGAGAGATAGCCGTTACTAGCAGGTTATCCTCCTCTATAAATACAGGCAGATTTATTTTATCATCCTCTACGAACTTCCCTACTTCATCCCCTTCATAAACTGTAATCTCCACCAAAGCTGGTTGAGATAAAGCTTTTCTATAAGGAAAATTACATTGATCAAAAACCCGCTCGGCGAAAAAAAGCGGTCCACCAAGACGCTTATCCAGTAATTCCCCATTGGCATTTTTTAATATATCAGTCGAATTGGAGGCGACCAAGAAGATTTGTGAATTATTGCTAGCAGGTTTTAGCATATTCTCTAGCGAACTCAAGAGCTTTCTCCAAATCAATCGGCACATAAGGCTCAATCAAATTAACATGTTCCTCTTTAGATTTAGGCGGCTCGCTTTTGATAGCCGTACCAACAATCACTCCGTTAGCGTATTTAAGAAGTTGGTTAATATTATCTTTAGTCGCCCCGCTGCCAATAATTATTGGGAAGTCATCCCCCACCGCCTGTCTAGTTTGTTCTAAATCAGAGAGAATTGGGGCGTCGCCGGTCCATTTCCCAGTTACAATTATTCCATCTGATCCTTTTGCTACTGCCTCTTTAGCCGCCTCACCGATAGGCCGAACATTAAGCAGCTTTGAATGTTTAACCTGAATATCAGTGAATAGCAAAATATCGTGCCCATCAATTTTTCCACGAAACGAAATAGTAGCTTCTGGCTCCCCTTCTACTACGCCGTAGGATGTTTCTACCTGATCGACAAAGACCGGCACGCGAATAAACTTCGCTCCAGTAACCTTAGCTACCGATAAACCAGCCTCAAAAGAGTTCCACAGCATGGAGACGCCGACAGGAATAGAAATTGCTTTAATAATCTTTTCTGTTAGGTAAGTCATAGCTGCCACAGTTTCCGGACCGACTTTAATAGCATGAGGCAAGTCGTAATTATTCTCCACAATTATCCCGTCAAAGCCGGCTTGTTCTAAAATTTTTGCGTTATTGAGAGAAAAATCTAAAATCTGCTCAAATGAGGTAAATCCCTCAAAACCAAGCAGGGGTGGAAAGTGTAGAGCTCCAATCAAAGGATTAGCTGTATTAAAAACTTGAGATAGATTATTCATAAGATAATTATAAAACAAAAGGCGTTTGGATGATTGTATCATCCAAACGCCTCTAGCCTAACTAGCTTCTGTAACAGCCTGTTTGTCTAGTCTCCTGAGTGAATTAGTACTCCATAGCAACAAGAGTAACCCGGAAATTCTTACTAACCAGACTCTGATATCGCTAGGAATCTCGCCTATAAATCCGGGTAATAAGTAATTAGTAGCAATAGTTAATGGTATAATCAAAACAATACTGAAATTGTTTAGTATTGATACCACGCTAATTGCACCATATCGGCTAGCGGTGTTTCTGAGAGTCACGCTAAAATAACTGATAAGAAACAGGACAATATTCCAAGGCAAAGCTACCAGTAAACACTGTCTAAGCGTTATAACAAAGTCCTGCCAATAGCCACGGGCGTAGGACACTAGAATAACCAGAACAGTTGATGATAAAGCAAACCAAAAACCCCGCCAAAAAGAATAAGTCACACCATCACTGCTCCTCGACCCCTCTTGATCAACAACTGACGAGACCGCCCCTAATCCGTAACGACCGACGACGAGAAGTAAAAAAGCACCCCAGTTTAGCACACTAAAAGATAGTTCGAATTTATTAACACTAGTCAAAAATCCACCTACTAAAACAACGGTAACAACGAACCACACTTTACGCCAACTAACCGCTCCCTTTATGACATCATAAAAAACCAAATAAATTACCGCTAGACCGCCTAAAGCTGTAATAACGCTTGGATCGAGTGACTGGACCGCTAAGAGAAAACACCATGTTTGGATTGCTCCAATAATACCCGATGTTACAGCCCAGGTTTGGGTTTTCGCCGAACCGTAAGTTAGCTTGTGGTAGTCTTGCTCAATTCGGTTACCGAATATGAAATTGAGACCCCAATTAACCGGAACCCGAACCCAACTACCAATCAGTAAGAAAACCAAGACAGCGCTTGTATCATCGGGACTAATGATTACGCTTTGTAAAATATGCTTATTAAAAAGGCTACCTAACGCTACTGCCACCGAAGACAATAAAGCTAAAAAAGCCGCCTTTGTAAACCACTTACTCCACCAACTCCCCTCCCTTACTTCACGATTTAGGCTTTTCACGGACCTTTCTCCTTTCGACCACACTATTATTTGTGGTTAAGAAAAGGCGTTTGGATGATTGTATCATCCAAACGCCTTACAGTTTCTACCTCTCATCAGCAGGTGTCAATCGATGAAGCAGAAAACACCCACCAAAGATCATGATTGCGCCAATACCCCGTAACAGCCATACCAACCACCCAATTGGTATTTCTCCAAAAATCCCCGGCCACAGGGCGGTAGCGGCTAGCGTCAAAGGTACTCCAAACAACACCTGACCAGAAAGAACCATAGAAACCCTGGAAACACTCACTTTCTTTTGAGCGGTTAATTCTAGAATGTTTCCTAGATTAGCTAATAGCATAGTAGCGGCCACCCAAGGTAAGGATGCTAAAGCAACTTGAATAAATAATGCCAGCAGTTCTCTAAGCTGACCCATGTACAAGGCATAAAGCGAAACGGTAACGAGAGCGCCCATGGCCAAGTAGAAAAAACGCCAGAAGGCAAAGTTAACTGGGTCAGCATTAGTGACTCCCACCTTCTGAAATATTTTGGCTCCCGCCGATAAACCGCATTTAATCACCACCAGCGCTACCAATCCAATCACCGATACTTGAAAGGTCCGCCAACTAGTGACTTGAACTAATGAAGCCAAAAATGAACCGAGTATCACCAACAATGCCGGAGCAATAATTAGCCTAAACCTTTCCTGGTGCGAAATGGCGGTGTCGTAGAGCACTAGGTACAATACCGAAATGTTGCTTAACGACACCACCAAGCTAGGGTCGCAATTCTGGTTAGCCAGTAGATTGTAAGCAGTTGCAACTGTAGAAACTAGCCCAGCGATAAACGCATAAAGATGAAGTCGACGATCAGCCAGTTTTAAACCAGTAAACTTAGGATAGATTGTTTTGCCTAGCAGACCAATTACCACTAGGTACATTAGCAAACCAACCACACTGCCGTACATCAAGTAAACCATGATCGCTAACTGCGAATTATCATGGTAAACGATCTTTTGGTGCATAATGTAAGTATCGTTTACACCAAACAGAGCGTTACACAAAGCTGCCAGAATAGCTAATCCCGCCCAGCTATTGCGTATTTTTTTCCACCAAGCCGGATCTTCACTTTCTTTCATT
Organism: candidate division WWE3 bacterium CG08_land_8_20_14_0_20_43_13; assembly: GCA_002774225.1. Lineage (GTDB taxonomy): Bacteria > Patescibacteriota > WWE3 > PEYW01 > PEYW01 > PEYW01. The sequence goes on along the minus strand of PEYW01000001.1, from coordinate 3,900 downwards.
GTTCCTCCTCTATTCCTTTATTAGAGACGGATAATCCAAATGCATTGCCTGCTTAACGGCTGAAAGTACCTGACCAGCTATCTGGCAAGCGCGGACATTGCCACGATTGAGAATTTCAACCAAATCCTGCTCCTGCGCCCAGAGATACCGTTGGCGAATTGGCTCAAGCTCTTCGTTCAGGCGCTGGGCTAGCTGGCACTTGCACTCCACGCAGGTGATGCCAGCCCCTCGGCATAGCTTCATCCTTTCGGCCAAGGAAGGGCCATTAAAGGCCTTATGATAAGCAAAGACCGGACAAACTTCTGGATGCCCCGGGTCGGATTTGTAGCGGCGTGCTGGATCGGTCACCATTTTCATAATCTTTTTGGTAACCACTTCTTGAGGATCGGCTAGGTCGATAGTGTTGCCAAGAGATTTGCTCATCTTAGAGTTGCCATCGGTTCCCACCAGCCGACCGACCTCCCCCACCATTGGCTGACATTCCAGCAAAATATTTTTTCCCCGCCCGTACATTTTGTTAAATCGCCTAGCCAAATCGGCCGAGTACTCCAAATGAGGGATCTGATCCTCCCCCACCGGAACCAGCAATTGATCGCCGGGGTGGGCAGGACATGGCGAAAAAATCGTAATGTCGGCCACTTGGTCTACCGGATAAGCCATAAACCCCACACTCATATCGCCCTTTTTTCGTCCGCGCAACTCCTCTTTAAGAGTCGGATTACGCGACACTTCAGCAAACCGAGCAATCATCATCAAATAGGCTGATAGCTCAAACCGTTCCGGCAAAGCGCTTTGCAAAACAAAATGAACATTCGGCCTGAACGGATCCAAACCAACTGCCAGCCAGTCTAGCATAACATCGCTGACAGATTGTTCAATAAGGGCGGGGTTATCGGCATGTGTAGTTAAGGCTTGCACATCAGCCAGCAGAAAGAAACACTCATACTCCCCGCTATCTTGTACCTGCTTCCACAGCTTAAGAGCACCAACATAGTGACCCAAATGCAAAGGACCGGTGGTACGCATACCTGTTAAAACTCTTTTGGTTGCCATATTTCTACTCCCCTTCCCACCATACGATTCACGAGTAAATTGACTATGTTCTAGCACAATGGGCTAAAATAAACAATAGCCAACTAATGGGTTGGGGATACTAATTCAATTATCTCATTCAATTTATCCATAAAAATAAACAAAAACAAGGAGGAGAAGAGATGATAGAATAAACTCATGACCTATATGACCTATCCAAAAGTCTCAATAATAATCCCCGTTCGACAAATCAACCAAAACCTTAAAGAACACCTGCCAAAATACCAGGAACTGGATTACCCTGATTTTGAAGTGCTGATCCATGTTGATCAAAAAAAACCTGAACCCAGCGAACAGTGGCCAAAGGTAAAAATAATTTACCAACCGGGAGTTTCCGCTCCACCGCAAAAAAGAAACACGCTGGCAAAAGAAGCGCGGGGGAAAATCTTGGCTTTTATTGATGATGATGCCTATCCCGATCCAAACTGGCTTACAGAGGCTGGAAGATGGTTTAGCGAGGAGAAAGTAGCCGCCGTCGGCGGACCAAACATTACCCACCCCCAAGATAACTTGTGGCAAAGAGTCGGCGGTTTGGTTTGGGGCAGCTGGCTGGGCAGCGGCGGGTCGGGCCTTAACCGGGTAGAAAAAATGGGAAAATACAAAGGCAGGGAAATTAACGATTGGGCGTCAGTAAATTTATTAGTGAGAAAAAGCGATTTTGAGGAACTAGGTGGATTTATAAACCAATACTACCCAGGAGAAGACACCAAACTTTGCTTGGATATTAATCAAAAATTGAACAAAAAAATTATGTATGAGCCGGAAGCGGTGGTGTACCATCATCGCCGGGCAATCTTTATCCCCCATCTCAAACAAGTGGGCGCCTACGGACGGCATCGCGGCCGCTTTGCCAAAATTTTCCCCCAAACTTCTAGGAAAATCGGTTATTTTCTACCTTCCTTGTTCGTTCTGGGTTTATGTTTAGGGCCAATTGCCGGAGTAGTGTTTCCTCCCTTAATGTTCGCTTATCTGCTCTGCGTCACCGCTTACTGTTGCTTGTTAATATATTCGGGGTATCAAGTCTACAAAAAATCCCGCCGACTGGCAGAAGCTCTCCTGGTAATACCAGCCATTTTCGCCACTCACCTTTGGTACGGAATTATGTTTATAAAGGGATTGCTAACGCCGGAATATGAGGGGCTGGGCAACTACTAATCATGCTAAAATTACTATATTGACATAAACTTTATAAAGTATGCCAGATAACCTAGTTTTAAACAAGAAATTGATAGAAAGTATTTACAAAACTATTAGTGAATACCACGAAAAATACTTAAAACAGTTTGGGGTTAAACTGCCAAAACTTTATGCTTCAAAAGGAAAATTTACAAAGGACGCGCTAGTTTTGGTTTATCTCACTTACAATTATCCTAAAACCAGAAAAGTTAGCAAAGAAGAGCTTACTAAATTTGTTAGAGATTACTATCCAAATACAAATGATGTGCAACAGGCACGCCATTTAGGCGCCCAAGCTGGCTGGTGGATAGTTGCCGGTGGCAGAGATAATATCGTTTTTAAAATAAAAAGAGGATCGTATCAACTCTATACATTAGAACAACCGTATCCTGGTTTTAAAAGGGGGCACAGAATAACTGAAACTGAAGACTGGGATGAGATAAAGGAAAGGTATAATTTCCGTTGCGCCACTTGTGGTTCGCAAGAAGGAAAACCGCATTTTCACTGGCCGGCAACAAAAACTATTCTACAAAAATCGCATATGGATCCGAACAAACCACTCGTTGCCGGTAATATTATTCCTCAATGCCAAAAATGCAATAGAGCTGACAGAAACAGATGGGTTTATGACGAAAAAGGAAGAGTCATCAAATTAGCAGACGCAAATTTTGTTAAAAACTTTGATAAAGATGTGAGGAAGAAAATTTATAAAATACTAAATAAAGAATTTGAAGTTAAATATTTTAATTCTAAAAAGTAAAACATGAAAAATAAAAAATTTATAAACAAAATAATTTGCGCTGATACTTTAGAATTGCTTCCTCAAATTGAAAGTAATTCAATTGATGTTGCTCTAACTGACCCACCGTATTTTTTAGACAAACTTGATAATAACTGGAATCATGAAGAGGTATCAAACCAAAATAATCAGTACACAGTTACGTCTCTTCCTGCCGGTATGAAATTTGATCGCGAACAAGGTAAAAAATTTTATACATGGTATTTAAAAATTTCTGAAGAAATTTTTAGGATCCTAAAACCAGGCGGTCTCTTCTTTTCATTTTCTAGCCCGAGACTTTATCACCGTATGGCCTGCGCTATTGATGATGCCGGTTTTGAAATTAGAGACACTTTTATGTGGCTTTATACTCAAAACCAAGCCAAGGCCATGGGGATGGGGCACTTTATTAAAAAAATGAATATCGACGAAAAAGCAAAAGAAGAATTAAAAGAAGAATTAAATGGCTGGAAAACACCACAAATCAAATCCTGCTTTGAACCAATTGCGATGGCTCAAAAACCGGTCGATCAAACATACTTGAATAATATGCTTAAACATGAAGTTGGTTTATTTAACACAAATGTAAGGATTGGCGACGGTATGTATCCGGCAAATGTTTTTACAGTTGACAGTATCAACGAATTGATAGATAAAACATTTCTTTTGCCTAAACCAACAAAAAAAGAAAAAGGCGAATACAATGATCACAAGACCGTTAAACCATTGGCGATATGTGAATATTTAATCAAACTTTCCGCGTTTTCAAAAAATGCGGTTGTGCTTGACCCTTTTGTCGGCAGTGGCACAACTGCCGTAGCGGCCAAAAAATTAGAAAAAAATTACATTGGAAT
>PEYW01000003.1:8293-9648 GCA_002774225.1 candidate division WWE3 bacterium CG08_land_8_20_14_0_20_43_13 | reverse complement strand
GAGTTAAGGTAATTTCGCAAGCAACTTTAAAAGAAAGGGTGAAAATGAAAGTCTGGGAAAGATTTTACGATCGATTTCCGAAGGTGGCAAATGGAATTTCACTCGTCGCTGAGACGGCCTTTTTCTCGTTTGCGTTCTTCGTGATCCTGGTCTTTGGGATCGGGAGCGAGTACGCTTTCGAGGCGGTCTGTATCGCTACCTTCATCGCCCTGCCCCTAACGCTGGCTATCTGCCTGTCCTACGAACGACAGCGTGATCGCAGGGAAAAGGCGGCCAAGGCTCTGGAAAAAGCCGCAACGCTTTGGTTGGAAGTTACAATTGAAGACAATGGGAAGGGGAAATAAAATGAGCGAATATCCTTATCTCGGGCCAGCAGGCATTTTTTCTACCGATGACCCAGCCGCCGATCAGCGCCAAATCGAGGCTGAGCAAGGTCCCCCAGAAGAAGAGGGGGAGTACGGCTATCCAGAAGACGACTGGGGTGTTGATTATCTGGAAGCTGGTTGCCCTAACCACGCCTGGTATGATCGAGAGTTGTTCTATGTTGGCAACCAGGTTGATCTGGAAAGGGCGAAGATGAGGCTCCAAACCAAGCACGATGAGGAATGCGGTTGCGGTGCTGATTTGTTCGCCATCAGAGAGGAGAGTCAGTTCGGCTGGAGCGAGCCGCCGGAGGACTGGGTAACCCCGAGAGCAACCTTGTGGGCAGTTTGCCCAACCGATGGCCTTTGGGGTAGTTCAGAAGGCTACAACCCCGAAAAAGAGGGTGACTTGGAAGCGGCTAAAGTGCGCTTGCAGGCAAAGCACAATGCATTTTGCGACTGCGGTCAATCGCTTTGGCCGTACAACGATCCTGCGTGAATGCCAAGGAGGACTAATTGAAAAAGAAAATTCTGATAGGGATTAGTCTTATCGGAATCGTTGCTCTGCTGATTTGGGGTTACATCGCCATTAGCAAGAGCTATTACACCGAGTGCGGAGGAAAGGAAAACATGTTGGAAAAAAAGATTTTCGTCAAGGGAATGCAACTACGGGTTGAGATGAGCTACGACGGCCAGAGCACTTTGACCGTTACTGGCCAGTACGCCGCCCAACCCGCAAAATGTGACGAGCGGGTCAGCAAGGTTGAGTACAGCCGGCTTCTGCGGAAGTACGGCATGAACGAACCAAGCGTGCTTGGACCCGCCTGGGACTGGGTGCTGATCAGATTTCACGGATCATGCTCCCGCTCAATCTAGGCGATGCCTGGGGGCCGTACAAGTACGAGGTTGGACCAGACTTTAAGTTCTAGTCAGCACCAACCACTCACAAGGTCGAACACAGCAACGATGCTGGTTCGGCCTTTTCTTTTGCCT
>PEYW01000003.1:0-8113 GCA_002774225.1 candidate division WWE3 bacterium CG08_land_8_20_14_0_20_43_13 | reverse complement strand
AGATTTTATTAGATTGAGGCGTAATAACAAAACAAACCCCTACTTATACCAACATATATGTCTATTAAGCCTATTATTCTTCGGATTGCTGTTTCAATCAAATCGCACTTTTTGGGGGAAATGGTATTTAAAATTACCGGAAAATATCCCTAAAGTAAAGCCTTTTTAAGCTATTATTACAATTTGCTCGTTTAGTAGCAATTTGCTATAATATCCGCATGAAGATGTTTAAACGTGATCTTGAAGAAAAAATTACTCCCGTATTGTTCAAAGGCAAATTGGTGGTCATTTTAGGCCCGAGGCAGTCGGGTAAGACCACACTAGCCAAGAAAATTATTAACGAATATGGCGAGGGAGGAGAGTATTACGATTGCCAACTAGCAGATGTGCGAGCGCATTTTGTGCTAGGTGAGCCGGATAAACTTTTGCCATTAACTAAGAGGAAAAAAATCGTAGTATTTGATGAAGCCCAAACAATTCAAAATATTGGGAGTATTCTTAAAGCATATCATGATACATATCCTGAAATACAAATAATCGCCACCGGTTCTTCATCATTTGATCTTGCAAATAAAATTAAAGAGCCGATGACTGGTCGAGCCTACGAATTTACTCTCTTGCCACTTTCTTTGAATGAAGTGACTTCCGCGTATCCAGATTTTTGCGAGGCGGATCTTTTCAATGTTATGCAGTTTGGGTTATACCCCGCCGTTATCGCATCTGAAACGATTGAAGAAAAACTGTTTTCCATACGAAATATTGCCACCAATTATCTATATAAAGATATTTTCGTTTTTGAGGCCATTCGTAACCCAAAGATTTTTGAAGACTTACTCAAAATGTTGGCATTGCAAATTGGTTCCACGGTATCAATAAATAAACTATCTCAAGGCCTCGGTATCACGCGAGCAACAGTAAATCGCTACCTAAGACTTCTTGAGCAGTCCTTTATCATCAAAAGAATTTACTCCTTTTCCAATAATCCGCGCAATGAGATCAAGAAAGGTTTCAAGATATTTTTTCTAGATATAGGTGTTCGTAATGCTTTAGTGGATATTGCTTCGCCTATGTCAAAACGCGATGATAAGGGAGCAATTTTTGAAAACCTTTTTGTCGGCGAGCGGATGAAAAAAGGTTCTTTGGAAATTTTTCCTCCGGAGATTATGTTTTGGCGGACACGAACAGGGCAAGAAATTGATGTGATAGAAAAAAGCGGTCCAAATGTTTCCGCCTTTGAATGTAAATGGAAAGATGTCGCTTCGGTCCCGAAGCAATTTTTAAAAGCGTATCCGAATGCCACATTTGCACCAGTTAATATCAATAATATCCTTTCGTATGTTTAATAAAGCCGTGAATACTTAGAAACCTGCCTGCCGACAGGCAAGAGCTTCAGAATGGCAAGCCACGGGTTTGCATATAGTTCTGCTTACTCACGACAGGCCAAATTAACTAAAAACATGCTAAAATTATTGCGTGATAGACACAAACAGACCACTAATAGTAAAAGAAGTAAATAAAATTCAAAAAGAATACGGAAGTTATGTAAAAGTAACAGCCGATTTAGAAACCGGTTGGGTAGTGATCGGAACAGAACTTCACGCTGATGGTGAAAAGATACTACTAGAAAAGGGCAGCAAACAAGATAATATTTGGGGTGGTGGTATAAATTTTAAAGATAAGATGGTTGATATGACAGCTGTTTTGAATCTTCGCCCTCGCCTTAGTAATACTGGTTTAGAAATCATTGATCCTCAAAGAAGAAAGAAATTTGAAGAAATTTGTAAAGTTATATTCCAAGAATTATGGAAATGAATAAAAATAGTGAAAAAGCAGATGCTTTGGCTAACCTATACCGTGCAACCTTAAGCTTAGCTAGAAAAGACAAGGAAACAGGGTTAGTCTTTCTAAATAAAGCTAAAGAAATACTTGGTGATAATGTAGTTAAACTAATACAAGGAGTTACCACTACCCAGGAGCAAGAATACTGGGCAGAAAAGGTACTAGATTACTACAATAAGCTCAGGTTAGCCTAAACCAAACTCAATTGCCGAAGCCCTGGCGCAGGTGGATTATCCCACCTAATAAGCCAACTCCTCAATCTATCTCTATAGCATTTCTCGGCATTCAAACACCAAATAGCTAGAGCGAGGTTTTAAAGGTAATATACTGGAACTATCATTTATGATCCATGACGAAAGTAATCAGCCACGACCAGATACCCTAATTAGTACAGAGAAAAAACATGATCCACAATTTGATCGTTTGCGAATGCTGGCTACCTCTATCCAAAAAATTACCAATACACCTTTAGATGATGAGCATAACTTTTTTATAACTCACAATAAATATCGCCCGGAAGCTGGTACTTTTTATATCGACAGAGGAAAAAATAAAGTAATTGTTAATCTCGCGGCGGACGAAAGTCTACATGTTGTCGGTCACGAATTGGCCCACACAATAATTGATAGAAGAATTTCTGCAATTAGCGATGATTGGCGAGTGAGAAATGCTTTAACAGAGGGATTATGTGATCTTGCTTCTTACGAAGCAGTGGCAAAGTTAGGTATAGCGGAAACAATACCTAAACTAAACCCAGATATATCTGATTTTACAGCTGCTCCACACGAGCAACCACCACCAGAAGCAATCAATGCTTATCTTAAGAGTGGAAATTATCAGGATCCCCCAAGATTCGGTCCCGGAACTGGCGCAAGCACCGACCACGTAGTTGGGCGATACTTTATTACTAACATTACAGCCTCTTTTCCTAATTTACATTGCGCGGAACTTATTGAGCGTTTAGAACAACATCCACCTAGTCGTGAAGATATGCTTAATCCCTCTAACTGGGGCCAAAGATCAAATCTCTCCACGGAGATGGATTTACATAAAGACCGTGAATCGCCAGTCCAATCATATTTTTGCGATGCCCCAAAAAGAATTTTTTAATTTCTAAAACCTACCAAACCCAACCTTTCTGTTGATGAATAAGTTTATTAAAGGGAGCCGCCCAAAACAAATTCACACAAAATAATTATCAATCGCAAACTGTTGCTGCTCCCGAGTTTCCCAATTAGTGCGGTTTGTGATCAAGACATAGTTCTAGAGTATTACCGGATATCTCATCAACTAGCGTGACTGTCCATTTATCTTTTAGCTCATCCATTAGTTTTCTGATGGATTGTCCCGTCTCTCGCTCGATAACCTTTCCCAGGCACAAAGCTACAAAAACAATCAGAATATGGTACTCGATAGAATCTTTCCTGCGGTGATAAATAGGTCTGGCTTCTAAATCTGATTTGGCAATCCTAAAAGACTGTTCAATTTTCCATAGATCATGATATCTCGCAATTAACAGCGCTTCGGGGATATGGGTGATATTAGTTTTGTATCCTTTGATCCCTTCCAAGAGCCGATGTTTTTCAATCAGATCGCTGTTTAAATTAAAGGTCTTTTTACCGATATTAACTAGAAACTGCGATCTTCTAAGCACTTTTCCAGGATGATTTAACAAATACAGAGCTTTTTCCACTTGTTTGTCGTTGTCACTCTTATCTTTCTGGGCTCTTTTCGTTGAGTATTCATACAAAGTATCTCCTATACGAATAATCTGTTTATCGATCTGATCGAGACTCCCAGCAATACTCTCTACCTGTTTAAGGGTTAGTTTTCCCATCCTAGTCCCTACCACATAATCAATACCCAATCGTTCCAGCTCTCCTAAATTCTCTTTACTCAACATTCCCGCGTCAGCAATCACTGTCAACTTCTTAATTCCATATTTCTCTCTAATTTCCCCCATTACCGGAATGATGGTTTTTCCTTCAAAGGTATTACCCTTGAAGATGTCGTAGTAAATGGGAAAGCCATCGGTGTTAACCACTAATCCAATAAGAATCTGTGGCTGGTTAATTTTGTTATCTTTGGAAAAACCATTAGCTCGGAAATCATCTCCGTGATGGGTTTCATAGTATAGAGTAGTCACATCATAAAAGACTAGGGAAAAATCAAAATGTAAATGGGTGGCAGCATAGTGAACAGCGGTTCGAAGAACAGCTTCTTTTAGATTTCCTAATTTGGCCAATTCCCTAAAAGTGGTAGTTTTCTTGTAGTTAAGATTAAAGTATTTGTTGAGGAGTTCAATAGATTTTATCTTGGAGGCTGGTTCTAAAACTCGGATTATGGCGAAGTGTTTTAAGATGTCACTATCAAGACGGCTAAAACCTAGTATATGGTAAATACGACTTAAGTAGTCATAGGCAGTTTGCAAACAACTGTGAGTAACTCTGACTCCTCGTTTAAAGAGAATTTCTTCCGACTGGGGATTAAAGTTAAAAGTTAATTGAGGAGAATGAGAATTGATAAATTCATGAGCCAGAGCTTCCAGCTCTTCAATTTTGATAGGGTCTTTAGCTGAACCAATATGTTTACTTAAGAGGAATCTCTTTCCTTGGTATGTACCAACTTGAATAGCGGTGCTGCCTGAATGTGTCTTAACCCTTCTAATTCTTTGGTAGTGTGGTTTCACACCCCATTTCTACATCAAATTTCCCTTTAAAACAATATATTTATTTCTTCGACTAGAAAGTGGGAAACTCGGGAAAATAATTATCAATCGCAAACTGTTGCTGCTCAAGAAATATCCGTTTTAAATAATAAAGGTTATTCTGCTCGTAAAACAAAATTAGCGCTTTTTTATAATCCACTTCGTTAACACTTCTATACGACAAGGGAAAATACCCATTACTTAAAAGTATCGCGTTACTTACCATTCGAGCTGTTCTTTTATTACCATCAACAAAAGGTTGAATATACGCAATCATTAATAAAAACAAAAACGAGCGCTCTGGAATATTACTAATTTTACCAGCGGTTAGAAGCAGTTTGTCTAACGCCTCCTCGATTTGCCATTTATTATCTAGCGGTCTGTATCTAGTGCCAGTAATACCTACGCCATGTTCTCTAATATTTGTGGTTACACCTAAATCTTTTACCAAAACTGAATGGAGAGTTCTAATATCGGTTAAAGAAATTACGCTAAACTTCTCTTTATTCTCCAAAATAGCATCGAAAGCATTTTTGTGGTTAAGAATCATAACTGCTTCTTCTTTACTGTGACCTATCGCTTCTCTTTTGTTCTTAACTAGTTCCTCCGTCTCAAGCAAAGAATAGGTATTACCTTCAATTTGAGAGGATTTCCAACTTAGATCTATAGTAAAACGCTCCAACTCCCTTTTTAGTAGTGACTTATCAAGTTCTTTGAACTTGCTAACAAGTACTTGCTTTCCGCTCTCAAAAACCCCAAGCTCTTCTCTAGTGAAAATATTTTCCAGTTTATCAAAAACATCAAAATTGAAATTAGTGTACCGGGCTACTCGTTGATCAACACTTTTTGAAAAGTAACTTTCAATATCAACCTGAACAAAAAGTTCTTTATCAGAAGAGAGAAAATACACTGTGTTTTTCGCGTGGCCTGATTGGGTAACCCAACCTTTAGTAACAAGGTCATTTAAATCTCGTATTACAGTAACTCTAGAAACATTTTTACCGAAGGCAGCGTTAGTAATAGCTGCCCGGGATTGAGGGGGGTTACTCGCTAAATATTCAATAATTTTGATTTGTCGCGCATTTAGGTTCGTATCATTCATATATCATAATCGTATCATAATGATACGAAAGATGTCACTAGCTCGCTTGTATGCTATTTTTGAATTCCACTAACGCTCTATCAATTTCTTGCCCCCCCACCCACGGTTTCATTGTTTTGGGAATGTGGAGAGAAGTGCAGTAAGAATGAAGTTCACCTCGATTAAATAGTTGCATAATTTTCCAACTAATTTGGTTGCAACAAGAGTTGTCAATAGCCTTGACGTATTTCATGATAGCGGTTGGTTGAAGAAACGGCTCAATTTCTGTTTCTGTGTACTAATTACCCCCAGCAAAGTCATTGCGAAATTGGTTGGAACAAACCGTCTCGACGCGGATTCTGTCCTGATCAACGCCGGAATATGAGCCTAGGCCTAGGGTATATGGCGGTTGATCGTAGTGCATTAGTATCAAACAGATGCAAGTCGACAGTAAGCAATTCTATAAACTATGTGATTTTGCTAATTCGTTTAAAGAAGCTCTGTTGTGTAACTCCTTAGCAGTGTCCTTGCAAGCCTGTTCAATATCTACTCCATATTTATCCGCTATTATTACTAGAGCCAACAAACAATCACCAAATTCATGCTTCATCTTTTCATCCAAATTCTCAACATCCCGCAGACCATCAGCTACCATAGTTAGTTTTATTAAAGCTCCAACATCTGCCGCGAGAGCTTTCGCGTACTCTCCTCTATCCCACTCTTTACCCAACCGTTTCTTATCGGATTCAGCATATTTTGCGTATAATTCTCTAGTTATCTTAATAAGTTCCTCGAAATCCATAGTGTAATTATACATCATTACTTGCCACGCAACCAAACCCAAATCAAATTCAATCTTTTTGTTGATAAACAACAAGTCTACTAGGGAGAGCCATCTTTCGCTAACCTGCCTGCCGACAGGCAAGAGCTTCAGAATGGCAGGCCATAATAACATAGTCACCTAGGATCATACCAACAGGTTAGGAATACCCATATTGCAATTCTCAAGATATTTTGCGTATAATGAATTTATATGAAAAAGTTAGCAGCTTTACCCCTCTTTACTTTATTTCTATTTTCTCTTTTTGGTTTGTTAAATCTTCCGAAAAAGGCAAAGGCTCAAATTAACGACCGCGTCCCTGGACAAATATTGGTTAAATTTAAGCCAAGCACTTCTCAACAAGAAATGGACAAGCAAGTAGACAGTTACTTTGCAAATATACTTAAAAGGATTGACAAGCTAGATGTACTAATTCTTAAGGTTCCCGAAGTGTTTCAGGATGCGATACTAAACGCTTTATTAAGAAACCCCAATATTGAGTTCGCGGAATTAGACTACTACGCCCAAGCATTGTCCACTCCAAACGATACTCACTTTGATAGGCAATGGGGATTAGAAAATATCGGCCAAACAATAAATGGCGTCGTTGGAAAGGTAGATGCCGATATTGATACACCAACGGCGTGGGACACAACTCAAGATGGGGTAAAAGTCGCTATTCTTGATTGCGGTATTAACGAAAGTCATCCTGATTTAGCTGGAAAGGTTGTTGATAGGCAAGATTTTACCACTTCCGCATCAGGAACCACTGATGTCTATGGTCATGGAACCCATGTTGCCGGCATTGTGGCGGCGGCAACTAATAACGGTGACGGGGTAGCGGGAGTTTGTCCGGGGTGCTTACTGCTTAACGGCAAAGTGTTGAATGACAGCGGTTCAGGAGCTTATTCCTGGATAGCCAGCGGCATTATTTGGGCGGCCGATAATGGAGCTAAAGTTATCAATTTGAGCTTAGGCGGTCCCGCGTCGTCTACCACTTTAGAAAATGCGGTAAATTACGCTTGGAACAAGGGGGTTATAGTTGTCGCGGCGGCTGGAAACTCGAACAACCCATCCAAAACATATCCGGCGGCATATACAAATTCCATTGCCGTGGCGGCAACCGACAATCGGGACAGCAGGGCATATTTTTCAAGTTATGGTTCAAAATGGGTGGATATAGCCGCCCCAGGAGTATATGTTTTTTCTACATGGAAAGACGCGACAAGCAATTCCAACCCACAGCCTGAATGTTACGGAACTGTTTGTTACAAATTTGCCTCCGGTACTTCTATGGCCACACCAATGGTGGCTGGGGTCGCCGGATTGGTCTGGACTTCCAGTTATAACCAGTCCGCATATTCAGTTAGGGCGCGAATAGAATCAACTGCTGATAAAATTCCCGGAACAGGAATTTACTGGTCAGCTGGCCGGGTAAATGCCGCTAACGCGGTTTCGCAATCTGTACCTCCCACTCCAACGCCTAGTCCAACTCCTTCACCCAGCCCATCACCAACCCCAACACCGGTAGTTGATACTCAACCGCCAGTAGTTTCTATTACAAGCCCTGTAGATGGTAGTTATGTTTTCCGCAACAGAATACTCACTATTCGGGTAAGCGCGTCTGACAATGTAGGAGTCAAAAAAGTTGATTTTTATATTAATG